>CAYILT010000119.1:0-10246 GCA_964364055.1 uncultured Nitrospiraceae bacterium | reverse complement strand
CTATTCTATTCTATTCTATTCTATTCTATTCTATTCTATTCTATTCTATTCTATTTCTATTCTATTTGAACCGGCGATCCTCAGGCGGACAGATGGACGGCAGCGCTATACGTGGTTGCGAAGCATAAGTTCCAGGGGATGGGGGTTCAGGTAGTGTTGTCTGGCGAGATAGTCTTCCTTGTATTTCCGCGCATAGTGCCTCAGCAGGGTGATGGGGACGATGAGCGGCGCCAGGCCGTCATGGTAGTTCGTTATCACTTCCAGCAGTTCCTTCTTTTCGTCGGCTGACAATGTATCCTTAAAGTATCCCGCCATGTGCTGAAGGACATTCGTGTTCTTCTTCGGCGTGGCGAGGAGCCGTAGCCCTTCCATCAATACTTCAAGATAATCTGCGAGCAGCTTATCCCGGCGCACGCATTTTCGAGCTGCAACCATGACTCCCAGCTCCCGGAAATGCTTCTGACTGTGCGCCATGAGCAGGTACTTATGGTCCGTGTGGAACGCGACCAGGCTGCGAAGCGAGCCGTCTTCCTTTATATACTCACGCCAGCGCCGGTACACGAAGACCCGTTCAATGAAGTTCTCTCTGAGGCCGGGATCGTGCAGCCGTCCCTCGTCCTCCACTGGCAGCATGGGAAACGCATCCATGACGGCCCTGGCGAAGAGCCCCGGGCCACGGCTTCTCACCCGGCATTTCGCGTCGAAGACCTTTGTATCCCGCAGTCCGCAGCTCGGCGAGCGGGCCTTGAACACGAAGCCGCTGATATCGATTTCAGCGAGGACCTTAAGTTCTCCTTTAATCCTCTTCTGGAGGCGCGCTGTATGATCTATGCCGGTCCAGACGGTTTTGAGGCGTGGAGTCGTAGGATGTCCCTCAAGCGCCATGACCTCACGCGGAATGCCGAGGCCGCAGGCCGCCTCGGGACAGACGGGGATCCATTCAATATATTGGCCGAGGGTCCCGACAAGAAACGGATCGAGTTTGTGGCCGCCGTCGTAACGTACCTTATAGCCGAGGAGGCAGGAGCTGATGCCGAGGGTGATTTTTTCCATAAGCACGTGTCCTTGTCCTGAAATGTACCGGAGAAAGGGATAAAAAGGAATCGCCTTTTTCGCGCTGACCGGGAGGATGGCATCGGAAGCGTTCGTTCATCGGCCAAGAAAAAAAGGCCGGGACCCGTGAGGGACCCGGCCTGAGCATCCGTTCATTATCTCATATCGCCGTCTTGCTCATCTTGATCTTTCCGTGCTCGATCTTGTCGTGGCACCACAGGCAGTCCACCTGCTTCTTGCCCACATGCTTCTCATGGATGAGCTTCACCTCGCCGATCTTGTCGGCGCGGTCCACGTGGCAGAAGAAGCACTTGTCCTTCGGTGTCAAGCCCTCGCCCCGGGTGATCTGGGTGTGGCACTGGCCGCACTTCCTGCCGGCCTTGAGCGCCGCGGCATGGGAGAAGGACTTGCCGTCCACCTTGATGATGTCCTTGGGCGCGGTGTGGCACGACGGGCAGCCGGTCACGGCCTCGCCGGGCTTGGCCCCCTTGAAGTGGCAGAGGTAGCAGACGTTCTTCGAGACCTTCACGTGCTCGCCCTGGACGATGTCGGAATGGCAGCTCCGGCAGTGGAGCTTGATGCCCCGTTTCATGTCCGAGAAGTGGGGCTTGTGGTCAAAGCTGATGTTCCATTTGGTGAAGAGCACCTTGGACTCCACGAGGCGCTTATCGTGGCATCCGCCCTGGAGGCAGTTCGCGTCGGGCACGTTGGACAGGGGCCGCGGGTTGAAGGACCCGGCCAGGAACAGGAACTGGGACGCAACCGCCTTTTCCATGGTGTAGACGTGGCATTTCAGGCAGGGGACCATCTTGTGCGTCGAGGTCGCCCATTTATCGTAATAGGGCTTGATATAATGACAGGCCTTGCAGTTCTCCGGGCTGGGGAAGGCCACATACCGCCCGTACCCGTAGACCGCGAATCCACAAACGACAAAGATCAGCGCGATGAGGACCCAGTTCTTTTTCATGTTCCCCTCCTTGGAGTATTTGTCATGAGCATGATGGCGACACCTTCTGCTGTGAATATAGCATTTTTCCCGAAACGATGACGGCAAATTCCTGACTGCGTTCAGCCTCGTCTTGACGAAAAGGATCGCAGTCTCTATAATCAGAAATGCCAGGCAGACAGTGTGAGGGAGGTGCGCAATGAAGGCAGCAGTCTTCAGCCGCTACGGCGGCAACGAGGTGGTCGAGGTGAAGGATGTTCCGGTGCCAACTGCCGGGCCGGGAGAGGTCGTGGTACGGGTCCATGCCGCGAGCGTCAACCCGGTGGATTGGAAGGTCCGCTACGGACACGTGAAGATATTCACCGGGTCGAAATTCCCCAAGGTGCTGGGGTGCGAGTGCGCCGGGGAGATCTTCGAGACCGGGGCGGGCGCGGCGAAGTTCCGGAAGGGCGACCGGGTGGTCATGTACACCAGCGTCAAGCGGCTCGGCGCCTTCGCCGAATACGCATGCACGGCGGAAGCGACGGTCTACCCCATTCCGGAGGGCATCTCCTTCGAGCAGGCTACTAGCCTTCCGATCGCGGGCCTGACCGCACTCCAGTCGCTCCGGGACCATGGCGGGATCGGAGTAGGTCAGAAGGTGCTGATCAACGGGGCATCGGGCGGGGTCGGCCATTTCGCGGTCCAGATCGCGAAGATCTTCGGCGCGGAGGTGACCGCGGTCACGAGCGGCAGGAACGCGGAGTTCGTCAAAAGCCTCGGAGCGGACCGGGTCATCGATTATTTGAAAGAAGATTTCACCAAAGGCAGCGCGCTGTATGACCTTGTTTTCGACGCCGTATCCATGCGCTCCTTCGGTGAATGCAAGAAGTCCCTGACCGGCCGCGGCATCTACGTGAACACCCTGCCGAACGCCACCATCCTTCTCCAGTTCATCACGACCTTTCTGCCGGCGAGGAAGGCGCGGTCCATGTGGGTCAAGCCGAGCACGGCTGACATCGCCTGGATGATGGACCAGATCAAGGGGGGTAAGGTCCGGGTGGTTATCGACCAGGTCTATCCGCTCGACCGGGTCAAGGACGCCCTTGCCGCGAGCGAGGCAGGAAGGACGAGGGGAAAGATCGTGGTGAAGGCCTCATGAAGAACGTATTCGAGCCCTGGTCCCTCGGGACCCTTCGCGTCAAGAACCGGATCATCCGTTCCGCCACCCATGAAGGCACGGCCCATCCCGATGGGATGCCGACGGACGGTCTGGAGAAGATCTATCACCGGCTTGCCGCGGGCGGCGCGGGCGCCATCATTACGGGGTATGTGGGCGTCAAACGGAACGGCAGGACGTTCGCCAACATGCGGATGTTCGACAGCGATGCCTATGTCGACATCTATAAGGGCATCAATGACCGGCTAAAAAGTTCTGGAACGCCGGTCATCGTTCAGCTCGCCCACGGAGGCAGCAGGTCCAACGGGAAACTCTCGGGAGAGGAAGTGATCGGCCCGGGTCGCCGGAAGAACGACTACGGCGACGCCTGCAAGGAAGCGAGCGAGACGGATATCCTCGCGGTCATCGACGCATTTGTCGCTGCCGTCGCGCGCGCCCGGAAGGCCGGTTTTGACGGCGCGCAGCTCCACGCGGCGCACGGCTACCTGTTGTCCGAGTTCATCTCGCCGAAGCTCAATCAGCGGAAGGACAGATGGGGCGGCACGGTCGAGAACCGGATGAGAATCGTCACGGAGATCCTGCGGCGGGCGCGCCAGGAGGTGGGGAGCTATCCCATCCTCGTCAAGATCAGCGCGCACGATGAGTTCAGGAACGGGCTGACGGAGCAGGATGTCATCGCGATCTCCCGACTTCTTCAGGAAAGCTCATGCGATGCCATCGAGGTGTCCTGCGGGTATGGCGACTTCCTGTATACGGTGCGCATGCCCAAACTGCCCGTTGACGCACTCCTCGGTCTCATGCCGGGCTATCGGGAGCGGTCGGCATTCCAGAAGCGGTTGCTCAAGACGATCGCGCCGCTCCTCGGCAAGACCCATACACCGCTGTACAACTACAACGTGGCCGCCGCGGAGCTTATCAAACGGTCTGTCACCATCCCCGTGATCGTGGTCGGCGGGATCCGGAACCTGCAGGACATCACCGGGATCATAACCCGGAAGGACATCGACTGCGTGTCCCTCTCCCGGCCCTTCATCATCGAGCCTGACATCGTCGAGCGGTTCCGGCAGGGAAGGCAGGACCGTTCGCGGTGCATCGATTGCGGCTACTGCCTGCTCGGCGTGGCCGGTGCGCCTCTTCGGTGCTATTACGGCAAGGTCCCGGACCGGGGATAAGCGCCGAGGATCGCGGCGGTTTTGTTAATAAGATGTTTTTCGGTTGTATAATCTTCCGTGGTCCCGAACCGGAAACACTGTTGCGCACGTTCGGGAAAAGGAGCCTATCGTATGAAAAAGATCACGATCGAAAAGAACCTGTTCTGCCTCCCCTGGACCCAGACGATCCTGGGCACGCTGCACAATGGGAAACCGAACTTCATGGCGCTTGGGTCATGCGGGCGAATTTCAACCCGCCCATGATGGGCATCTGTGTGAACAACGGGCATGCGTCCAACGCCGCGGTCCGCACGACCGGCGAGTTCAGCATCAATGTCCCGGGCGTGGACATGGTGGAGGTGACGGACTATACCGGCCTGGTCTCGGGGAAGAACACCGACAAGTCCGGCCTCTTCGAGGTCTTCTCCGGCGAACTGAAGGCGGCGCCGATGATCACGGCCTGCCCGATCAATCTGGAATGCAGGATCGTCCGGACCGTGGACCTGCCGACCAATACGTTCTTCATCGGCGAGATCGTCAACATCTACACCGAGGACCGGTTCCTGACGGACGGGAAGCCTGATGTGAAGAAAGTGAGGCCCTTCCTGCTCACCATGCCCGATAACGGGTACTGGGCCGTGGGCGAGAGCGTCGGCAGGGCATGGCAGGCCGGCAAGGCCATGAAGGAGAAACTGAAACCATTAAGGAACTGAAGGGAGCGTCCCTGAGCGGACAGCGATACGTTCAGCCTGGTTCTGCCGATGATGCGAGAGGGGATGGCCATGACCGGATCGTAGCACAGGCAAACCCTTTCTTTCCTTTACATTCCCCCCGCTCTATGCTAAAAAAATCCCATGAACTGCTTCAGACCCCTGTTGGCGGTCATTCTGCTTATAGGTATGCCCGCGACCATTTCCGCCGCCGACCTTTCCGGAATGCCCGTCACCACCATCATCCTCACTGACAATCTTGGTAAGCCCCTGCCCGATGTTGAAAGCCTGCTGCCGCTGGTCGAAGTGAAGTCGGGCGATCCATTCTCGCGCGAGGCCGTCCGGAAGGGGGTAAGCTATCTCTATCTCGAGAACAAGTTCAGTGATATCCGAGTGGACGCCTATCCGGAGAACGGCGGTGTGCGGCTCGAATATACGCTCACGCCCGTCACGATCGTGGATAGTATCGTTCTCCGGGGGAACCGGGCCCTCTCGAATCGTGATGTCCGTGACGAGGCGCGGGGGATCGAGGGCAGGGAGCTTCGCGAGGAAACGTTCCCCGATATCCGCACGAACATCCAGGCCCGCTACCAGGCCGAGGGATTCTACAACGTGCGGGTGGGCTTCCGGCATGAGCCCGCGCCTGACCCCTACCGGGCGGTCCTCTATATCTATATGAAGGAACCGAAACGCACCATTATTGAGGACGTCCGGTTCAAAGGCAACACGGTGTTCAAGGAACGGGAACTGCTCGGGGTCATGAAGAACCGGAAAGGACGGCCGCTCCTCACCAACGTTCTGCTTGATGACGACCTCGGGGCCATCCGGAAAAAGTATACCGAGGCGGGGTATCCCGCCGCGGTGCCTGGTCCGGTCAGCATGAGCTTCCGGGATGAGCGGGCGTTCCTCGAGATCGCGGGGACCGAGGGGCCGAAGGTGACCGTGTCGTTCCCGGGGACCCGCAAGTTCTGTGAGCAGCATTTCCCGGATCTTCTCTATTTCGATCCCGATAACGGCAGGTCCGATGTCGTCATGGAAGAACAGTGCGCGGAGCACTTCCGGGACCTTCTGCTGATCTGGTCGGAACATGACCTGTCGGATACCGTCATCGAGAGCAGCGTAGACAAGATTCGGAACGTCTATCGCGAGCTGGGCTACCCGGAGGTGAAGGTTGACGTGAAAAAGACGGAAACACCGGGCGCCGTTGACCTTGCGTTTACGGTCCAGGAAGGCCAGCAGGTCTCGGTCGCCGGGATCGACGTGGAGGGCAACAGCGTCTTCACGGCCAGGGAGATCAAGGATATGATGGCCACCCGGGAGCCGGGATGGTTCCGGTCGCGGCCCTTCCGGGAGGACATTCTCGAAAAGGACGTGGATATCATCACGGACCAGTATGTCGCCGCCGGATACCTTGCGGCGAATGTCAAGAGGACGGTCACGCGTACCGCGGACGGCTCGAAGACGGCCGTCGACCTGAAGATCACTGAAGGGCGGAAGACCCTGACGGGGAACGTCTCGTTCGAAGGGAACGCGGCGATCACCAGCGAGGAACTTGCCGGCGTTCTTAAATTGAAGACCGCCGCACCCTTCAGCGAGCGGCTTCTGGAAGAGGACCGGTACCGGCTCCTGTCCCTTTATTCGGCCAAAGGATATCTCTATACCCGGATCGAGATCGAAAAAAAACCGGCATCCGCAGCGGAGACCGCCGGCCCCGAGGGGAAAAGCGGGGCAGCCGTCGATGCCGCGCCCGAGGTCGTGAATATCAGCTACCGCATCGCGGAGGACCGTCAGGTAACGATCGGGAAGGTCATTCTCCGGGGGAATGTCAACACCCGGGACGCCGTGATCCTGCGGGAACTTGAGCCCCGCACCGGAGAGCCCTATAGTTATGAATCGCTCCTCAAGAGCCAGCAGCGGGTCTACCGTTACGGTTATTTCAGTCTGGCGAAGTTCGAGCCGGTCCATCCCAGCGAGAAGGAATACACCAAGGACATGCTCTTCACCGTGGAGGAGCGGCCCGCGGGGGCCGTGGAGTTCGGTGCGGGGTACGGCACGCTGGACCGGCTGAGGGGGTTCGTGGAGATCTCCCACCGGAACCTGTGGGGCACGGCCCGTTATGCGAGCCTGCGGTTCGAAGGGAGCGATATCCTGAGGCGGGAGGCGTTCACCTATCAGGAACCGTGGTTTCTGGGACAGCGCTATCTGGAGAGCAAGTTCATCCTGGCCCGGTCGGACTCGAAGCGGATCAACGAACAGTCGCGTGCGATATATTACGAGACCCGGAAGACGACGGCATCCTACGGCGTCGAGCGTTCGAAGGACGGCCTCAAGACCTCGCTGACCTACCAGTATGAGAACGTGGAGAACTACAATGTGCAGCCCGCTGCCGAACTGAGCCCGGAGGACAGCGGCCGCGTGCTCATCAGCAGCCTGAGCCCCGCGATCATCCTTGACAAACGGGACGACCCCTTCAATCCAACACAGGGCAGTCTCCATGGCGTTAACCTCAAGGAGGCCACGAAGGTCCTTAATTCCAAGGCGGAGTTCACGAAGGTCACGGTCCAGAGCACCTGGTATCTGCCCGCGGCGGAGTACCTGGTCCTTGCCCTTTCGGGCCGGGCCGGGATGGGATGGCCGCACAGCGACACCAGGGAGGTCCCGCTTCACGAGCGGTTCTACCTGGGCGGAGGAACGACGGTGCGCGGCTACACCCAGGACTCGGTCGGGCCTTACAATCTCGGCGCGTCCGGGGACCGGGTTCCCACGGGCGGTTCCAGTATGGTCCAGTTCAATGCGGAGCTCCGCCTGCATTCGAGCAGGGGAATCGGTTTCGTGATCTTTACCGACGCGGGGAACGTTTGGGTTGATCAGGCGGTCCGCGTCAATGACCTTCGTGCGTCCTACGGAGCGGGTTTCCGGTATCATACCCCTGTCGGTCCCCTCAGGATCGACTACGGTCAGAAGATCAACCGGCAGCCCGGGGAGAGCCCGGGCGAGCTTCATTTCAATATTGGACAGGCGTTCTGACAAGATAAAAAGAAGGTCTTTTGTGCCTGCAGGTCGATCAAACCAAAGGGCCTGATCCGTACAGGGCGGAACTAAATCTTGGAACCGCCAAGGCGCGAGGGTCGCGAAGGAGATCTTGTAAGTCTCGTATTAAAGCAAGAGCCTCTCTTGCTGTGCCGTCCTTCGCGTTCCTCGCGCCTTCGCGGTAAATATGGTTTTGGCTTGCCCGGTAGCGGCACAGGATCCGCCCGCGCTGGACGAAAGCGCTGCGCGGTGGTATTATGAGATACGCACGCGAACCCGCAGCGGGCGCGCGTTGTCTGCACAGGAGCCCATGAACATTCATAGAAGACTCATCGTCCTGGTCGGCCTGGGAATGTTTCTCATCATGACCATCACCATCCTTTCCCTGGAGAACATCACCGCCATTTTCTCACAGACCACCCGCAACGTCGCAACGATATCCCTCGAGGTCCGGAAGATCTGGAACATCGAGCAGAAGATCGGCGATGCCGCCCGAATGGTGCGGAAGTACGTCATGACCGGCGACAGGTATTTCCAGCGCAACTATGAGATCTTGCACGATGCCGCCGCCGGCATGTTGAAGGAGATGAACGCCCTCGACCTGGGCAAGAGCGAGGCAAAGGTCCTCGGGGCGCTCATGAACGACTTTAACACCATCGAGAGCAAGGTGGAGAGGATCTTCGCCCTGCGTCTGTCCGACCCCGCCGACCTCGCCCTTGCTCAAACGCTGCTGTCCGATCTGGACGGTCTCGCCGCCTGGATGCAGCAGGATCTCGAGCAGTACAAGGAGGAGAGCACCATCCGGCTGGATGCGGTGGCGAAGGAGATCCAGGGAACGAAGATGAGGATCAACATCTTCTTCGGCATCATCCTGTTCACGATGATGGGGTTTCTCCTGGCATTCGGCGTCTACCTCTACCGGAAACTGACGGTGCCGCTCGCCCAGTTGTGGGAGGGGGCCGAGGAGATCAGCAAAGGCAACCTGGACCACCAGATGCAGGTGCGCGGTGAGACCGACATCGCCATGCTGGCGGGCCGGTTCAACGAAATGGCCCAGAAGCTCAGGGTGTCCTACGCGGACCTGGAGCGCAGGCTGCTGGAACGGACGCAGCAGCTGGCGGCCCTGAACTCGGTATCGCTCATGATGGGCAGGACCGGATCCCTCCGGGTGGTGCTTCAGGATTCCCTGAGCACGATCCTCATGAGCTTCTCGGATATGGATCCCAAAGGCGGCATCTTCCTGTGCGAGCCCGATGGGGAGTCCCTGCGGCTCGTAGCGCACCTGGGACTTACGCCGGAGTTTGCCGCGCAGGAGGAGCGGATCAAGATGGGCGAGTGCCTCTGCGGCATGGTGGCCAGGACCGGTGAGATGCTGTACGCGGAGCAGGGCTGCGACGATCCCCGCCATACCAGGAGCGCGTCCCATGAGGGGCACGCTCATATTATCGTCCCCATCAAGTCGCGGGGCATCGTTCTCGGTGTGGTATTCCTGTATCCCTCGAAGAACTTCAACCTCAAACCTTCCGACATCCAGATGTTCGATACCATCGGCGCCCAGCTCGGCATGGCGGTGGAGAACCTGCGGCTCTATGCCGAGGTCAAGGAATCGAGCGAAAAATTCTGGGACCTCTTCGAGAACTCCCGGGACATCCTTTTCACGGTCGATATGCATGGGGAACTCACCGCGGCGAACAAGGCCACGGAACGGTTCCTGGGCAAGCCGAAGACCGAGCTCATCGGCAAGAGCGTCTTTGATCTTCTGACGGACGAGGGCAGGGCCCTGGCGAAGCGCATCCTGTCCGGGGAACTCCCCATGGGTGACCGGATCTTTGAGTTCGAGGCGAAAAGATCCGACGGGACGCTTGCCGCGCTCGAAATAAGCGGCAGGAGCATCTTCCTGATGAACAAGCCCGTGGGGCTGCAGTGCGCAGCCCGTGACGTCACGGAACAGAAGGGCCTCCGCGAGCTTCTCGTAAAAGCGGAGCGGCTGGCAGCCATCGGCCAGGTCGGGATTACCATGCGGCACGAGATCAACAATCCGCTGACCACGATCATCGGGAACACGGAGCTGCTTCTTGACCGCCTCGAGGGCGCCGAGGGGGAGCTGAAAAAGCGGCTCGAGGTGGTCCTGGACAATGCACTCAGGATCTCGGAGATCGTCAAACGACTGCAGGGGATCAAGCAGGACAAGACCATC
>CAYILT010000118.1:1696-10341 GCA_964364055.1 uncultured Nitrospiraceae bacterium | reverse complement strand
GATTGCTTCGCTACGCTCGCAAAGACGGTTTTTCGGACTTTTTACGAGACCATCATAGTTCACTCAGTGCAAATCAGTGTCAAAGAAGTTCTTTTGTTCGTTCTTTTACTCTCGCACGTCACTAATGGTCAGCCATGAAGATCATCGTCATCCTTCCAACCTATAATGAACGGGAGAACATCGTCCTGATGCTCCGGGCGCTGCAGGAGCAGTTCCGCGCCGTCCCGCACGACATGCACATCCTGGTCGTGGACGACAATTCGCCCGACGGTACGGCGGACGCGGTGCGGTCCGAATCTCCCGCATGGAAGAACATTCACCTGATTACCGGCTCGAAGCAGGGGCTGGGCGCGGCGTATATCCGGGGCATGAACCACGCGATCAACGAACTGAAGGCCGACGCGGTGATGGAAATGGACGCGGACTTTTCCCACAAGCCCGAGGACGTGCCCCGCCTGATCGCGGCGCTGGACGAGGGCGCTGACTTCGTCATCGGCAGCAGGTATGTGCCGGGAGGGAAGATACCGGTCGACTGGAGCTTCCTGAGAAGGATGAACTCGAAGTGGGGGAACGTGTTCGCCCGCTATGTGGCCGGGATGTACAAGGTCAAGGATTGTACCGCGGGGTTTCGCGCGATACGCGCTCCGCTCATCAGTAAGATCGATCCCGACACCCTCAAGGTCAAGGGCTACGCGTTCCAGATATCGCTCTTGCATGAGGCGATCCTGAACCATGCCGTGGTCCGGGAGATACCGGTCGAGTTCGTCGACCGGAAGCGGGGCGAGACAAAGCTGGGATTTTCCGACATCATCGAGTTCATGCTGAACGCCTGGTGGATCCGGTTCGAGCGCAGCAAGACGTTCCTGAAGTTTGCCGTGGTCGGCGCGGGCGGCGTGGTCGTGAACCTCGCCTCGTTCACGATGCTCATGAACCTGGGCCTGAACAAGTTCATCGCGTCGCCCATCGCCATCGAGGTCTCGATCATCACGAACTTCCTTTTCAACAACTACTGGACCTTTTCGAAACGGGACATGAATGACAAGATCCACATCCGGGGCCTGAAGTTCAACGTCGTGTCCTTCGTTGCCCTTGCGGTCAGCTATTCCACCTTCCTGCTCCTGAGCGCCCTCGATCCCTCCGGCATCCCGCAGGTCCATCAGGCCATCGGCATCGTGCCCGCCACGCTTATCAATTACTTTCTTAATTCCTACTGGACGTTCAAGGAATAGTGATTGGGAAATCTGCTTGAGCCGAGGCTTATCGACTGATTCAGATTTGAATCCAGCAGTGAACGCATTCCCCGTAGTTTGCCGACGGGGTCTTGCCCCCGCGTTTAAACACACCTAAGCAATTTCTCTCGTATTATTTCTATTAAAATGCTAATTACTATTAACTAATTATATTATCATCATTTATACTGATGTTAAACTATATTTTATAATAAATATTGACAAAGTATATCCATTTTGTTAGTATTTACCACGCAAACTTGGAAGCTGCTTTATTTATAGGGGAGACGGTATGGCGAAAATGACATTAGAGCAACTCGAGGCGCATCTCTGGGAATCAGCCAATATCCTCAGGGGCAGTATTGACGCGTCTGATTATAAAAACTATATTTTTGGCCTTCTTTTCCTGAAGCGCCTTTCCGACGTTTTTGATGAGGAGGGAGAGAGGATAGAAAGGGAGACCGGTGATAAGAAGCTTGCCTGGAAGACGCCTGACGAACATGAATTCCATGTCCCGGATAAGGCACACTGGAAATACCTGAAGACAAAAACCCAAAACTTAGGAGAAATGCTCAACATAGCAAACGAGGCGCTTGAAGAAAAGAATGTCGGAAAGCTGGAGGGCGTTCTCTCAGCTACTGATTTCAACGATAAGGACAGGTTGCCTGACGAAATTCTGGCGAAACTGATAGCCCATTTTTCCAAAATTTCTCTCAGAAATAAAGATCTCTCCGATCCGGACATTTTGGGGCGGGCCTACGAATTCCTTATTGCTCAATTTGCGGATGATGCAGGAAAAAAGGGTGGTGAGTTCTATACTCCCAAAGAGGTGGTCAAACTTCTCGTGGAACTGCTCGACCCCCATGAAAAAATGCGCATCTGCGACCCAGCCTGCGGTTCGGGCGGCATGTTGATTCAATCGGTGTATCACCTGAGGGAGAACAAACAGAACTGGAAGAATGTTTCCCTCTACGGGCAGGAGCGGAATATTGGCACTTGGGCGATCTGCAAGATGAATATGCTTCTGCACGGCATTACCGTCACGCTTGAGAAGGGGGACACGCTTCGAAAACCGAAGCTTCTTACGGGAAAAGGCAAACTCACGGAATTCGATATCGTTATCGCCAATCCGCCTTTTTCGCTCAAGAACTGGGGATACGAAGAAGCGGAGCACGATCCCTATCGCCGTTTTCGATTCGGCATTCCACCCAAAGGGTACGGCGATTATGCTTTTGTCCAGCATATGATTTCGACGCTCAATCCCACGGGCCAGGCTGGCATCGTGCTTCCTCATGGCGCATTGTTCCGTGGTGGGGCCGAAGGACGGATCAGGCAAGGGATTTTGGAAGAGGATCTTGTGGAAGGGGTTATTGGACTGCCGACGAATCTCTTTTACGGCACGGGCATTCCCGCATGTCTACTTCTCCTTAACCGTAAGAAGTCAAAGGAGCGGAGGGGCAAAGTCTTTTTCCTTTACGGAGCAAATGACTATCTGGAAGGAAAAAACCAGAACAAGCTGAGGGAGCAGGACATCGCAAAGATCGTAAATGTCTATCACGGCTATAAAACGATCGAAAAATACTGCCGCCCCGTCTCCCTCGACGAAATCCGGTCAAATGATTACAACCTTAATATAGCCAGGTTCGTCGACATAACCGAAGAAGAAGATCAGGTTGATGTCCAGGGTGTGATCAATGAGTTGAAGATATTGAAGAAAGAGCGGAACAAGACGGAGTCGAAGATGAATCAATTTCTAAAGGAACTTGGTTATAAAGTATAGCCATGTTCCAGGATGACAAGGAAATAGAGAAGATATTAAGCGCCTTGGGAGAGCTTCTAGATGCACGGAACATCATGATCCCCGACCTGGTTGTCTGCGGCGGATCTGCTCTCAATGTCCTCGGCCTCGTACGCCGGACGACGAAAGATGTGGATGTCGTTGCTTTTGCCGAGAATAGAGCAGGCAGCTACTATCTCCGAAGCGCTGATCCGTTTCCTGATGGACTGGAAGACGCAGGCAAGAGGGTGGCAAGGGACTTCAACCTTCCTGAAACGTGGCTGAATTCAGGACCGACCTCTGCAGTGGAGTTTGGCCTTCCTAATGGGTTGATGAAGAGGGTCGAAACGAAGCGATATGGTAAAAAATTAATGGTTCACTTTTTGAGCAGGTACGACCAGATTCATTTCAAGCTTTACGCGGCAGTGGATCAAGGGCCGGGGAAACATCTCAGCGATCTTGAAGCGTTGAAGCCGGGTGCGCAAGAGCTTCTCGATGCGGCACAATGGAGCGTAACGCATGATGTATCAGAAGGATATCGCCAGAGCGTGAAGGATTTGTTGCGATATTTAGGCCATGATGATGTCTCAGAAAAACTTTAAAGACATATTTTTTAATAATGTGATTGATTTTTTGTGGCGCCAATGGTCCGCGCTTGGAGTGCTCGGGAGCTCTGTCGCAAAGGAGAACTGGGCGCTCGATCCCGAGGCGCTGCTGGTTTTCACTCTCGATATGGGTAGGTACGAGCCGCGTCTTTTCGATGAAGTGATGGACTGGCTAGTTACAAACGGCCAATGGATAGATATGCAGAGGCTGCGGGGAATTTTAAACAAGAGGAACGATAATACTCGACGCCTAATGGGTGCCGTGTCAGAGTTTCTTTCTTCTAAGGGGCAAGAACGGAAATGGAAAAATCTAGCGGCTCTTTATTATCAGGACATTCCGACAGAGCGAGAGCCTCTGTTTAAACTCCAGAACGTAGAGAAACATATTGCTGCCGTTATCGGAGTTGATACTGATAACTCATTCTCAAAGTACGGATTCTTTCGGGCGCTTCTGGAAACAAGCAGAAAATCTCGAGAAGTCTCGCCCACCGCAGGTTCGACAATCAGGTTCATGCTTCGCGCCCTATTCGGCGTCAGCAGCCGGGCAGAATGTATCCTCTATTTGCTGACCCACGACGGCGGCCATCCATCGGAGCTGGCAAGTGCCATCGGCATTTCGACTCGTGGCGCGCAGGATGCGCTGATTGAACTCGCTAAATCAGGTCTTGTGCTCACGCGCTCGCGTGGAAAGCGAAAGATCGAGTATTGGCTGTCACAGGAGCGGTGGTGGGAATTCTTATCGCGAGGTGGTTTAGACGAAATAAAGCGCCCTGTCTGGATAGACTGGATAGCGCTCTATGGAGCGCTATTAGAGGTTTGGAATGCTCTTACAGAAATTCAAGCCACTGAATCGGAGTATTTGAAGAGTTCGAGACTTCGCGATGCAATGGAGATAGTCGGCAATGAGTTTGCTCGTAGTGGTATAGATATTTCTGCTATTCCTGGCCCCAATGTAAAACCAGAGAATTATGAAAAAGCTTTTATTGAATTTATTGGCCGGGTATTCGGGATCAATGAGAATGTATCAGCTAACAATAGCGGTCTTAAATCCGTGAGTAAAATTAAGGTAAGGAAATTATTATGGTAACGGTTAGAAGCCTAAGAACAGGAATCAAATATAAAGAAACGCCAATAGGAAAGATTCCGGTAGATTGGGAAGTTGTTAAATTGCAAGACGTGGTCAAGCAATTTTATAACGGTGGAACGCCTGCCACAAAAGTCAGGGAATACTGGGATGGAAAGCTACCGTGGATTACCGGCGCTGACTTTGAAAATAAAAAGCTCGGACGAGTAAGAAAATATATAACTGATTTGGGAGTAAAAAACAGTGCAACGAATGTGATTCCAAAAGGCAACTTGCTTATTGTGACCCGTACCGGCGTCGGCAAGATTGCCATTACTCCTTTTGATGTTGCAATTAGCCAGGATATAACCGGCATCATTGCTGATTCACAAAAGACGACACCTGGTTTTCTCTATTGGTACTTCAACTACAATGAAAATAAATTAAGATCGGCCATTCAAGGGACCTCAATAAATGGAATTTTGAGAGAAGATTTAACATCAATGTTAATAGGTCTTCCTCCCTTAAAAGAGCAAAAAAACGTCGCCCAGATTCTTACTACTCTCGAAGAGTCCATCGAGCAGACAGACAAAATCATCGAAAAGACAAACGGGCTTAAAAAAGGATTGGTGCAAATACTACTGACCCGCGGCATCGGGCATAAGAAGTTTAAGAAATCCGCGCTCGGGAAAATACCGAAAGAGTGGGGAGTAGGCAAATTAAGTAGCATTGTTGCAAATTTTTATAACGGTGGAACGCCTGACACTAAAGAAAAAGAATACTGGGACGGGGAAATTCCTTGGATAACGGGGGCGGATTTTGTAAATCAGAAAGTTGGGAAGATACGGCGATATATAACGGGTGAAGGAGTAAAGAGCAGTGCAACTAATGTCATTCCTAAGGGCAACCTTCTTATAGTAACGCGTACTGGAGTTGGCAAGTTGGCCCTTGCACCCATTAATGTTGCAATTAGTCAAGACATTACCGGTGTAATCACCGATGCTAAAAAGATGCGCCCAGATTTTCTTTACTGGTTCTTGTATTCCAAGGAGAAGCAGTTGAAATCACTGATGCAGGGAACTTCTATAAACGGGGTCTTACGCGAAGATTTAGCCGCGCTGCCTATATGCATACCTTCAGTGGAAGAACAAGAAAATATATCCCGCATGCTTTTTACTATCGATCGTCAAATTGATAGCGAAATAGATAACAAGCAAAGACTTGAATTTCAGAAAAAAGCACTCATGCAGGTTTTACTTATGGGAAAAGTTAGAGTACAATTACGCCAATAATGGCCAAGCCAATTTTCAACGAAGACACGCTTTCGGAAAAGCCCGCAATTGAGCAACTTCGGCGTCTGGGGTACGAGTATCTTAACGGTGAGACGCTGGACCCGGAGATGCACGAAGACTGCAAGCGGGCGAGCCGTCGTGATGTTGTCCTGGTATCAAGGCTTAGGAGAAAGCTTAAGGAGATCAACACCGGCATTTCTGAAGCTGCTGTTGATAAAGTCATCCGCCGCGTTACACATATTCAGGCCGAGGGCCTGACCGAGATCAACCAGAAATTCCACAAAGACCTGATAGCCGGGATCGCCATTGACCACGATGGTGGATCGGGCAGGCAGAAGAAGACGATCTATCTGATCGACTTTGAACACCCCGAACGAAACGAGTTTCTTGTCGTCAACCAGTTGTCGGTGAAAGGCCCGATTGAAACTGACAGGCCTGATATTATCGTTTTCATCAACGGCATCCCTATTGTTGTTATCGAATGTAAAAGTCCCATCGCGCGACAGACGGGCCTGAGCAAGGCGCTGACCCAGTTAGAGCGCTATCAAACCGAAATTCCTCAGTTGTTCAACACCAATCAGCTTCTTATCGGCATCAATCTTTTCGGCGCAAAATATGGCGCAATCGGCTCAACGCCTGAGCATTTCCACGAGTGGAAAGAGCAGGGCAAAGAAAAATTCCCGAATATGGCGGAGCATCCGAGCGTAAAGGAGATGCTTGAATCTGGATTGATTAAGCGGAAAGACCTTTTCGACAAACCCACTGCCCAGGATGTTCTGATCGCCGGAGTGATGAGCAAACAGAACCTCCTCGACATTATCCGGAATTTTACTGTTTACGAGTACGACCGGGGGAGCATCATTAAGAAGGTCTGCCGGTATCAGCAGTTCAGGGCGGTCAACAAGATTCTGAAGCGTGTGATCGGGGAGGAAGAAAAGAAGGGCATCGTGTGGCACTGGCAGGGATCAGGCAAGTCGCTGACCATGCTCTTTGCCGCCGTAAAGTTGCGGCGCGAGGAAAAGAAGCTCAAAAACCCGATCATTCTCATCGTGACCGACCGCATCGACCTCGACGATCAGATCAGCAAGACCTTCCGCAACTGCAATTTCCCCAATCCCATCCAGATAAAAGAAAAAGGTGGAACGCACCGGAAGTTATACGAGCTGTTGAGTGACAATACGGGCAAGACCATCATGACTACGGTCTTTCTCTTCAGAAAAGAACTGAAGGAGCCGATTTCTCGTGCTGAAAACATTATCGTTATGACTGATGAGGCGCACCGGTCGCAGTACGGTTTTTACGCCCTGAACATGAGAAACGCGCTTCCCAATGCATCATTCTTTGCCTTTACCGGCACGCCCCTGGACAAGCGCGACCGGAATACCTATCGTCATTTCAGTCCCGCGGACGAACGGTACCTGGACGCATACACGATTGCTAATGCCGAGGAGGATGGAGAGATCGTCCGAGTCAAATACCAGAGCAGGCTTGTTCAACTGCAGGTCGTCGGTAAGACTCTCGACCAGTTATTTGATGAACTATTTCACGATAAAACTCCCCAGGAACGGTTGCGGCTCAAAAAAAAGTATGCAACGATCGATGCAATCTCGAAAGCGGATCGCAGGATCGAGCGGATCGTTCGGGATATCGTCGAGCATTACAATGATAAGATCCGGCCCAATGGGTTCAAAGCACAGATCGTGTGCCCGGACCGGGAAACGGCGGTAAGGTATAAAAAAGAACTGGACAGGCTTATTGATCCCGGCCGTTCAGTCGTTGTTATGACCGTGGGGAATGAAGATACGGAATGGAAAGATAAGTATCGTCTGACTCCACAGAAGGAAAAGAGCATCAAAGAAGCCTTTCTTGATCCGAAAAATCCTCTTGAGTTCCTGATCGTGTGTGACAAGCTGCTGACCGGATTCGACGCGCCTGTAGAGCAAGTCATGTACCTTGATAAGCGATTGAGGGAGCACACACTTCTTCAGGCGATTGCGCGCACTAACCGCACATTTCCGAGAAAGAACTTTGGCCTTGTTGTCGATTATATTGGTGTGGGCAAGGAGCTTGCCGAGGCCCTCGTTATTTTTGAAAAAGAGGACATGGAGGGCATATTCGGGACCGAGGACGTAAAGAAAGAACTGGCGAATCTTGCGCACTGGCACAAAACAACGTTGAAGTTTATTGCAGGCATCGACCGCTCAAAGGGAAAGGCGGACGCTATTTTACAGGAGTGCATGGAGATACTACGACCGGCTGACGTGCGTGCGGAATTCGACGCGGCATTCCGGGAATTCGCAAGAAGCATGGATTTCCTTATGCCTGATCCCGCGGTAACCCAGTATGTCTCGGATTTCAAGTTCCTGGGAGCATTACGAGAAGGCGCGAAGAAACTATATCGCGACGACAGTCTAAGTCTGGAGGATTGCAGCAAGAAAGTAGAAGCGTTGATCTCCGCCCATATTGCGGAAACGGGGATAGAGGAAATTCTGGAGCCAATCAACATCACCGCCCCTGATTTCAAGGAAAAGCTTGAGGCAAAGGCCAGCCCCAAGGCAAAGGCGAGTCATATGGAATATGCGATTCGCCAGACTATTACGGAACATGTCGCCGAGGACCCGGCTTTCTACGGATCGCTCAAGGAGCGACTTGAATCGCTTATAGAACAGAACAAGAAGG
>CAYILT010000118.1:0-1596 GCA_964364055.1 uncultured Nitrospiraceae bacterium | reverse complement strand
TTCTACGGATCGCTCAAGGAGCGACTTGAATCGCTTATAGAACAGAACAAGAAGGCCCGTAAGGACGAGGCGCAGCTTCTTCTGAAACTCATGGAGTTGGGTGAACAGGAAACACGGAGAGGCGACTACGCAAAATCCCTCGGTCTTAAGGACGCCAAGGAGTTCTCGTTTTATGGTCTGCTTCATCCATTGAGGAGTGTTATGTTTTCAAATTCTGACCAAGAGCAGGTGGCTTTTACCAAGGAGATCATCCAGGTCATTGAGGACAAGCGCGTTATTGATTGGACAGAAAAAGAAGATACCAAGCGCGAGATGCGGAAGGATATTCGGAGAAAGCTCAAAAAACAGGGATGCCCGGAGGACCGGATTGAACCATTGATCCGCGAACTAATCAGTCTCGCGAGCATCCAGATGAAAAATTGTTAGCCATGTGTCATATTCAATACGGAAATACCAAGATTTTTTACTCTGTCAAGAAAACCAACCGAAAAAAAACGATAGCACTCCAGGTTCGTCCCGATCTGCAGGTCGTTATTCTCGTGCCGCCATTTCTGAGAGACGAATTTATAAGACAAGCTGTCCTGAAGCGGGCGCCATGGATCATCGAAAAAAAGCGCAAGCTGAAACAGATTCATGCGGGTATGTCGAAAAAAGAGTTTGTGAGCGGGGAAGCATTTCATTATCTGGGACGTCAGTATCGGTTGAAGGTAGTGCGAAGTGATGTGAAAAAAGCGGCTTTATGCAGATTGGCTAACGGTCGATTTCTGGTTGAGGTGGTCAGCGGTTTATCGGAAAGAGCGGCTGTTGATGCGGTGAGAGAAAAACTGACAGAATGGTACAGAGAACGAGCGGAAGTCAAAATTCGCGAACGAGTTCGCGCCTATACAGGAGTAATAGGCAAAGAGCCGAAAGAAGTATTACTCGGGAACCAGGAAAAAAGATGGGGAAGTTGTTCGCGGTCTGGCGTTCTGCGGTTTAATTGGAGGATCATCATGGCACCGATATCCGTTATGGATTATGTAGTAGTCCATGAACTTTGCCATCATATACATTCGAACCATTCGCCGGAATTCTGGCATGCCGTAGAATCCGTCATTCCTGATTATCTGGGAAAACGTAATTGGCTAAAAGCTAATTCCACGTTGTTGTTCTTGGGTCTGTTCTAACATGAGAATCAGGGACTATCCGCATTTCAATAATCAATAATTTCGAATGAGCAGGAATTGCTGAGTAGTAGACGATCTAACAGGGCAAGTCTTCCACTCCCACTCCTAACCACTAAATTTACGTCGTCTCCGCCAGTTCCGCCAGCTGCTGATCGAAAGTTTTTGCTTTTTCATCGTGCTCGTTGGTAACGGTCTGCAGTTCCGCAAAACGCCCATCGATCCTTGCTTTGTTCTCGCGGATTGCCTGCGAAAGCTTCTTGATGTTCAATGCCTCGCCCTTCATCGTTACTTCCAATAGCCTCTGCGTATCCTGCTGAACGTCGTACTCAAGCTTGGTGATCTCTTCTTCGAGCGCCGCGATCTTCTTCTTGAGCGTGCTCAGCGCTTTCGACCGGTCGGAGATGATGGCGGTACGCAGTTTCTTCGCGTC
>CAYILT010000117.1:0-10367 GCA_964364055.1 uncultured Nitrospiraceae bacterium | reverse complement strand
TCCCTGCTGGTGCGCTTTTTCCAGTTCGGCGATTATGATATCCTCGGCCCACTTATCAACCGGGAACGTCCTGTCACCTCCCGCACCCTTGCCGAGGGCGACCTTGCCGCCTTCCCTGCCGAGGAATTCGGTGATTCCGGCGCGCATCTTCCTGCCGATGCTTTTAAAGACCGACAGCCATTGTTGATTGTCCATTATCACTCCTAAAAAAAGATGAAATGCAAAACCGAATTGTTCACCGCAGAGGACGCAGAGGAAACCTGAACTAATCAAACCTTTGTCATTAAATTGCAAAGGTCCAAGCGACGAAGCCATGTATAATATCCATTCGTTGAGATGAAAAGACAGCTGACTCCTATAGCTCTTTTATCAACGGTCTGCAATGTTGTTGCCTTCCTCTGCGTCCTCGCTTAGAAGCGCCTACTTCTGGCTGCGGTGAAGAAAGGATCAGCCTTTGGCAGTAATTTTATCTTTATAGAATTCCACGATCTCCCCGGCAGCCCTTTTGCTCATCCCTTTGACCGCTGCAAGCTCTTCTACACTTGCACTTGCTTCCCGCACCTTCGCAACGCTGCCGAAATGCCTGAGCAGCGCCATCTTCCGCGCATCGCCGATCCCGGGAATATCATCCAGTTCGGACCTCACCGCCTTCTTCTCCCGCAGTTTCCGGTGATAGGTGATGGCGAAGCGGTGCGCTTCGTCCCGCACCCGGGCGACGAGATGCGTGGTCGCGTTTGTAGGTTCGAGTATGACCGGTTCCTCGACGCCCGGCAGGAACACTCGTTCAAACTCTCTTGTTGAACCCTCTTCCCCGCTCCGTGCCTTGGCAAGACCGATCACATCCGGCCCAGCTATTCCTAATTCCAGCAACACATCGAGCGCTGCATTGAGCTGACCCTTGCCGCCGTCGATCAGGATAAGGTCGGGCAGCAAACCCTCTTCTTTTGCCTTAGTATACCTTCTCCTGACGACCTCCGCCATGCTCGCAAAGTCGTCCTGGCCTTCGACAGACCTGATCTTGAAACGCTTGTAGTTCCGCTTGTCCGGCAGGTTGTTCTCGAAGGAGACCATGCTTGCCACGGCTTCGGTGCCCTGGATGTTCGAGATATCGAACGCCTCGATCCTAGCCGGCAGGTTCCTGAGCCCCAGTTCTTCCTGGAGGCGCAGCAGGATGCGCTCCTTGCTCTTCCGGGAAAGAAGCTGTTCCTTAAGCGACTGAGCGGCGTTGTCCGATGCCATCTGCACCAGTTCCCGTTTCCTCCCGCGCTGCGGAACGGCAACTTCGACCCTGGCCTCACGCTTCCCGGTCAGCCACGTCTCGAGCACTGCTCGGTCCGGCACGTCAAGCGGCAAAAGCACCTCGGCGGGCACGATCATTTCCTTTGCGTAGAACTGGTGCAAAAAATCTCCGAGAACGTCCTCATCGGACATGCCGTGCACATCGGAAATATAAAAATCCTTCCGGCCCAGCAGCATGCCGTTGCGGATGAACAACACCTGGATGTCCGCGTGGCCGCCCTCGGACGCGATGCCAATGACGTCCTGGTTCTCGAACCCGGACGAGATGATCTTCTGTTTCTCAAAGGCCCCTTCGATCTTCGCGATCCGGTCCCGGAGCTCCGCCGCGCGCTCGTACTCCATGCTCTCCGAGGCGTCATCCATGCGCTTCTTTAACATCTCAACGAGGTCGCGGTTCTTGCCTTCAATGAACAACCGCACCTGACCGACCATATCCCGGTATGCCTCCCGGTCGACCTCTCCCGAACACGGGGCGAGGCACCTGCCGATCTGGTGCTGCACGCAGGGCCGCTCGGGCTTGTCCTGATTGAACTCCTTTTTGCATGTGGCGAGCGGGAATGTGCGCCTTATGAGCGAGAGGATCTCCCACATGCCGCCTGCTGGAACATAAGGGCCGTAGTGGATCGAGCCGTCCTTTTTCAATGCCCGGACCACTTCGAGGCGGGGATACTCGACTTTCAGGTCGAGCCGGAGGTAAGGATAGTTCTTGTCGTCCCGGAGAACGATATTGAAACGGGGGTGGTGTTTCTTGATGAGCGTGGACTCGAAAATAAGCGCTTCCAGTTCGGTGTGGGTGACAATGATCTCAAGGTCGGCGATGACGCGGACCATCATCTCGGTCTTTTCACCCTTGGCGCCCTTCTGGAAGTACGAACGAACACGGTTCTTGAGGGACACGGCCTTGCCAACATAGATGATGTGCCCCCGGCTGTCCTTCATGAGGTAGATACCCGGTTCGCCCGGAAGGTTCTGGAGTTTTTCGGAAAGTGTCATTGCAAAATTATTTTACCATGGATGGACACGGATGGGCACGGATAAATCTATTGGGAAGGGAGAGTTTGTTCTTCGAGACTACTAAATCCAGTACACGTTATTTTGAATGTCTTTGGCTGAATGAGTAAAAAGAAATTCCGCGAGACGTTTGATGGTATCGCCGATGGGGAGTTGCTTGGAAAGGACGATCCCGAAATGATTCTTTCCGCTCTTCATATATTCTTTATGTAGCCGGTCAAAATCGCCGGTATTGAAAGTAAAGATTGTCCGCTGCTCATCGATGGCATACTCCAATTGCCGGGCATCGGACAGGCTTTGCTTCTGCGCCTCGTGAGCGCTGACGACATCGTAGCCCTTCAACCGAAGGGCCGTAGCGATTTTCTTGTGTACGTCCTCGTCGAGGTACAGTTTGATCATCAGGCGAGCTCTTTGTCTATCTCTTCCTTGTTGTCGAAGTAATAGCTCAGAGCGTCGAACAGCTGGGCGGGAGTTATGGATGGATAGCCTTCGAGGAGTTCCTCCATGCTCATCCCGGATCGGTAGTGGTTAACGATCGAGGCAACGGGGATCCTTGTCCCTTTTATGACGGCCTTGCCTTCATATTTCGCAGGAGTTTTCTCAACGTGCGAGTGTTGAATTTGAGCTGTTGCCATAACATTATCTCCTGGACAAAATATGATGGTCTCGTAAAAAGTCGTCTCCCCGGTGAAAACCGGGGTCCAGTAAACATTGAACTCATTGAAAAGACTGGATACCGGCTTTCGCCGGTAAGACGAAATAGGACAAATTCTGACTTTTTACGAATGCATCAAATATAACATAACGGCCTGTCTTCATTCAAGCTTATTTTAGACGTGGGGACACGGCCTTGCCGACATAGATGATGTGCCCCCGGCTGTCCTTCATGAGGTAGATACCCGGTTCGCCCGGAAGGTTCTGGAGTTTTTCTTCGAAGGACATCACTCCACCTTCACCCCCACCGCCATCTCCTGCTGCCGGAGCGACCGGATCTTGTCGCGCAGCCCGGCTGCGGTCTCGAAGTCCAGTTCCCTGGCCGCGGCGCGCATTTCCTTGTCCAGCCGGGCGATGAGCTGCGGGATGTTCACCGTCGGCACATACTCGCCGGCATCTTCCGCCGCGATCGGCACGGTAAAGTAATCCTGCTCGTACACGGTGCGGAGCGCAGCCTGGATGTTCTTCTTGATGGACTGCGGCGTGATGTTGTTCGCCCTGTTGTATTCCTCCTGGACGGTGCGGCGCCTGTTCGTCTCGTTGATGGCCTTTTTCATGGAATCGGTGATCCTGTCGGCGTAGAGGATCACCTCGCCGTTCACGTGGCGCGCCGCCCTGCCCATGGTCTGGATGAGGGACCGTGCCGAACGAAGGAACCCTTCCTTGTCCGCGTCCAGAATTGCCACCAGCGAGACCTCGGGAATATCAAGCCCCTCCCTCAGCAGGTTGATCCCGATGAGAACGTCATACTTGCCCATGCGCAGATCGCGGATGATATCCACGCGCTCCAGCGTGTCGATGTCCGAGTGCAGGTAGGCCACCTTGACGTTCAGTTCCTTGTAATGCTCCGTCAGGTCCTCGGCCATGCGCTTCGTGAGCGTTGTCACGAGCACCCG
The DNA here is from genome assembly GCA_964364055.1 of uncultured Nitrospiraceae bacterium. Classification (GTDB taxonomy): domain Bacteria; phylum Nitrospirota; class UBA9217; order UBA9217; family UBA9217; genus JAAXXJ01. The sequence continues at coordinate 6,447 of CAYILT010000117.1, read as the reverse complement.
TTCCTTCGCCTCGGTCCGTTTCCGGATCTCCTCAAGAAGGTCGTCCACCTGCCCCGTCACGGGCCGGACCGCGATCGTCGGGTCCGTAAGCCCTGTCGGCCGGATGACCTGCTCGATGATCCTGTTGCCCGCCTTTTCTTTTTCATAATCAGCGGGCGTCGCCGAGACATAGACGGTCTGGTTCACCCGCGCCTTGAACTCGTCGAAATTGAGCGGACGGTTGTCGAGAGCCGAGGGCAGTCGGAAACCATACCCCACGAGCGTCATTTTCCTCGCGCGATCGCCGTTGTACATGCCGCCGATCTGCGGGATCGTGGCATGGGACTCGTCTACAACAAGGAGAAAATCCTTAGGAAAGTAGTCAATCAGCGTGGGCGGCGGCTCGCCGGGCCGCCTGCCGGACAGGTGGCGCGAGTAGTTCTCAATGCCGTGGCAGTAGCCCATCTCCTGGATCATCTCCAGGTCGAACATCGTGCGCTGCTCGATGCGCTGCGCCTCGATGAGCTTGTTCTCCTTCCGAAAGTACTGGATGCGCTCCCGAAGCTCGTCGTGGATGCCGTCCATGGCCGCCTTCATGCGCGACTCGGGGATCACGTAATGGCTGTTCGGGTAGATGGCGACCTTTTCGAGCTTCTGGAGCGGCGTGCCGAGCAGCGGATCGAACTCGGATATGGCATCGATCTCGTCGCCGAACAGCTCGATGCGAATGGCCGTGTTCTCGTGGGACGCCGGGAAGATCTCGCACACGTCCCCGCGCACCCGGAAGGTGCCGCGGTGGAAGTCGAAGTCATTGCGGGAATACTGGATGTCCACGAGCTTCCTGAGCAGGACGTTCCGCTCGATGTGCTGGCCCTTTTCGAGGAACAGCAGCATGCCGTGATAGGCCTCCGGCGAGCCAAGGCCGTAGATGCACGACACCGATGCCACGACGATCACGTCGTTCCGCTCGAACAGCGAGTTCGTCGCCGCGTGGCGCATCCGGTCGATCTGCTCGTTGATGGACGAGTCCTTCTCGATGTAGGTGTCCGTGTTCGGGAGATAGGCCTCGGGCTGGTAGTAGTCGTAGTAGGAGACGAAATACTCGACCGCGTTCTCCGGGAAGAGCTCCTTGAACTCATTGTAGAGCTGTGCGGCAAGCGTCTTGTTGTGGGCTATCACGAGGGTGGGTCTCTGGACCTTCTCTATCACGTTCGCAATGGTGAAGGTCTTTCCCGAACCGGTCACACCGAGCAGGACCTGGTGTTTCAGACCTTTCAAGATGCCTTCGGAGAGCTTTTCGAGCGCCTGGGGCTGGTCGCCGGTGGGCTTGTACTCCGATGTTATCTTGAACTCATGCATGGCTGATATTACTCCACTATTTATACACGTGTCAATAAAACCCTCCGAGATAACAACCTCTTAGGGAACAGGCCATCTTCCGGCGATACCGTGAACCTGTCAGTGTTCATGCATTGCATCTTTAGCATCTTTGATGCATTCGTAAAAAGCCGGAATTCGCCCTGTTTCGTCATACCGGAGAAATCCGGTATCCAGTCTTTTCAATGAGTTCGGTGATTACTGGACCCCGGTTTTTACCCCGTTAGACCTATCAGGCTAATGGAACGAATCCACGGAAATCCAAGCCTCCTCGCTATGCAAGAAGGTCTAACGGGGTGAACCGGGGTGACGACTTCTTACGAGATCAGCATCTTTGGCTTGACACATTGCATCTTGGGTATTGCTTTTTGGGCATCAATGGTATATTTTATGCGCCGACGCTGACCACAGGCATCCTCACTGAGGCAGACTTCAGGCGCAGTCCTGATAGTTCCCTGTTCCCTATCAGCACCGGGTACACGATATTTTTCGATACCTGTTGGCTTGATCTTATTCGTTGGAGGTACTCCATGCAAAAGCGGTTAATCACTGTGCTCACGGCAGTCTTCATCATTATGGCAGGTCAGTCATTCAGCCTGGCGGCAGGAAATACTCCCTGCGACGAGAAGGACGCGGTATGCAGGGAGTTCGCCAGGCTCGCCGAGGCCGAACAGTATGACAAGATCGTTGGAGCGCTCGATGCGAAAATAAATTATTCCGATGCGTCCAGAAGCATCATCGGCCAGGCATACCTCCAGATGGCAGGACAGGAGACCAACACCCCCGAGCAGGAGGAGCGGTATTGCAGGAAGGCGCTCGAGTACGGTTCGACCTCGGCCTACATGGGGCTCTACTTCATTTACGCCTCGAAGGACACCGAAGCGGCGCTCGGGTTCCTGAAGCAGTACATAGCAACGAAGCCCGGGGATTCCGTCCCCTACGTGATCCTGGGAGATTCGGAGCTGGAGAAGAAGAATTATCAGGCCGCCGACGCCTATTTGCGGGAGGCAAAGAAGGTCGCCCGCGGGCACTCTGCCAACCTTGAATGGCTTTCGTTCCTGGCCGGCTATCTCACGGGCGATTATGCCTATGCCGGCGCCATGCTGGAGAGCGCCATGAAAAAGCCTGCGTATGAAAAGGAGCTCCGGGGCCTCGCCTCGGACCCGCGTTTTTCGGGCATGGAAAAACGGCCCGAGTTCAAACAATACGAATACCTTTTCAAGGGTGCCGCCCGATGACCGTATCATAGGGTAGTACGGCACACCTGAATATCATAAGGAGCTCTCGAAGCTCGCCGCTGCCGGGCAGCACGTCCGGCCGATCATAACAAAGGCCCCCTTTCGCTACCAACGGAAAGGGGGCCTTGTATTTTCTCTCCTGATCTCACACCCGCCATACACTAAAAAATCGCTCGGTCTCTTCTTCTTCATCACATAAACGCCTGCCTGCCGACCGAAGCGGAAGTGGTCAATAGGCCGCGCCGGGAAGGACCTTTCCGAGAAATACATCGACGATCCCGGGATCGAAATGCCTCCCCCGCTCCGTCTTCAGATATTCGATGATCCTCTCCTCGTTCCACGCCGGGCGGTAGGGCCTGTCCGACCGGAGCGCGTCCCAGACGTCGATGACGGCGAAGATGCGCGACGGCACGGGGATATTCTCCCCCAGCATGCCCTTCGGGTAGCCGCTGCCGTCCCACTTCTCGTGGTGCAGATAGGGAATATCGAGCGCCTCCCGGAGAAAAGGGATTGGAGAGAGGATATCATAGGCGATCGTCGGATGGCGCTTCATGACGGCCATTTCCTCATCGGTGAGCTTGCCGGGCTTCAGCAGGATGCTGTCGGGCACGCCGAGCTTTCCGATGTCATGAAGCAGCGCGCCCCGGCGGACGTTGACCAGTTCCTTCCCGTTGATCCCCAGGATCTCGGCGGTCATGATCGTCAGGGCGGCGACCCGCTGGGAGTGGCCGTGGGTCTCGTTATCGCGGATATCAAGGGCCCGGGACCACCCCTCGATGGTCATATCATAGGCGTGGATGATCTCCCCGTGGGAGCGCTGGAGTTGTTCGTACATGCTCGCGTTGTCGATGGCGATGGCTGCCTGACGGGCAAGCGCCTCGAGGAACTCGATCCACTCGCTCTCCGGCGCATGCGAATGGCGGTGAAAGATCTCGATGATGCCCTTCACCTGCCCTTTCACGATGAGAGGCACGCCGACATAGGAGCGGAAACCCTCTTCCCGCACCATGAAGGCGTTCTTGAACGAGTATCCTTCCGGCATGGGGTACCGGCTGTCCTCGCGCTCGAAGTCCGGGATGATGATGTTCTCGCGCAGCGCGATCACCCTGCCGGCGAGGCTCTGGCCGGCGCGCACGGTGACCTTCTTGATGCGGTTCGACCGGAAGCCGCGCTCGGCAGCGAAGGTCAGTTCCTGGAGCTCGGGGTCATAGAGCAGGACCGCCGCCGCGTCCGTCCGGAGCTGGGACATGACCTGTTCGATGAACACGTTCAGCGTGAGGCTCAGGTCGAGGCTCGACGCGATCGCGCTCTCGACGGCGGTGAGCGCCCGCTGTCGCTCGAGCTGTTCGACGATCTTCTGCTCCACCTTCCGGCGCTCCGCGATCTCGCGCTCCATTACCCGGTTCATCTCGGTGAGGGCCGCGGTGCGTTCCTGGACGCGCTCCTCCAGCTCGTTCTGGTACCGCTTTCGGTCCGTGATGTCCCGGACAAAATCATGGGAGCCGACGATCTTCCCGTCCCTGATGACCACCGAGGAACTCACCTCGATGTCGATCGCCCGGCCGTCCTTCGTGATCATCTTGCCCTCGAATTTCTCGTAGGCGCCGCGCTGCCGGAGCTTTTCGAACTCGGCGCTGGACCGGGGGGCCTGCTCGGGCGGGATCATGTCCAGGATGGTCCGGCGCTTGAGCTCCTCCTTGGTAAATCCGGTGAGCTCAGCGGCCTTCCGGTTGACGTCGACATACCACAGGTCCGCGTCTACGACGAATATGGGATCGATGGCGTTCTCGAAGAGGCCGCGATACTTCTGCTCTGACTGCAGCAGGTCATATTGCAGGGACAGCTCCGTATCGAGGGAGCGTTCGCTCAGGAACCGGAGGACCAGCGCCGAAATGAGCGACGCGCACAGGAACCCGTTGGCGCTTATGAAGATCGCGGTATTGTCAATGTGGTCAACGAGGAAAATCGGCACGACATAAGCTGCATAGATGATGCAGGCGAAGAGGAAATGCAGGGACATCCACGCCGGAATGAAGCCCAGGACACAGATGCCGAGAAGGATCTGTCCTGCGGCATAGGGCGAGTCGTGGCCGCCGAACTGCATGATCATGAGCTCGATGGTCCCGGCCGACGCGGCGACGGCGAAGACGCCCAGCCACTTGTGGAACCGGATCCCCCAGGAATCGGTCTCTTTCGCAACGAATGCGATCGCTGCCAGCAGGAGAGCGACAAAGACCCGGTAGACAAAGAAGGTCCTGAAATTTTCCGGCGTGCTGAGGTAATCAAGTCCGCTCAGCATCATGAAAAGGAACGAACCGTAGAAGCACGACCGCACCAGCCAGAGCTTGAAGATGCGCTCCCGGTTCTCCCTGATGTACTGTTCTTTAGTGGCCATGGACATGCTTTTCAGAAAAATATCTCGACGTCATGAAGTCAGCGGACCGCATCGGCCGGCGAACGACGATCGGTCCGCCGGAAGGGAACGGGTTGTTCATTTCAGTGCAGGAGCCGGGACAGGAAGGCCGCGAGCCCTCCCAGAAATTTCCTGCCGGACGCGGTGAAGGACAGCACGCAAACGATACCGACTACGGCAAGGACCGGGTATCCCGGGAGGCCGATGCCCGCACTTTTTGTTTCAGCCACGTACGCGGGACGCTCTGCGTCCAGCTTCTCCAGGTCCTTTGCCCCCTGCCGCTTGAGCGCCAGCTGGGACCGCCAATGATCATATTCTTCATGGGACTTGAACTTCTACATTTCCGCCACTCCTGCCACAGGATCCCGGCATGCATCGTTAGAATCATTATTATGCATATAGTTGCAGCAAGATTCAAGACGGAATTGAACAGGCCTGGTGTCAGTTCAGAATGGGTCAAGGATGTCCGTGAGTAGCAAGGGACAGATCGAAATGCGAACGGGTTCCTGGAGCAGCATGCAACTACCGGTCGTGTACATCATCAAGTCTTCTCTTCCCCTGGACCAGGAGCTCCAGATAATCCTGAACCGGTTCGGCCTGCGCCTGCCCGTCGTCCGAGACCGGGAGCCGGCTTCGGATAAGCTGATGGACATGCTCGGCCTCCTGGACCCCCAGAAACCTTGTCAGGGGCGACGGTCCGCGGCCGTTCTCGGGGATGCTCGCTTTGCGAAAAAAGAATATATCGCCGGTCCCGCCGGAGCGCAGGTTCAAGATCGGGGCCTCAATGGCTTCATAGCGAGCCGTCTTTACCAAGATCCCAAACATGTCATTCCGGACCATGAGCAATCGCCTTCCGGTCACTGCATAGGCCGTCCTGCCGGCATAGTAGTAAGCCGCGAATGGCTGCAAGACGAGGGCGAGACCGGTCAGGAACATCGAGAAGGGTATGGCCTCTGCAAAATGGATATCACCCTGGCTGTATGACAATTCCTCTCCGGTATTTGGCGGGAAGGGCGTGAAATACTGCCTCAGGGGGGTAAGAGAAAGAATGAGGACAACCGCCAGCCCGGCCAGGGCGAGCCCTATCCGCGCCCTTGCCATGCGAAGCGGGTCAGGACGGCCGGCCCAGAGCAGTTCTTCTCGTGACTCAAGCCAGGGACAGAGCGTATCTTGGGGGGAAGGTTTCATGCTGTATCGTGCTGCCAGGCTCCTGCCTAATGAGATCATTTTGATGCAGAAGATTACAGGATTTCCGGCAGGAACGGAATCGCCCGGTCGGGGTATTTTCGGGGTATGGGGTAAAGCGGATTACGACGAGGGGGTTGATCAGATGACAGACATCAGACCGTCAGAGTTCAGACTGAAAAGAACATCGGGGACGGAAAAGAACATCGGGGACGTTGATACCTGACGAGCATTAGCCTGACCATCACTTGGATT
>CAYILT010000116.1:0-10381 GCA_964364055.1 uncultured Nitrospiraceae bacterium | reverse complement strand
ATGGCTGCAGAAGGCGGAGGAGGACTACCGATTCGCCGAAGCCAGCCTCCGGGCACGAGAAGGTTTTTATCCGCAAATCTGCTTTCATTTTCAGCAGGCCGCGGAAAAGTATCTCAAGACATGTATCGTGGCCTTTGAGCTCGAATTCAGGAAAACCCACGATCTGGCACAGCTCCTCGACATCTGCAAGGAGCGGAGACCGGACATGGATGCAGCGCGGGCGGACTGTGAGTTCTTGAACGACTTCTATATTGAGAGCAGGTATCCGGTCCACTGGCCGACTCATTATACCGAAGAAGAGGCGGAGCGCGCTCACGAGACGGCGGGAAGGGTGAGAGTTAAGGTGAGGAATATGCTTGCGGAAATTATCGGCGAGCCATAGATCGGCGGCATCCTGATCCTCGACCGCGGCCAGACGATCACGAAGGTGCCCTTTCTCGCCGATATCCCGCTGATCGGGTGGCTGTTCAAAAGCAAGACGGTGCGTGAGGAAAAGCGCGAACTTCTTATCTTCATAACTCCCCGGGTCGTGAAGCAGGAAGTGATATAAAGACGGGAAAAATACAGCGGCGGTCAAGGTGCACAGTAGGGGAACTGATGCCGGCTGTGTAAGCCGTTACACACATGATGCTTGTGGTTACCCTTTCGGGACCTGTCGAGTCCCGGAGATGATTAGGAAAATATGGAAAAACAACAGGTTATACATGCTGGCACTTATGGCAGTTTTGTTGCAAGATTCCATCCAATGGAGGTAATTTTAATGAAGTCAACAACAAAGCTGATGCATGTCCTTGCCTTAGCGATGCTTATATCTCCAGCCATCCTGATCCAGGGCTGCGGAAACGATCCCACCGCGGTTGATGGAGCAACAATCACGATAGATCCATCAACTACCACGGCATCAATCATCGATAATACGACCTATAATTATACCGTAATAGCAAGATATAAAGATGCGACTCCTTACCCTAAAGCGAAACTTTACATAACCGGGTCTTTTGCAGAACCTCGGAACCTTACAAACACCACAGCACGGTATCAGTTTTACTTTTACCCTGGTGGGGAATTGACTCTAAGTAATTTAAAGGTCGATTCGGGATTTTATGCACAGACCGATGACTTTGGGAGCTACAGATTTTCGGTGACCGTTTACTCAACGGTAAGTGGGTCAGTGAATTCATTCAAGGATACGATGCACATTTCTTCAGGCAGTGCTTTCGCTTCGGCCGATTTGGCAATAAATTAATAAATCAGCGTTAGACTTGGAATCGTTCGGTGGAAAATCGATGATCGTGAGATGGATTTTGAGATGACTGTAATCAAAAAAATATCATCTCTGTTGCCGTTGCTTGGCGAAGAGCACGGTGAACTTAATAGCTATTGAGCATAAATGTAAAGGCGAGTACGGTTGCCGCTGTCAGGCTTTTGGAGGGGTTCCTAATGAAAAAGATAGTTTCCTTCGTTCTCACGACCGTTCTATATTCTTATGTCCTGGTCCTTAGCGGGTGCGGTGTTGATACTGTGCCCCCTCCTCCCCCTTCTTCCGGAGGAGGCGGTACCGTGGGTGCGCCAGCAACGGTTCAAGTAACGCTTGCTGCCGCAACCATTGCTAACGGCGGCTCAACCACGGTGACCGCGGTCGTGAGAGATGCGAGCTTGGTCGTGGTGCCGAACGTCAGTGTCGCCTTCTCCGTTATCAGCGCGGGTACGGGCACGTTCAGCCCGTCAACGGCGGTCACCAATGCGTTCGGCGCCGCAACGAGCCTGTTCACCGCGGTCACCCCGGACACGAACGCGACCATACGGGCCAGCGTTACCGTCGGCACAGGAACGATCACCGGCAGCGCCTCCATTGTCATCGGCACGCCGCCGCAGGTCCCCACTTCGATCATTGTCACCCTTGGATCAACGACCATTGCCTCGTCGGGTAACACCACGGTGTCCGCGACCGTCAGGGACGCGGTAGGGGTGGTCATCAGCGGCGTGACCGTGACGTTCTCGGTCAGCGATGTGACGGCGGGGAATCTTGCTTCAGGAACGGTGGTGACCAACGGCTTGGGCGTGGCGACCGACACCTTTACGGCGAATGCGGTAAATGCGATGGTAACTATCAACGCGACTGTCGGGACACTGAACAACGGCGCTTCGCTGACCATCGGCACGCCGCCCCCGCCGACGCCGGCAAGCATGACATTATCATCAACGCCGCTGTCACTCAACATTCAAGGCCAGTCAACAGTGTCCGCGACGCTTCTTACCGGCGCCGGCGCCCCGGCATATAATAATATTGTCACGTTCACGATCACTTCGGGGACGACCCTGGGCAGTTTCAGCGCAACCGTGTCGCAGCTCACGATCACGGCGGTCACCAACTCCTCGGGTATCGCCAGCACGACCTTCTATGCCGGCACGTCATCGGGCGTGGTGAACATCCAGGGCTCCGCTACGGGCGTGATTTCCCAGAACGTGTCATTGAACATCACGAGCGATCCGGCCTCAATCAGCGTAAGCGCCACGAACCCGAGTCTGCTGAACGGCCAGACCACGAACATAACCGCCACGGTCAGGAACGCGCTGAACAATCCCGTGACAGACGGGACGACGGTGACGTTCACGATCTCAGCCGGCGCAACGAACGCGGGCAGTCTTTCGTCGACCACGGCCACCACGGTGAGCGGCGTCGCCTCCGTCACGTTCACCGCGGACCTTCTTAACAGCGGAAGTCTCGTGATCACCGCAACCGCGGGAACGGTATCGGCTACGGTGCTGATCACGGTCAGTGCCGCGGCCACGCAGAGCATCGAGTTCGTATCCGCAAACCCAGACGTGATCGGCATTGTCGGGTCAGGGGTTCAAACATCCTCGCTCGTGACGTTTGTTGCAAAGGACACGAACGGCAGTCCAAAATCAGGAGTCTCGGTAGCCTTTACGCTGTACGGTCCTACGAGTTCTTCTCTTGTCGCTCCAAGCGGCAGCACCGGCTTGGATGGAACGGTATCGGCGAATCTGCAGGCAGGCACTGTGGCCGGGCCTGCCCGGATCGTGGCTACGGTGACATTGCCCAGCGGCGGCACGATCTCAACATCTTCGGGCAACATATCCATCGGCGGCGGCGTGCCTTCCGACCGGTTCTTCAGCGTGGCGGTCTCAAAGTTCAACCTCGACGGCCTCTTATGCAATAATGTTCAGTCCACGCTCACGGCGTATATTGCGGACCGGTTTGGAAACTATAATATTCTGCAGGGGACGTCGGTTTCCTTTGCCACAGATGCCGGCGCCATAGATACGAGCAATGTGACCGATGCCCTGGGGGTCACGTCTTCCGTGTACCGGACCCAGGACCCGAGACCAACCGATGTGACGCCGGCCGCATGGGAAACGGCTGCCGGACTGTCCTACGTTGATGGTACAGGGAGAACGCGAAATCCCCGCGACGGGTATATATCCATCGTTGTTTCAACCACCGGCGAGGAACACTTTGTGGACCTCAATGCGAACGGGGTGTATGATGCAGGCGAGACCTTCACGGATCTTCCTGAGCCGTTCATCGATTCCGATGACAACGGCGCGCATGACACCACCGAATTGTTCTTTGACTGGCAGGGTGGTGCGACCGGTGTTCCTGGCGCTACGGCAGGCGTGTACAATAATCCCAACGGTCAATGGGATGCACGGATACCCATATTCCGGAATGTGAACCTCGTGATCACCGGTCCACCGACCTTTGGGATCAACACAAGCCGTATCCAGAGCGCATCTGCGGGTTTTGGCGCGGTTTTGATCCCTGCGGGTAGCAGCGAGGTGTTTTACGTATATGTCAGCGATATCAACATGAACACGCCCATTGCTGGAACAAAGATCTCCCTGACCGCGGACGATTCGGCCGCAAAGATAACCTGGGTCGGCGGTTCGGAGTCCGTTATAGATGCGCTATCAAGCGGCCCGTCGATCCTGGCCTATGTGGTTAAGAATACATCGACGGCGGCCAAACCCATCGCTCTGACACTGCTCGCAACCTACGATTGGCCGGGCACCTGCGGCGCGATAAAGACGACGATATCCTATGCTGGAGCGGTAACGTTGGGACCCGTGGAGCCGGCAGCGCCGGCCATAACGGCGAACGCTGGACCCGGCGCGGGAAATATCACCCTGTTGTGGGCCCCGGTGACCGGCGCAACGTCGTATAATCTGTACTGGGGCACCGCGGCTGGACTAACGACGAATGTCATCCCCGGGGTCACCAGTCCCTATGTCCATTCGGGGCGTACAACGGGTATAACGTATTACTATGCGGTGACCGCGGTGAACACGGGTGGAGAAAGCGTCAAGTCCGGCGAGGTGAATGTTGTTGCGCCATGATGAAGTTTGAGGAATGAGAGGGCGTTGCGATGATGATATCCGGTAGTTCTGCCGGACGGCTTGTTCTAACCCGCGAAAGCTGATTTTGCTTGCACCCTTGTGTTCCATCAAGGGTGCATTCTTTTTAATTGTGCAATGATGATTATGAGGTTACATATTAAAGCATTCATAGGTATCATTATGGTCTCTGCGGGGCTTTGAATTACGTCCGGCGGCATTGAGCATTTTACTGCTACCGCTCTTCCCCAGGGCTATTATATCGTCTCGATCGACAACTATAGCTGCGCCGCTGCGACGACAAATATGGCCTCGATCATTATCGGAGATTATCTTTTTGGGGCGTATACCTGCTCCTATACGGCAGCGTCGATGTGCTGACGCCGAATTCGTCCTACAATCCATGGCATCATTGATCCAGCGAATACGCTTACGTGACGGGCATTTCGACGGCAGGGCGCGGTCAGTGTCCTGCTTTTCTTTTCAATAACCCGCCGAGAAAGCTCTGTTCCCCGATTCTATGCAAAGCAATAAAAAAATAGTTTACGATCTCCTCGAAAGAAACGATGCCGGGTCGGTTGTATCACTCGCCAGGGATGACCGGAAGATCGTTTCTCTTCTGGTCAGGCTTGCCTACGACAAGAATACCCTTGTCGGCTGGAGGGCCATCATGGCCATCGGGCTCGCGGCGGCTGAGATGCTGCCAGCGGACCTCGATTTTCTGCGTGAGACCTGCCGGAAGCTTGTCTGGTCCCTCTCGGACGAGTCTGGCGGGATCGGGTGGTCGGCGTCCGAGATCCTCGGCGAGATCGTGAACGCGGACCCGAAACGCTTTAAGGACTTCATCCCGCTTATCGCGTCGGTCTATGACATTGAAGAGGACGTGTTCCGGGGAGGGGTGCTCTTTGCCCTCGGCAGGATCGCTGAACTTACGCCGGAACTGGCGGCGCCCTACCAGAAGATCATCATTGCTTCGCTCGCGGACACGGATCCGATCGTGAAGGTGCGAGGTCTTGAACTCGTCGGCCTGCTCTGGTCCTACGGAAAGGGTTCCGCTGTCTGGAGCCGGGGGCGACGCATCCAACAGCGGCAGCAGCGGGTGCTTTATTGCCACGGCCGCATACGGGAGCTATCTCGATCCGCACGTGACGGCGTTCAGGAAGTTCAGGGACGACCATTTCCTGACCAACGCCGCGGGGCGGGTATTCGTCAAGACTTGCTATGCGCTGTCGCCGCCTGTGGCGGACTTCATCGGGCGGCATGAGTCGCCGCGGTTGATGACGCGAGCGGCCCTTACGCCGTTCATCTTTGGCGTAAAATATCCCATTGCCTTTGCAAGGACCATGTTCCTGAGTGCGGCTGGCGCCATTTTCAGGAAAAGAATAGCCGAGGTCAGAGCGTAAATAGCCGCCTCAAAAAATGCATTGATCGCCGATGCGCCCTCCGTGGCGCATTATTTTTTTGATACGCGGAAATTCTGTCTTGACAGGGCAAGGCTTGTGTGAAAGAATAGGAATACGGAGGCGGGCATGACACAGGCGGCTGTTGCAAAGAAAAAATATACTTATCAGGACTATCTCAAAACACCAGACGACCAGAGATATGAACTGATAGAGGGGGAACTGTTCATGACTCCAGCGCCGAAGATATGGCATCAAAGAATCTCTGGTAAGCTCGGATACAAATTGAGAAGCTATGTAATGGAGAAGGATCTCGGCGAAGTGCTTGATGCCCCCTGCGACGTTTATCTCGATGAGGAAACCGTTGTCCAGCCCGACATCCTGTTCATCTCCAGGGACCGGCTCGGCATCATCGGCGAGGACAATGTGCAAGGCGCGCCTGACCTGGTGGTCGAGATACTGTCGGAAAGCACGGCCTATCGGGACGCGATCCAGAAGAAGATGCTCTACGCCCGTTTCGGCGTGAAGGAATATTGGATTGTGGCGCCGAAGGAGAAGATGATAGATTTATACCTGCTCAAGAACAAGGAATACGCCCTCGCGGGCACGTTCGTCGGCGACGCAGTGATCGAGTCTCAGGCGCTGCCGGGTTTTCGTGTTTTGCTGAAAGAGATATTTTGAGCCTTTTAGTACTACTACAGCGAACCTTTTATAATAAAATGCATCACAATACACCCATACCGTCATTCCGGCATGATTCTATCCGGAATCCAGCGGTGTTGATTTTCATATCGTCTTGATAAACCTGGATTCCTCCCGGCTTCAAGCCCCCGATTAAATCATTCGATGGCAGGCTCCCCGGGGCAGGCTTTAGAAGCATTCGGGAATGACGAATAAGTGTCACGGTAGTGTTGTCCGTTGGCTGATATTAAATAAGCGCGCCCTTGTGGGCGCTTTTTTTTGATGAGTCGCTGGTCTGAATATGAGGAAAAATATCGCTCAAGCTCTTGAAGCCAACAATCTCGACACGGTCGTATCTCTTGCCAAGCAGGACCGCAAGGTCATTTCCCGGCTCATCCGCCTCGCCTACGACAAAGAAACCCTCGCCGGCTGGAGGGCCATCATGGCCATCGGGCTGGCGGCGCGCGAGATGATACCGACGGACCTCGATTTTCTGCGTGAGACCTGCCGGAAGCTTGTATGGTCCCTGTCAGACGAGTCGGGCGGCATCGGCTGGTCCGCGCCCGAGATCCTCGGCGAGCTCGTGAGCGCGGACCCGAAACGCTTTAAGGACTTCATCCCGCTTATCGCATCGGTCTATGAAATTGAAGAGGACGTGTTCCGGGGAGGGGTGCTCTTTGCCCTCGGCAGGATCGCCGGACCCGCGCCGGAACTGGCGGCGCCTTACCGGAAGGTCATCATCGCTTCGCTTTCGGACAAGGACCCGATCGTGAAGGTCCGCGGTCTGGAACTCGTCGGTCTGCTCTGGTCCTACGGAAAGCGTTCTGCTGTCTGGAGCCGGGAATATTGCGACCGGATCATCGGAGCTGTTCAAAACCTGCGCATGGATAAGGGAGAGGCCTGGATATATCGGGGGGATGGTTTTACTTCGGTAGTAGTTGGTGAAGAGGCGCAAATAGGCTTATATAAGCTAATATAATCATATTGTTATATTTTTTCACTATTACTTGACAATAACTCGCTCATATTTTATCATATAGTTGTTGTTACAATTAGGGGATATTATGAATACTGAGACAAAAAGAGATTATTATGACGTGCTCGGGCTGAAGAAAAACGCCACCAGCGCAGAGCTCAAGAAAGCCTTCAGAAAGCTCGCACGGAAATACCATCCCGATGTGAATCCCAACGATAAGGTATCGGAGCAGAAATTCAAGGAAATGAATGGGGCCTACGAGGTCCTTTCGGATCCCAAGAAGCGCAAGCAGTATGATCAGTTCGGCCACGCGGCCTTCGAGCAGGGCTTCGGACAGGGGCCCGGAGCGGGCGGAGGTTTCGGGTCCGAGGGATTCGGCGGTCAGGGAGCAGAGCGTTTCCAGGGCCGGGGATTCGAGGATATTTTCGGGAATCTCTTCGGCGGACGCACTACGAGTCCGATGGGCCCGCAGAAGGGCGAGGACATCACCTACACCGTCGAAGTGGAGCTCGAGGACGCCATATTCGGAAGGGCGATGCAGGTGGACCTCCAGCGCGAGGTGAGCTGCACCGCATGCGGCGGGAGCGGGGCGCAGCCGGGTTCCAAGCCTCGGGTCTGCGCGACCTGCCAGGGCACCGGGAGCGTCGCCCAGGGAAGAGGCTTTATGCAGTTTTCTCAGAGCTGTCCTTCCTGCGGGGGAGAAGGCGCCATCAATCCCAATCCCTGCAGGAATTGCGGCGGAAGCGGACTGACGCCAAAATCGGAGAAGATAAACGTCAAGATCCCCGCCGGTGTGGACAACGGTTCCAAGGTGCGGATGGCCGGCATGGGGGCGTCCGGCGTTAACGGCGGCCCGCCGGGCGACGTCTATATCATCACACGGGTGAGGCCGCACCACTACTTCGAGCGCAAGGGAGACAACCTTTACTCCGAGGCGAAAGTGACGGTGAAAGAGGCGGCACTGGGTGAGAAGATCGAGATCCCGACGGTGGACGGGCTGGTTATGCTCAGTATGCCTCCCGGGATACAGACCGGACAGCAACTGAAGCTTAAGGGCAAGGGCGTGCCGCATTTCGGAGGCGCCGGCGTGGGAGACCATTACGTCACGGTCCATGTTGTCACCCCGACAAATATATCCGAGAAGGGCAAGGAACTCCTGCGCGAACTGGATAAGATGCATTCTGAAAACCCGAGGCAGGACATCACGTTCCGGGGGTTCAGAAAAAGGTAAGCGTCCTGCGGCAGCGAGGCCCGTATCGTCAAGCGTCCATGGGGCAACGTTGTTAAAACGAACGACCTCACCGAATGACGAAACGGGCATCGTAACCGTTATACGGCAAAAAAGAGGTGCGGTATGGTTACACGGGGACATAAACTCTATATGATCAGCGTGGTTTCGGAGATGCTGGGGATCCATCCCCAGACGCTTCGTCTCTACGAGCGGGAAGGATTCATCAAGCCGAAGCGGAGCGGCGGCAATACCCGTCTCTTTTCCGAAGAGGATGTGGAAAAGCTCGAGATGGTCCTTCGGCTCACGCGGGAGCTGGGCGTGAACCTTGCCGGCGTGGACGTCATCCTGTCGATGCGAGAGAAGATGGAGCAGATGCAGCGCGACAGGGAGGAGACGATCCTCAGCCTCCGTGAGGAGCTTGCCCGGGAGATATCGCGGAGAGAAGAGGCCCGGAACGCCCTGGTGCCGGTCAGGCGGATCGTAGTGAAACGGGGAGAATAGTTGAATAATCAAATATCAAAAATCAAATCACAAATAATGATCAAATCCGAAATACGAATGACTCAAACATGATGCAGTCGTAAGAACTAATATTTTCACACGAAGCCACAAAGGCACGAAGAAAGGCACATTGAAAATATTAAAGATTCTCTTTGTGATCTCCGTGGCTTCGTGTGAGACTGGACTTTTTACGAGATTATCAAACATTTGCTGTTTCGGAATTGAGTATTGAAATTAATTTGTAATTTGGCGCTTGTGATTTGGAACTTGTTCATGGAGGCAGATTATGGCACGTTTCGATAAATTCACGCTGAAATCCCAGGAAGCGGTCCAGGCCGCCCAGGAGCTCGCAGCAAAACGCAAGCAGCAGCAGATAGAGACCGAGCACCTGGTGCTGGCGCTTCTTGACCAGCAGGACGGTGTGGTCGTGCCAATCATTAAAAAACTCGGTGCGGACCCGGGCCGTCTGCGGTCCGATGTCGAGGAGGCGCTCAGCAGGCTTCCGGCAGTGGAGGGGCTTGTGCAGACCTATCTTTCCCAGCGCCTGAACAGGTTGTTCGACAAGGCCGGCGAGGAAGCCGGGCGGTTAAAGGACGAGTACATCAGCACCGAGCATCTCCTGATCGCGGCAGCGGACAGCGAGGGAGCGGCCCGGGACACCCTCGCCCGCCACGGCGTCACCAAAGACCGCATTTTCACCGTGCTGGTTGATATCCGGGGGTCACAGCGGGTGACGGACCAGAATCCCGAGGACAAATACCAGGCGCTTGCCCGGTACGGACGGGACCTGACCGATGCGGCCAGACGGGGCAAGCTCGATCCGGTGATCGGCAGGGACGAAGAGATCCGGCGCGTCGTGCAAGTCATCTCAAGAAGGACCAAGAACAATCCCGTGCTGATCGGCGAGCCCGGCGTCGGCAAGACAGCCATCGCCGAGGGCCTTGCCCAGCGCGTGGTGAGCGGAGACGTTCCCGAAGGGCTCAAGAACAAGCGTGTCGTGGCGCTGGATATGGGAGCGCTGATCGCCGGCGCGAAGTACCGCGGCGAGTTCGAGGACCGGCTCAAGGCGGTGCTGAAGGAGGTCACGGAGGCCCAGGGCGAGGTTATCCTGTTCATCGACGAGCTCCATACGGTGGTCGGCGCCGGCGCCGCGGAAGGCTCCATGGACGCCTCGAACATGCTCAAACCCGCCCTTGCGCGCGGCGAGCTCCGCTGCGTCGGTGCAACGACCCTCAA
>CAYILT010000115.1:8655-10449 GCA_964364055.1 uncultured Nitrospiraceae bacterium | reverse complement strand
TACCCCCGGCTTCAATCATGCCGGGGCAGGCTCTTTTCGCCGGCCCCGTTAGACTGCCCGCTGTATTGCGGCAATTCTCCATCATTTCGATTTGCGTCCATTGTCCGAGAAATCTAACGGGGCCGGTAAGACGAAATAAAGAGAATTCCGGCTTCTTGCGAGTTCATCAATTTTGGAACTGACCAGGAGGGTGCCGGGATGAAGAAGATCCTTGTTGTGGACGATGAAGAGAACATCTGCATGCTTTACCGCGAAGAGCTCGAGGAAATGGGCTACGAGGTCACGACGGTCCTGGACGGCAGCAGCGCCATCGCGGCACTGGAGAAGGCCCGTTACGACCTCGTCACCCTCGACATGCGCATGAAGGGCATGGACGGCATTGAGACCCTCCGGAAAATGAAAGAGAAGGACGCGAGCCTGCCCGTCATCATCTCTTCGGCGTACGAGGAATATAAGAACGATTTCGGCTCCTGGGCATCCGACGCCTACATCGTCAAGTCCGCCGACACCGCCGCCCTCCGCGATACCGTCAAGAAGATCCTCGGATGAGCGAATCCCACGAGGTACGCGTCGAAAAACTGGTCTACGGCGGGGAAGGCCTCGGCCGGCTCGCCTCGGGCCAGGCCGTGTTCGTCTCGGGCGTACTGCCCGGCGAGCTCGTCCGCGCCGGGATCGTCCGGAAGCGGAAGGGAATCTTCCACGCAGTCGCCGAAGAGATCATCGAACCGTCCCCCGACCGCGTTGCCCCTCCCTGTGGAGGCGAGAAACAGTGCACCGGCGCAACCTGGCCGTTCATCGCCTATCCCGCGCAGCTGCGGCTGAAGCAGGAGATCCTCCTCGACACCCTCCAGCGCACCGGCGGCATGAAACCGAAACGGCCCCTTCCCATCATCCCCTCTCCCAGAACCGAGCACTACCGCCTGCGGACCCAGTTCAACGTCCGTACGGATAAGGGAGCGCAGCGCATCGGGTTCTTCCGGCAGGGCTCCTACAGCCTGGTCGAGGTCGAGGACGCATTTCTCATCCATCCCCTGATCAACAGGACGCTCGCCGCCGTCAGGAACCTCGTCGCCCTCCTCCCCCCCCTTATGGAGATCCACATCAATGCCAGCCCCGCGGGGGAAGTTCACCTGCTGTTGTTCGGGGCCGAAGAGACCCATAAACCGCTGGATGTCTTCTTTGCGAAGCTGCAGAAGGCCGTGCCTGAAGTGATCGGGATGACTGGATTCGCGCTGAAGAAAAAAGTGTGCTCCCTCGGCAGGAACACGCTGGCGCTCGAGGTGGAAGGGCTTGCCCTCCATGCAACGGAAGGGAACTTCTTCCAGGTGAACTGGGAACAGAACCGGAACATGGTCAGGACCGTACGGGATTTCGCCGGCCTCAAGGGCGGAGAGACCGTGCTGGACCTGTACTGCGGCATCGGCAACTTCTCCCTTCCCCTGGCTGGAAAAGCGGGAATGGTCATCGGCATCGAGTCCGGCTATGCGGCCATAGAAGACGCAAGGAAGAACGCCCACCTGAACGGGATCACCAATGTGGAATTCATCGCCGATGACCTGCAAAAAGGATTGAAACCGCTGCTGGAAAAGAAGCTGAAAGCGGAAGTGATACTCCTGGACCCGCCCCGCGCAGGCGCCACGCTCAAGACCCTGGAGCGCATCCTGGCCTTTGTCCCCCGGAAGATCGTCTACGTCTCGTGCAATCCCTCGACGCTGGCCCGGGACCTCAAGTTCTTCCACCTCTTCGGTTTCCGCCTCGACCGCCTCCAGCCCGTGGACATGTTCCCCTGGACCT
>CAYILT010000115.1:0-8555 GCA_964364055.1 uncultured Nitrospiraceae bacterium | reverse complement strand
AGTCTATTTTGTTCACTTCATCCGTTCCTTGTCTAACCTTTACCATCCATGAGAACAGAGAACCTCGCCATCGTATTTGTCGACATCGCCGGCTTCACTCCGCGGACCTCATCCCAGACCCGCGAGGAGAACCTTCGCATGCTGAGGCGGTTCGACGGGATGGTCCGGCCCCTTGTCAGGGCATACCGCGGCCAGGTGATCAAGACCATCGGCGACGCCTATCTGCTGACCTTCCGCTCCCCTACCGATGCGCTGCTGTGCTCCATGGCCGTTCATGACCGGATCGCAGAGACCGATGCCGCGGCCGACCCATGCGAGCGGTTCATCATCCGCGCCGCCGTGAACGCCGGCGATGTCCGCATCGAAGGCAGCGATGTCTTCGGTGAGGCGGTCAATATCGCTTCGCGCATCGAAGGCAAGGCCGGCGCCGGCGAAATATATTTTTCCGAATCGGTGTTCCTGTCCATGACGCGCAGCGAAGTGCCGAGCGCCGAGGTCGGCTACACCGAGCTCAAGGGCATTGCGGAAAAGGTCCGCCTGTACCGCGTTCCGAGATCGAGCGAGCTGCCGGAGCGCGACAATGTTCCGGCAGCATCCGGCAGCCTTCCTTTTGGCGGCCGGGGCCTCGACCGCGTTCGGGACAGGCTCGGGTCGTCCCTCCCCGGCGAGGCGCTGGCGCCTGCCGTGCAGCATGCGCGCGGCCTGCTGGAAAAGGCCGGGGAGATGACCCTGCTCGGATTCTCCTGGTGGCAGGTCGAGGTCCGGCGGTCGCGAACGGTCCAGTATGTGACCATCGCGGTGATGATCGCCCTCGTGGCCCTGCTGATCTGGGCGCTCACGCCGAGGCAAACACCTATTCAGAAGTTCAGGCGGTCGCTGGGACTGTAGGCACAGAACGGATCGATACGGCCGCATCCCGTTTCACTGTTTTCGGGGTTGACAGCCGCTTACCAACACGATATTATTTTATCCGTTGCATGTCCGTGATCAGACCATACCTTAACTCGCAAGGGAGAACCTATGAACAAGTACAATATCAACGAGGTCATGGAGATGGCGGTGCGAACCGAGCAGCTTGGCTGCCAGTTCTACACCTCCATCGCCGGGAAGTTCGCGAAGGACGAAAACCTGGTGAACCTTTTCACCAAGCTTGCCTCAAAGGAGAAAGTCCACGAAAAGACATTCTCCGAACTGAAGGACATGGTCGCGAAGTCCGGCCCGGAGCCCGTGGAATGGGAAGAGGTCTCGAACTATATGCGGGCGTTCGTGGAGTCCGAGTTCTTCCTCGGCAAGGGCAAATCACTGCCGTCGATGGACCACATCAAGACCGTGAAGGATGCGGTGAAGTTCGCCCTGGGCTTCGAGAAGGAGACCCTGCTTTACTTTATGGAGCTCAGAAAGATCGTGAAGGAAAAAGAGATCATGGACGAGGTCATCAACGAAGAGAAAAGCCACATCATGTGGCTGGCGACATTCATGCACGCGTAAGGAAAAATTCTGAAGGTGAGAAGGCAGGAGGTTAGGAAGGTAAGAGGTAATCTCTGCTGGTTATCTTTCCTTCATATCTTCTTACCTTCTTCCGTTCCTTCCTTCCTGTTTTTTCAGCATCTCCCCCACGGTCACCAGTTCAAAGCCCTTCTCCCGCAAGCCCTTGATGATCTCGGGCAGCGCCTCGGCCGTCCGCACGCCGTTCCCCTTCATGTGAAAGACCACGATGCTGCCCCCCTTCGCGTCGTTCACCACGGCACGCGCGATCCGCTTCGCCGAAAGTCCCGGATCGGAATCGCCCGAGGCGATGTCGTACTGGACCGTTATCAGCCCGGCCTGGAACGCAAGCCTCGCCAGCCGCTCGTCCGCTTCGCCGAAGGGAGGCCGGAAATACTTCGGTCTCTTGCCGGTGACCTTTTTGATGATCGTCTGCGTACGCCTCAGTTCCCGCACGATGCGCTCATCGTCCTTTTCCAGCATGTGGGGATGCCAGAAGGCGTGGTTCCCGATCTCGAATTGAGGCTGGCCGGCCAGGTGTTTCGCCCTCTCGACGTTCTTCTCGACCCATCGGCCGCTCATGAACAGGGTGGCAGGGACCTTTTCCCTGATCAACACCTCGATGACCCGTTCATCATACTCGTCTTCCTTGCTCGTGGGACAGGCGTCGAAGGTCAGGGCCGCCTTCTTCGAATCACGGGGACCATGTTCGATGATGCTCGCATCGATGCTTTGTCCGCCGTAGGCAGGGACTGATGTGATCATGGCGAGGACGAAAAGAAGAAAAGTGCGGGAACG
Source organism: uncultured Nitrospiraceae bacterium (assembly GCA_964364055.1). Lineage (GTDB taxonomy): Bacteria > Nitrospirota > UBA9217 > UBA9217 > UBA9217 > JAAXXJ01. Next base: position 6,272 of record CAYILT010000115.1, on the reverse strand, counting down.
CATGGGAGATTATAACACCGGGGGGGACAAAAAGGAATGACGGACCGGCTTTACCTCCCCGTTTTCGAACGGAGGGAAGAACGGCGAGAGAGGGCTTTTCTGTTTTCTCTGGCGTCAAAATACCTTATAATGCCTCCATGAACATCAGGGAAATTCTCCGTCAAAACCCGCTGGTCCTGGCGCCCATGGCCGGGATCACCGATTTCCCCTTCCGCATGATCTGCAAGGAGATGGGCGCCGGCCTCGTATACTCGGAAATGCTGAGCGTCGAGGCCCTGGTGCGGGAGCACAAGCGCACCTTCGGCATGCTCCACACCGACCCCGCCGAGCGTCCCGTGGTGTTCCAGATCTTCGGGTCCACGCCGGAGACCATGGCCGAGGCCGCCCAGATCGTGTCCCTGGGCGAAGTGGATTTCATCGACATCAATATGGGCTGCCCGGTGCCGAAGGTCCTGAGGTCCGGCGCGGGTTCGGCGCTCCTGCGCGATATCGTCCTCGCGCAAGAGATCATGGCCGCGGTCGTGGGGGCGTCGCGGGTCCCGGTGACGGTCAAGATCAGGCTCGGCTGGGACGCGCAGAACATCATCGCCGCCGACTTTGCCCGTGCCGCCGAATCCGCCGGCATCGTGGCCGTGACCGTTCATGCAAGGACCAAGGCCCAGGGCTTCTCCGGCTCCGCGGACTGGAGCATGATCAAGGTCGTGAAGGACTCCGTCGGCATCCCGGTCATCGGCAACGGCGACGTGCGCTCGGCCCTGGACGCGAAACGCATGATCGACGAGACAGGCTGCGACGGCGTGATGATCGGGAGGGCGATCGAGGGCAATCCCTGGATATTCCGCGAGGCGAAGCAGTATCTCGAGACCGGCGCCGTCCCGCCGCACCCCACACTTGACGAGCGAAGAGCAATCATGCTGCGGCATCTGAACGATATGGTCAGACAGGCGGGGGAGGACATCGGCGTGCTTGAAATGCGCAAACATCTCTCGTGGTACACAAAAGGCCTGCAGGGCGGCGCGGAGTTCCGGGAGCGCATCAATCACCTGTGGGGAGTGGGCAACGTGAAGCGGGAGATCAACGAGTTTTTCCAGGGACTGAAGACCGGCGCCGCGCCATCGCATCAGGCGTTACCGGAAAATTCGTACCCATCGGAGCAGGAAGACTGGGGAGCGTGAACATGTCAGCGGATAAACCGCGATCGGGAGAGAACGGACAGGACCGGATCATCGCCGAGGCCCGGCGCACCCGGGAACTGCGCGACCAGGGATACCGTGAGCAGGCGCTCAAACTGTTCCCGCCGGTCTGCGGTGGGTGCGGACGCGAGTTCGAAGGGAAGAAGCTTCGCGAGCTGACGGTCCATCACAAGAACCATAACCATGACGACAACCCTCTGGATGGCAGCAACTGGGAGCTGCTGTGCATGTATTGCCATGACAACGAGCACCAGAAGCACCAGCTCGAAGGGACGAAATCTCCGGACTCCATGAAGGGTTCGCTCGTAACCCACCAGCCTTTTGCCAACCTCAGGGACCTGCTGAAAAAAATGAGCCGATAGGCCGGACCCGGCACGGCGCCGATGACCGGAAGTTCTTCGGCAGGCACACACCGAAGGACGCCTTCCCGCTGCAGCGCCGCACTGCGCGCCTCTGTCCTGCGAACCTGCCCGGCCGATATTGCGCTGGATTTCCCCCCTGCTACCTGATAAAATTAGACCATACTCGAACCCGGAACAGGAGCGCGACCATGGTAACCAGAAATACTCACCCCTTTGCCCTTGCCGTAACGCTGACGGTCCTGCTGTCCCTCTGCTCCGGTCCGGCGCAGTCGCAGGAGAAGGAGCCGCTCAAACTCGGCGTGCATCCCTACCTCGCCTCATCAGAGCTCATCAAACGGTTTTCTCCCCTCGCCGACTATCTCGGCAAGCGGCTCGGGCGGCCCGTCACGATAGACATATCGAGCACCTATGACACCCATATCCAGAAGCTCGCGAACGGTTTCCTCGATGTCGCCTTCATGGGACCCGCATCCTATGTCAAGCTGACCGGCCAATCCGGCAGGCGGCCCATCCTGGCGGCATTCGAGACGACGTCGGGCAAGACCTTCCGGGGATACATCATCGCCAGAAGCGACAGCCCCCTTGCGTCACTGGCGCAGCTCAAGGGCAAGCGGTTCGCCTTCGGAGATCCCGACTCCACCTTGAGCCACGTGGTCCCGCGGCACATGCTGCTTAAGAGCGGGATTGACATCAAGCAGTTCACCGAGGTTAAGTACCTGGCAAACCACGACAACATCGCCCTGGGCGTCCTGTCCGGGGCCTACGACGCCGGCGCAGTCAAACAGGAAACATTCCATCAATACCAGTCTCAGGGACTGAAATCGCTCGCCGTCAGCCCCCCGATCCCCGACCATCTCTTTGTGGCCCGCACCGGCCTGCCGCAGAGCACCGTCCAGGCTCTCACGAAGGCCCTCCTCGCGCTCAAGGACAGCGCCGAAGGAAGGCTCATCCTGTCCGGCATCAGGAAGGACCTCGTCGCGCTCGTGCCGGGAGACGACCGCGATTATGACATCCTCCGCACCATAGAAAACGACCTGAAGAAGGCCGGGCTCGACCTATGAAGAAATTCCGCTACACAGGCGCCATTATCGCCCTCACCAGCGTCCTGCTCGCCTTTCTCATCTCCGGGACCCTGCTGGTCACCTGGCAGCAGCGTGCCGCGCTCATTGAAATGGCGAAGATCGAGACGTCCGCCGAGCTCGACCTCATGACGGACGCGTTCTACGAGTCGTTGCTCAAGTCGGACTACGTGACCATACGGACGTTCATCGAGCGCTGGGGGGCGGCGCACCGGGAATTCCTGCTGATCCGTGCCACGGCGCCGAACGGATTCGTCGTCGGTGAGTTCCAGCGGACCACGGCGTACGACGCCAGGACCATCGACCTGAGCAAGACGATCATGCTGGACGGCAGGCACCTGATGAGCCTGTCGCTCACGGCGGACCTCAGCAAGGCCGATGCGGTCGTCACCCCGCTCAGGAACCGGCTCATCGCCGGCTCCGTTCTCTTCACCGTCATCCTCGGCATCGTCCTGTGGTGGTCCCAGCGAAGAACGGCGTTGACGCCCCTTGAGCAGGAGATCGAGCTCCGTCAACGCGCCGAGGAGGAGTTGAAACACGCCCACGACGCGCTGGAGGTCAAGGTCCGGGAGCGGACCGCCGAGCTGGCGCAGCGGGAGGAGCGCATCCGTCTGCTGCTCGAATCCACGGCCGAAGGCATTTACGGCGTCGACACCAGGGGCCATTGCACCTTCTGCAATCCCTCGGGCCGCAGGATGCTGGGGTACGGGAAGGAAGAGGACCTCATCGGCAGGAACATACACTCGCTGATCCACCACCGGAGACGAGACGGTTCGCCCTATCCGGAGCAGGACTGCAGGATCTACAACGCCTACCGGGACAAACAGGGCTGTCATATCGACGACGAGGTCTTCTGGAAGGCAGACGGCGCCAGCTTCCCGGTGGAGTACTGGTCCTACCCCATCATAAGCAAGGGCGTCATCATGGGGGCGGTCGTGACCTTCATCGACATCACCGACCGCCGGAGGATCGAGGCCCAGCTTATCCAGTCGCAGAAGATGGAGGCCATCGGAACGCTCGCGGGGGGAGTGGCCCACGATTTCAACAACATCCTGACGGCGATCATCGGATACGGGAGCATCCTTCAGCGGAAGATGAGCGACGCCGATCCCCTGAAGGCCAGCGTGGTGAACATCCTCGAATCGGCGCAGCGCGCCGCCCGGCTGACGCGGAACCTCCTGACCTTCGGCAGAAAGCAGTCCCTGGTCCCGGTGCCGGTCGATCTGAACTCGATCGTCCGGCGCGTCGAAAAACTGCTGCTGCCCCTGATCGGCGAGGATGTCGAGCTTGCGGCGGAGCTGTCCGACGCCGATCTGATCGTGCAGGCCGACGCGGGCCAGCTTGAGCAGGTGCTCATGAACCTTGCCGCGAACGCCCGCGACGCCATGCCGCAGGGCGGCTGCTTCACCATCCGGACCGAGCAGACGGCGTTCGACGCCGGGCAGGCGCGCATTCACGGGGTCCCGGCCGCCGGGTCGTTCGCGGTCCTTTCGGTCTCCGATACGGGCTCCGGCATGGACGAAGCGACCCGGCTCAAGATCTTCGAGCCCTTCTTTACCACCAAGGAGGTCGGCCGCGGCACCGGTCTCGGCCTGGCCATGGCCTACGGCATCATCCGGCAGCACAACGGCACGATCTCCGTCTACAGCGAGCTCGGGAAGGGCGCCACGTTCAAGATCTACCTGCCGCTGCTGCACAGGGCGGCGACGGAGGAGCAGTTGCCCCGGAGCGACGCGCTGGGCGCGCGTGGCACGGAGACCATCCTCATCGCCGAGGACGACAAGATGGTGCTTGCCCTGATGAAAGCGGTCCTCGAGGAGCGCGGCTACCGGGTGCTCGAGGCGCGGGACGGTGAGCAGGCCGTCCGCGTGTTCTCCGAGAACCGCGACCGCATCCAGCTCGTCATCCTGGACACGATCATGCCGAAGATGAACGGGAAGCAGGCCTTCAGCGCCATCAAGGCCCTCCACCCCGACGTCAAGGCGCTTTTCATGAGCGGGTACACCGCGGACATCATCAGCAGACAGGGGTTGGTCGATCAGGGATTCGAACTGATGCAGAAACCGATCGCGCCCACGGAACTGCTGGCACGGGTGCGGAAGGCGATCGATTCATAAGGCCCTCATAATCTCGCGATGCTCACGGACCTCATCAGCGCAATGTCATCCAGGGACAACAAGAAGGAACCCGATCAGGCAAGGGATCTTGTCGCCGAGGCCCGGCGCACCCGGGAACTGCGAGACCAGGGATACCGCGAGCAGGCACTGAAGCTGTTCCTGCCGGTCTGCGGCCGGTGCTGCCGTGAGTTCGAGGGGAAGAAGCTCCTCGAGCTTACGGTCCACCACAAGGACCACAACCATGAGAACAATCCATCCGACGGCGGCAACTGGGAGCTGCTCCGCCTCTACTGCCATGATAACGAGCACCAGAAGTACCTGGAGGCGGGATCCCGCGACACGACAGTTCCGGAAGGCGGGCGGGAGCAGCCAGCGACGCATAAACCCTTTGCCAACCTCAAGGACCTGCTGAAGGACAAGAAATAGAGACTGGAATCAGCATTTGACACTCATTGGAGATACATCTAAACTTATTCCTGAACTTGTTGTAGTTGCATTTCTTTGAAAGTCATAAAGTATCAACACGAATTCGTTACCGCTGCCCATAAAATACCTCATCACCATCCTACCCCTCAGAGTACTTGATTGTTCCCTCTTTTTATAGTAATGTCTCATTCATATAGAATACTTTTTATTAGACAAAAGGCGGCCAATGAGTTCAGGACACTTTCCAGTTGATATCTATAAGAAATTTGAAGTCCATGAATGGAAACATGCCTCGGCGATTTTGAAACATGACTTCCCGAACGAATGGGGAGATATTCTTGCCATGCTGCGAGCCTTCAAACTCAAAAAGTCCTGGATTACGGAGGGCGGCGGTAATAAGACCGAACTTGCAAAATGGATTGACGATTTCCTGGGGGAAAGAGGATGGATGGAAAAGCAATTTTCCACTGCAGTCATAGTAGATGATGCAAAGCTTGAGTCGCCGACACATAAGGTAGATTGCTACAAGAACCGGGTCGCTCTTGAGTTAGAATGGAACAATAAGGACCCTTTCTACGACCGGGATTTAAACAATTTTCGATTACTCTTCGATCTTCGCGCGATTAGCGTTGGTTTGATCATGACGCGTTGCGATGAGTTACAGGAAATTTTTAACGAACTCGGACGGGGCAAGTCATACGGAAATTCAACGACACATATGTCGAAGCTTCTGCCACGCATTGAGGGCGGCAGTGGGGCAGGATGTCCAGTTATCGTTGTTGGCATAACAAAAAAACTTTACGCGGAGGAAGAATAAGTGGATATTATCCATGATTTTATTCAATGCACCGGAAATAAGAAGTTTCGGACAATCCTCGCCGATCCGCCTTGGCAGTTTAATAATCGTACGGGCAAGATGGCCCCCGAGCATAAGCGGCTCAGCCGTTATAAAACCCTTTCCCTTCGCGAGATTTGTGAAATTCCCGTCCAGGTCGCCGCTGATCAGCCGGCACACCTGTATCTTTGGGTGCCCAATGCATTGCTCAACGAAGGCTTAGAGGTAATGAAAGCGTGGGGGTTTACTTACAAGACGAA
>CAYILT010000114.1:0-10464 GCA_964364055.1 uncultured Nitrospiraceae bacterium | reverse complement strand
TGCGTATTCCGCTCCAATTCAGGCCACCATTCCGCTGCAATTCAGGCACCTGTTCCGCTTCAAATCAGGCACCCATTCCGTTCCATTTCGGGCACCCTCTAACGCATAAAACAACGCTTGGTTAATTCTACTGATTCGTCTATTCTGACCCCTTAAAAATCGCTTTTAAGGAGAACTGGATGACGAGAGAAAGAATACCCATGCGAATAATCAAAGAAGTGTTACGCTTCAAATGGTCTTGTGGCCAAGGCCGCCGCGCCATAGCCAATAGCTGCGGAATAGCCAGAAGCACCGTTGACGAGTACGCGAAACGCGCCAAACAAGCTGGACTGTCATGGCCCCTGCCGGCAGAACTCGACGATGCTGCCCTTGAGCATCTGCTCTACCCGCCTGTCATTGTTTTAGATACCCCACGCCCGCTTCCTGTCTGGGCAGACATCCACCGAGAGCTTGCACGGAAGAGCGTTACCTTGATGCTGCTCTGGGACGAATACAAAGCGCAATATCCCGAGGGCTATCAGTACAGCCACTTCGCGGACCTCTATCGCGCCTATGCAAAAAAGCTCGATATTTCCATGCGCCAAGTTCACCTCGCTGGAGAGAAGCTGTTTGTTGATTACTGTGGCCAGACGGTTCCGGTCATTGATCAGTCTACCGGTGAGGTCCACGCGTGCCAGGTCTTCGTGGCCGTCCTGGGCGCCAGCAACTTCACCTATGCCGAGGCAACGTATACCCAGAGCCTTCCGGACTGGATCGGCTCCCATGTCCGGGCACTTGAGTTCATCGGCGGTGTGCCCGAGATCCTGGTCCCTGACAATTTACTGAGCGGCATAACAAAGGCCTGTCGCTATGAGCCGGGCATCAATCGCACGTATCAGGAGCTGGCGGTTCACTATGGGGCCGCGGTCATTCCCGCCCGTGTCAGAAAACCCAAAGACAAGGCAAAGGTGGAGGCCGGCGTCCAACTCGTGCAGCGGTGGATTCTGGCGGCCCTCAGGAACCGCACTTTTTTCAGCCTCGCGGAGCTCAACGCGGCAATCCGGGGACTGCTGGACAAGCTCAATAACAAGCCATTCAAGAAGCTCTCCGGCAGCCGTATGAGCAGGTTTCTCGAGATCGACAAACCTGCATTACGGACGCTCCCTGCTGTAGCGTTCGAGTACGCGGAATGGCAAATAAGAAAACGGTCCGGCATCGATTACCACCTCGAAGTTTATGGCCACTATTACAGCGTTCCGTATCAACTCCGCAGAGAATATCTGGACGTACGGCTCACGGGGTCCATTGTAGAGGTCTTTTTTCACAACAAGCGGATCGCCTCCCATATCCGGTCCTATGCCAAGGGAAGATATACGACGCTTGCTGAGCACATGCCGAAGTCCCATCGGGACTATGCGGACTGGACCCCGGAGCGGCTGATACGCTGGGCGTCGGAAACCGGCAAATCAACGGCTGAGCTGGTTACGGCCATTCTCGAAAAGAAGCTTCACCCGCAACAGGGCTTTCGCTCCTGCATGGGGATCGTCACCCTTGCCAAGAAGTTTGACAAAGAACGTGTCGAGGCCGCATGCAGGCGGGCGCTCGCCATTGGCGGTACCAGCTACAAAAGCGTCAAGTCCATCCTCGAAACCGGTATGGATAAAAAGCCCTTGCCGGAACCGAGAACTGCCGCACCGAAGATCACGCACAGCAACATCCGGGGCAGCGAATACTATAACTAACATCCAAACTAAAGGAGACCAATATGTTAATGCATCCCACACTCGACAAGATCGAACAGCTCCGCTTGTTCGGCATGGCAAAAGCCCTGCGAGAACAATTCCAGAATCAAGCAGCAACTACTTTAAGCTTCGAGGAGCGGCTTGGGCTCCTCATTGACCGCGAGATGAGCGAACGAGAGAATAAACGGCTTGCTACGCGTTTAAGGACCGCAAAATTGAGGATCTCGGCAGCCATCGAAGACATCGATTTCCGTCAGCCCCGGGGGCTGGACAAATCGCTCGTGCTGTCGCTTGCGTCAAACCAGTGGATCACCGAGCATCACAACCTGCTCATTGTCGGGCCGACTGGCGTGGGCAAGAGCTATCTTGCCTGCGCCTTGTCCCACAAGGCCTGCCGTGATGGTCATCTCGTTCTGTATCAGCGGCTGCCGCGGCTCCTTGAAGAGCTGGCCCTTTCGCATCACGACGGACGGTATCGCAAGCTGATGAAGTCACTGCTCAAGGCAGACCTTCTTATCCTCGACGACTTCGGCCTCGCGCCCCTCACAACAGAACAACAAAGGGATCTTCTTGAAATCATCGACGACCGGTATGATCGGAGGTCAACTCTCGTGACGAGCCAGCTGCCTGTAAAGCACTGGCACGATATCCTGGCCGATCCTACCTTAGCCGACGCAATCCTCGACCGGCTGGTGCATAACGCCTACAAAATCGAACTGAAAGGAGAATCAATGAGAAAGAGCAAATCAAAGATCAATCAAACATCAATCGTTGACAAGTCAAAATCGCTGTGAGATAGTAGCTTCAACCCAGCGTTTGTTCACCCCGTTAGGAGGGTGCCCGAATTGAAGCGGAACGGTGGCCTGAAATGAAACGGAATGCCCGCCTGAATTCAGCGGAATACGCACCAATGAACCAAAATACATCATTTACAAAGAGAAAGGGCCTTATTTATTACTTGAACGTCAGGATATACTGCCACCAGGTCCCGAGGCCGAAAACCGTGAACAGCACGACATGCTTGATGATCAGCATCTTCCGGCGAAGCTGCTCAGACTGTTCGCCGTAGACACTGCCGATGTAGGCGTAGGTGAAGGTCCGGCCCATGCCCGCCAGCAGAACGACTGCCACGCACCCCACCCCGGCCCAGAAGAACTGCCGCTCCAGGCCGTCGAGCACGGGCTTAAGCTCGGGACGCCGCGTTGCAACGCGGTCCACCCAGTAGACGCCCAAGACCGTTGCCGCCCAGCAGCCCGCGGCGAAGTCATGTACAAATCCGACGAAGATCGTCAGGGCTTTTTTCATAACGGTCTCTCTTTGCCGCGAAAATACAGGACAGGCAGGGGATATCCAGCAGTCCCCCTGTTCGTTACTTCCGTTTCTTCGCCTTCTTCGGCCCCGGCTTTTCCGACTTGAGGCCGGCCGGGTGGTCCGCCAGCACCTGCTCGTCCGCCTTTTTCCTGTACCAGTCCAGCGGCCGGTCGGTCTGGTCCTTGAACGTGTTCAGCGCGTCGTCCCGCAGTTTGGCGGCCTCGGCATCGGCCTGGGCGACGAGGATCTCGTCCACCACCTGCGGACAGGAAGCGACCGATCCCGGCCGGGCCTCGATCTCCTCGCGCACGCTCGGTTCGATCTTCGGGTCCTTGGCGGTCAGCATTTTCAGTTCGATCGAGAAGTTCACATACCGTTCGAGCATGCGGAAGATCGCTGTGTCGCCCATTGCGCCCGCGGTGCGCTCTTCGTCGGGCAGGGGCGAGACCTTGCCGTTTTCGATCTTGGCGCGGCCCACCATCTCGCAGCCGGTCCCGTTGTCGGTCGTGTAGCCGAGGTTGTCGGTGATGACCGCCAGGACCGTCGGCACGTTCGCCAGGTCCCAGTGTGCCAGGAGCCCCACATCACCATCCGGGAGCGGTTTGAGCTCGTCGATGCTCATGGCCAATACGCGCGACCACGGCGGCACGGGCCGCGTGCGCTTCCTTGGAGGCAAGCCCTTCACGTTGCGGCGCAGGGCATCGTCGAAGAGGTTGGTCGCTGTTTCCGCTTCACCGAGCACGTTCACACAATGGTGTTCCGGTATGCCCAGGATCTCCCGCACCATCGCGTAGTAGTCATCGCGGGTCACGACCCCGAACCTCCCCCGGTAACCTCCCCCGTCGCAAATGCGGCTGCCCGGAGGCAGACAGAAGGACATCTTCTTGCGGCGGCAGGCCTGGAAGAAATACACATACGCGGACGTTGCGCCGATGAGCGCCACCGGCACGCCGCTCGCCTCGGACTCGCGCAGGGCCTTGATCAGGGCGTTGACGTCGACCCCCGACTTGCCGAGCAGGAACATGCTGTCAGGCGTGCCAAAGGCCAGCCGCGTCTGTTCCATACCGATGGCCATCCCCATGGATGGAGCAAGCTCCGGGCTCGGGGCAAGGACCAGGATACGGCAGCGCTTGCCATCCGTAAAATCAGGAAAAAGATACGATCCGGTCATCTGCCGGTTTGCGGAAAACACGAGGCGCTTGCCGTCCTCGTCGCGGAAAATGCGGCCCCGCTGGGTGAGGCTGGTGGTCCCGCCCGTAAGGCAGGCCATCACCGATTTCTCCAAAGGAAAGGAGGCCACCAGATGCGTCTTAAAGACGTCGTTGTATACCAGGGGGATGTCCTGCCACCGCGATATGTCGCCGGGTTTCACCTTCTTTGCGTCGCAGAATTCCCGGAAGATGGCATTCACTTGATAGTGAAGGGCGAACATCCTGAGGCAATAGTCGTTAAAGTCCGGCACCTCGGCGTCAACTCCGGCCGCGATGAACCGGAGGACGTCCTCGGTCAAGCGGTGACGCTCAGCCTCAGCGTCGGCAGCACTCTTAGGGGTGAAAGACGTTATAGACATAAGTAATTGCCTCCCGGTACATGATATTCTGATATGTATCCGGCATTATAAATGCAATAAATGCGCCTCGCACATCACATCGAACCATCTATAAAACCATAATTTTTCAATACGCTACAAGTTTATTCCTTAAGTTGTTCTGTCTTCCTGACCGTCAACACGCACAATAAACAGGCAACCGGCTAACTATCAGGCAGCGTGATCATCTGACACGCCTTTTCTCCCGCACTATATCCCGGGTAGCCTTCCATTTTTCATAAGCGAGCTTATAACCCTGCCGCACCGGTATCTGAGACATGAGCGATATAATATGAGCATGAGGGAATCCTCGCCGGGGGATCCTGAACATGTGCTTCAGCACCCTCCCGAAGCCAAGCACCTCCAGCGAAGTCTCGTAGAACAGTTCCTCCCGCACCTCTGGCGTCATGGCCGGGTCCGGATGGTCGAATAACGCGTAGGCGCCTGTGTAGTATTCCCAGCCCATATCCTTGTAGAGGTACGGCTCGTACTCCTGCCGCAGTTTGGTCCCCGGATACGGGACCACGAGAGACGGATGCATGCTTACACCCAGCCGGTCCGCAAGTTCGACAGACCGCTTGAAATCGTCCAGGGAGTCCTCGCGACTCCCGAGCATGTAGAACAGGGATACATCGATGCCGTGGTCCCTGATCGTGCGCACAGCACGTTCCCGGTCCACGCCGATCTTGCCATCGGCATGATAGGCCTTCAGCCCTTCGTCAGTCATCGCATCCCACCCGACCCACACGGTCAGCATGCCGCTCTCGCGGGCTGCGTTCAGCATGCGCTTGCCTTCCGGCGACAGTACCGGCCGGAGGCTCCCGAAGCCCATCCACTTCTTGCCGCTTCCCTTGAGCGCCGTGAACAGGTCGATGGCGTGCTGTGCCTGGCCTGCCCACCAGATGTTCTCGTCGCCGTTGATGTACATCTTCTCCGGGATAGCGGCCACGTCGCGCACGACATGTTCAATCGGGCGGAAACGGATCCTGGGACCATAGAAAGGCTTAACCGAGCAGAACGCGCAGTTGTAAGGGCACCCACGCGAGGTGTTCACGATCCGGAATTGATGCCTGCGCTTGCCTTGCAGGAGCCCGTAGAGCGGCGTAGGGAGATCATCCAGCACGATCTGCTCGCCCCGATAGAAGGGTTTCATTTGACCGGCACGAAAGTCCTTTAAAACCTGAGGCCAGACCGATTCGGCCTCGCCGATCACCACAGCATCGCCGTGGGACTTGGCCTCCTCCGGCATGGCGGATGCATGCATGTTGCCGAACACGACCTTGATCCCCCGCGCTCTCAGCTTTTCCGCGATCCGGTATCCCGGTACCGCTGTCGGGGTCAGGATGCTGATGGCCGCCAGGTCGCACTCCAGCTTGTCAAAAGCGTCCGGCGTGGCGCTTGCGCTGATCAGTTCGATCTCGATGCTTGGGTCCGCCCGGCGGGTGAGCGCCGCCAGGTACTCCAGGATCGGCGGCGCCACGGGGGTCCAGCCGAATGGGAGGGGTGGAAAGATTATGCAGAGTTTCATGGGAGAGAACCAGCTTTCAGTATTCAGCAGTCAGTGATCAGCGGTCAGCTTTCAGGGGTCAGGAAAAGCATTCAGACTACAGCTTTCAGGGAGCAGCGTACAATAATTACTGACAGCTTAAGGCTGACTACTGGTAGCTAAAAGCTAATTCCTTTCTTTCAACTTCTTTAATGAATGCTGCGAGCATTTTCTTCACTTCTTCGACCTTTTCAGCAAGCTGATCACAATCCTCTTGTTTGAGCATCTTGAGATCACGACAAAGTATGCAATAATAATCTAACTCAGATGCAGAACCCATTGCAATACTCATGAAACGAGCGAGCTCCGCCTCTCCGTTTCTACCACATCCTTCAGCGATGTTGGCAGGGATAGATGCGCTCGCACGTCTGATCTGGCTGGTTAAGCCATAGACCTCTTCCCGAGGCATGGATGAGGTCAGTCTATAGACTGCCGTGGTTAGATCGTGCGCTTTCTGCCATACCTGCAAGTCCTTGAAGTTGCGCATGGAGAGCTCCGCCTTCAGGGATCAGCTGTCAGCCTTCAGCATAAAGCTGAGATCTGATGGCTAATAGCTTTTGTTAACAGCTGATCGCTGATTGCCGCTGGCTTGCTTCTAACTGCTGTTTTCTGACCGCTGATAACTAATAGCTGAAAGCTGTATGCTGACAGCTGATTGCTGATAGCTATTTGCTGACCACTGATGGCTGACTGCTGATAGCTGATCGCCTCCGGCGATCAGTGTTCAATCCTGAACCCGCTATGGAACGTCTCCATGATGAACGGGATGCCCCAATAACTGATGATCATCGCCGCCAGGGCTATCAAAGCGTACCAAGCGAGCCTTTTACCTCTCCAGCCGAAGGTGATCCTCAGATGCAGATAGATCCCGTAGGTGAGCCAGGAGATCAGCGACCAGACCTCCACCGGGTCCCAGGCCCAGTAATTGCCCTTCACCTGGTTGGACCAGAAGGCGCCGGACACGATCATAAGGCCGTACATGATGAACCCACCGGCAACAAACCGGTAGCTGAGGTTGTCGAGGACCGCGATCTCCGGCAATCTCTCATAGATCCCGCCGGATTTCTTTTCCTTGAGCAGGTACATCAGGGCCATGCCCGCGGCGGTCAGGACCGCGCCGAATCCCGTTGCCGCGCCGATGATGTGCGCCCATATCCAGCCGCTCTGGAGCGCGGGAGAGATCTGCATGGCCGCATCCTTGATAAGGGTCCCTGCCCAGCCCATGAGCACAAAGGAAACCGGCATGACCATCACGCCCAGGGGCCTGACTGTTTTATTCGCAAACTCGAAGACCAGGAAGATGAGGACCGCGCAGAAGATGCCGAAGGTGATCGACTCGGAGATGGTGAAAAAAGGACTGATCCCGGTCGCCATCCAGCGGAGAGCGATGACCATGGTATGGGGAATGAACCCGCAGAAGGCGCTGTACAGGCCGAACGAGAAGAGCTTCTCATGCTTTGCCATGAGGCCGAAGATGTAGCCGCAGGCGCTCAGACCGTAAAGTCCCACAGAGATCCAGAAGAGCAGGTATTCGGTTTTCATCGGGTCACCTCGTCATTTGATTTATAGCATTCAGTAGTCAGCGATCAGCTCTTAGCTGAAAGCTGATGGCTGATGATATTTTTCCGGTTGCATCATAGTTGTCGCAAAAAGTCATCAAATGGCACCGCTTTCACGTCACTCGTAAGCTGAATGGATTTTTCCGACAGCGATATGCCTTATTGAGGCAAATAATGCAATATTACAGTACAACTGCAAATTTGCATTCTATATTGTCTGCTGGTTGCTGAACTTCTTTTGTCCTTTTTGAGGATCGGGTTAACGACTAAGTTTACGGTGTACTGGATTTTTATACGAGAATTCGCTCAGCTGATATAGATTTTTTATCGCCAATTAGTTTATCAGTGATAGGTGGGATATTCTTGGCATTAGTCATATTTTTTTCTGTATCATGAGGTAAAAAGGCGAAATCCGGCCTGTTCGAAGTGTTTGTCAAAAGCCAGGTAGTGCGTAAGTTTCATCTCTTTCATGAGTACAAAACTGGTGCAGTCGGTGAACGAATATCCTTTATCCGCGTGCTTCCGGAAGTATTCCCATGCTCTAAGCTTTAACTCCTCATCGAGCCAGATCAATTCTATAACGTTGCTGTTCAGGATAAAACCACCCGCTTTTGACGCGGATTCATGTCCAGCGTTGGACTTTATCCCGGTAACACATTCATCAAAAACATAGTCGGTTACTACCAACAGCCGGCTTTCCGCGAGTATTTTTCCAATTGAGGATTTTGCTCGCTGATGGTTTTCGTCCCGGTTATAGAAATAGGCGATAATTGCGCTGGAATCGGCAAAGACCAATTTCATCGCCTGGGTTCCTTGACTTTCTTGCAGCCGTATAGGTAGTGATCGTGGTTGACGGACATATCAGTAGTGTCGGATTTGATGAATCCAACGGCCTTGATAAAGGGGTCATTCTCCCAGTCGATCTCTCTTTCCGCTATATGCTTCCGCACCGCATCCCGAACAACGGCGGCAACCGACTTTGACTCGGCCTTGGCCCGTTTTTGCACATCACGATACATTTTTTCCGGGAAATAAACCTGAGTTCTTTTCTCGGCAACGGGACTTTTCATGCAAACCTCCGATAAAACTGCTGTATATAATATACAGCATCGTAACTCACTGGTCAACAGAGAATTCCGCCAAGCGCGTTTCAAATACGCCACCAAACATTTGCCGTCCGCGCGCGGTAGACAAGCAGTCCCGCAGATTGGGCAAAGAGTTTCACCATGCCCAACGTCTTTTCGATAGATCAGTCGGGCCTTACAAAGATCGTTCATCCCAAGCCTGCGGACTTCCTCATCACACGGCATCGCCTGCCGGTAAATACAAGTCCATTTGGGCCATTACGTTATCTATGGGTAGAGCGTGAAGTCCCCAAGGCTTGATTGAGTATTGACAGACAGCCCGAATAAAACTATAATTTGGATATGAACCGTGAGAGACAAAAAGCGCTCGGCAATATGTTCTTCGACGTGGCCAAATATCTGCTCACTTCGGCTGCAATCGGATCTTTTGTCGTGCAAAATGTCAACCTTGTCGCATTTGCCGTTTCTATTATAACTTCAATCATCATAGCCATAATCGCATATTACATAACCCCGCAAGATAAGGAGGACTAAGATAAGATGGAATATATAGCCATTATAGGAGCAGTCATGGCGGTCTTCGCGGCTGCCTTTGCTCTGTACATCAGGCGCCAGGAAAAAAAGAAGCCTTCGCACTAAAAGTGCCCCGCCCCCTCGCCGGTCTGCTAAAAAAACGAGGATTTCGCCATCCCTAAGTCCCGCAGGTTGGGCAAAGAGTTCACCATGCCCAACGTCTTTTCGAAAAGCTTCACAATGACCGTTCATCCCAGGCCTGCGGACTTCCTCATCACACGGCATCGCCTGCCGGTAATTACAAGTCCATTTGGGCCATTACGTCCCCAAATCGCACCCTTAAGAACAAATATCAAATAACAAGACGTGACCCTATAGGCTTCTGCCAGTAAACTGTTACAGCTGATGCCATTATGACCATCTGCGTCTGAATTTACTTGTTGACAGTATCCGCCGATTTCGATACAATTTCCACATGTCAAGCATTACCTTTGATACCCTCAAATTCGTCACCCGCCTTAAAGAATCAGGTCTTGGAGAAAACCAAGCCGTAGCCATTACAGAGGCCTTCAAGGAAGCGCATGGTGAGGCTGAAGTGGCAACCCGTCACGATATTGAAGAATTGCGGCTGGAGCTTGAACTGAAACTCTCGGAAACTAAAAGCGAACTTATCCGTTGGGTAGTCGGCGCGGGCTTTCTCCAAACCGCGCTTATTGCCGCACTTCTCCTAAAACTGGTCAAGTAACTCCTCCTCAACGTCAGACAGTCAACAGCAGCCGTCTTTGGAATACAGGTTCGGGCAATCGCTATAAGCTGACCGCTAATCTCTGTCCGCTGATAGCTGATAGCTGTTTGCAGATCGCTGACTTCTAAGAACCGCCTCTCCTCATCCTTCCAATGAACGTGACGACCATGCCTCCCAGCCCCACCCAGAGGCACGCAAGCACGATCGGCTGGCCGGGTTCGTAATTCACGCTCATGCCGACCCAATAGCGAACCTCCCCTGCTGAGAGATAATAATCGCCGACCTTGACCTTGCCGCCGATCGGAACTCTTCCTTCCGCAATCGGCTTCTTATCCTGTTTTGCGTCCGACCCGGAAAGCGGCCACATCTTAAAAACAGCGTCACCGGCCCGCTCCT
>CAYILT010000113.1:0-10520 GCA_964364055.1 uncultured Nitrospiraceae bacterium | reverse complement strand
CCGCCGGACCTGCCCCGCCCGCCGCCACCGCCGCCGCCAAAGCCAGACTTGCGCCGCTCCTTCTGAGGACGAGCCTCGCTGACCGTTATGCTCCTGTCCAAAAGCGACGATCCGTTCAATGAGGAGATTGCCTTGTCGCCATCCTCATCATTTGCCATCTCAACGAAACCAAAGCCCTTTGACCGTCCTGTCTCACTGTCCGTAATGATCTTGGCCGACAATACTTCACCAATCTTGCCGAAGGTCTCTCTCATATCATCTTCGGTCGTGCTATACGACAGGTTCCCTACATAAAGCTTCTTGGCCATGTGCTCCTCCGTAGTATTTGAGCTTGTTGAAGAAAAAAAAGCCCGCAAAAATCAAAAGTTTTTGCAGCCTCCTTCTCAACAAAAACTCACGTTTATTTCTTTATATTTCGTTACGTTATTACGTTATGATAATAGCCTCCATAGGGTTAAAAGTCAACCTTTTTCCAGCAGTTAAGTCGCGATAAGCAGCATCTTGAGCATATTGCTACATGACAGGGCATATTTTGCTTGATTAATTAGGGTCATAACGTGTATTATAATTAATTAAATAGTGTAACTTCAGAAAGTAACGTTTGCCCATCTCTTGCGCATATCTCACCTGCCAAGCGTTTCCTTCTGCTAATTGAGGGGTTATTTTGAATAATTTTGAACAAATGTTGCCGCAGCTTACCATAAAAGGAAAAATCATCAGGGTTCCCATCATCCAGGGCGGAATGGGCGTAGGGGTTTCGCTTCATCCCCTTGCAAGTGCCGTTGCTGAGGAAGGGGGCGTTGGCATCATATCGAGCGCCTGCCTTGACCGGATCGTTTCCAAGCGCAACAACAAGAAAACCGACTCCTATGAGGCCGCATACGAGGAAGTCTCGCTTGCAAAGGCGCGCGGCGGGTTTGCAGGCATCAATATCATGTGCGCTTTGGTCAAGGACTTTGAGGCCTCGGTCCGCGGCGCACTGGACGCCAAGGCCGACGCCATCATCTCGGGAGCTGGGCTGCCCATGGGCCTTCCCGGGATCCAGGCGCCAAAAGATACTGCCTTGATCCCCATCGTCTCCTCGAGCAGGGCGCTGGAACTGATCTGCAAAAAATGGGAAAGATTTGGCTACCGGCCTGACGCCGTGGTTCTTGAAGGGCCGCTTGCCGGCGGGCATCTCGGATTCAAGATCGAACAGGTCGACCTTGAATCCAACAAGCTGGAAAACCTTCTTCCGCCCGTCCTGGACATGGCGAAAAAATACGGCGATTTCCCGATCATCGTCGCCGGCGGAATTTACACCAACGCGGACATCCGCAGATTCCTCAACATGGGCGCGAAGGGCGTGCAGATGGGGACCCGGTTCCTGGTAACCGACGAAAGCAGCGCTACGGACGAGTACAAGCAAGCGGTGGTGCGGTCAAAGGACGAGGACATCATCGTCGCCACCGACCCCGGCTCGCCCTGCGGGCTTCCCTTCCGGGTGATCAAACAGTCCCCCATGTATGTCTCCGCGCTCAAACGGCTCAGAAAGCCCAAGTGCGACAAGGGGGCCGTGCTCATGAAGGACGCCGAGGGGAAATTCACCAGGTGTCCTGCCAAGGAGAGCAATGAGCACTATTTCTGTATTTGCAACGGGCTTCTGAGTTCTGCCGGTTACAACAGCAACGTTGAGGAGCCGCTCTATACCGTGGGGACCAACGCCTCCCGCGTCAACAACATCGTATCGGTAAAATCGCTCATGGATGAGCTCGCCGGGAAGGTTCTTGTCGCTTCGTCGTAGAAAAGTCCGGCACAACGGTCATCGTGTATTCCGATCCGGGGCCCCTTCTGAAGAGGGGTCCCGTTGTATTTTTATGCTCCACCAGTCATCACTCTCGTCGCGCGCCGTGCTGTCTCGCCGGTCCGTTAAACGCATCCCGAAAATCCTATGAGCAGATACCGACCACCGGTCATACCGGGTTCGAAATACATCACACCGGACGGAAAAAAACGGTTGACCGACGAGTTCGCTTTCCTCTGGAAAGTGAAACGGCCGGAGGTGACCGCGGCCCTCGCTGCCGCAGCGGCAGAGGGCGACCGCTCGGAGAACGCCGAGTACATCTATCGCAAGAAACAGCTGAGGGAGATCGACAGCCGTATTCATTTCCTGAAGGACCGCCTTGAGGACGTTGTCGTTGTGGACACCGTTCCGGACGATCAGGCGCGGGTGTTCTTTGGCGCCTGGATCAGGCTCGAGGATGGGGACGGGAACCGCGCTGAATACCGCATTGTGGGTCCGGACGAATTCGACACGGACAAGGGCTACATCAGCATGGATTCTCCCATGGCAAGGGCGCTCATGAAGAGATCAGAAGGCGACGACGTCGTTGTCAGGCGCCCGAAGGGAGACGCGGTATTCACAATCGTCAAGGTGTCTTATCGGCCCCTTTCCCCGGAATAGGGCCAACCCGTACTGCATTGACATGGCATAATCGTTTGCGCTATCATGAGGCCATGATCGAAACAGCCTCCTTTCTGTTCGGCCTCGGATTCAGCATCCTGGTCTACTTCCTCTCCATCAGGACACGAAACGACAGTTCCCTCCGGAAAGCAGGGTATTTCCTCATCTCAACATTGGGGATAACCGGCATGGTCTGGCTCAGCGGGGTCCTCATCGCCCATTTCCTCCGAAAACTGCACATGCTCCCCTGATCTGTATGCGGAGGCAGGTGAATATTCCCTTGACCGGTGTGAATGCCGGCGATTATAATACCCGTTATACTGTACCTATCGTGTTGACCAAGGAGGTCATTATGAGAAACCTGATCGCATCATCAGGCATGGCAGTGTGTCTCATGCTTGCGTTGGCAACGGGTTGCTCCGACAAGAACTCCCCGGATGCCTGCAAGTACGAGACGACCATGAACCTCGACAAGGGGAACTTTGACGCCGTGCTCCAGTCCTCCTGCGCGACGGCCATGCAGCTGGGGGCGGCCTATTTCGGGAAGGCCGGCTTCACCGTGACCAGCGTGATCAATTCGCTTGTCACCGCGCAAACGACCTCGGCCAATACGGCCCTCAGGCAATACCTGACGTCGCTGACGGGCAAGGTCACGGACAGTACGCTCATTAACCTGGACTCGTCCCACAGTATGTTCAGCAGCATTCCGCCTGCTTCGGATCTCTACCAGGATGCCCAATTCAATCTCAGCGTCGTGGATTCGATCAAGGCCCTCTCCCTGATCAAAACGGTCATCGACCTGAACGACCTGGGCACGCTTTCCTCCTGCGATATCAACGGCAACAGCAAGCCTGATGAGGCCGATGCAATGGCCTGCTCCCTCCTCGTCAGCGGAACGACCCTGACCGGCGGCGCCTGCCCCGCGCCCCTGGCATCTTTTGCGACCTATACTACGACTCCGACGGACCTTCTCTTCACCTCCCTTACCGGCGCCTATAAGGGGTTCGTCGCGACCATTGCGGACGCCGCACCTGATGCTTCCTGTCCCGCGGACTATAAAAAACTGTTCTACCTGAACGCTGACGGAAAATACTATGCCGCAACTACGTCCGGGACTTGTCAGGCCAATGACGGCCAGCTGTGGCCCTGTCCGGTCACGTCGCAGATCGATCTTGTTGCCGCTCTCGATTACAGCATCTCCAGTTCGATCACCGCGTTGAGCACTGCCATATCGGGGACGGCAACGACCGAGGTCGAAACGGCCCTGCAGGACATAAAAATCCAGGCCTGCGGCAGCCTGACATCGACCTGCACAGCCGCGTCGATCGCGAACTATCTCCAACAGCATCTCTAGGCCGCCGAACGCTGCTCCGAGGAGGACAGGAACATGCTGAATACCTACAAGAAATCTACAGGTCTCCTGCTGGTGATACTGCTCTGCGCGATCACCGCGCCCGTCTTCGCCCAGGACCAGACGGTGCGCGAATATCCCTACCTCTATAAGTCCACCAGGGCCATGGGGATGGGCGGCGCCTACACTGCCATTGGAGGTCGGGTGGATACGCTCTTCTACAATCCTGCGGGGCTTTCCAACATCCCCAAGGACAAAGGCTGGGAGATGAATATCCTGAACGTCAGCGCGGAAGTAAACAAGAATGCGCTTTCCTTCACCCGGGACATGCAGAACGCTTTTGACACGGGAGACCTGAACAACAGCGGCTCATCGACCGATGATCAGCAGATTGCGATCAACAATGTGTTCAACAGGTACCTGGGAGAGAATCTGCACCTCCGCGTTGCGGACTTCACCTCCTTCGGCAAGAACTTCGACAGCATGGCCTTCGGCATCGGCGCACTGGGCAGCGCGAGGCTGGACGCCATTCCCCACCAGGGTTTCGGGCCGGAAGGCCTTCTGGAACTGAATGCCGACGTCACCTACGGCGCCGTCGGCGGCGTCAGCCTCCCGCTCGGCAGCGGCTTCTTCCTCGGCGCCTCGGCGAAATTCCTTCATCGGGAATCGGTCGTACATAACTTCACTCCGCAGGAACTGGTCGGCAACAAGGACAACTTCGACCGCTTCTTTACCGATGAGCTGAGGAAGACGGGGGACGCGGTCGGCTTCGATGCCGGGGCAATCTGGAAGTTCTCTCAGGACTCCTGGTGGCGCCCGTCCGCCGGTTTGTCGGTGTTGAACATCGGCGACCTCGACTTCAAGGACGCCGGGAAGATCCCCATGACCGTCAATGTTGGCTTTGCGGTCAATCCCCGGATAACGACGTTCCGTTCGCTGCTCATCGGCGTTGACTATGTGGACATCACCAAGAACTATGACCAGGACAAGGACATGGCGAAGCGGATCAGGTATGGCGCCGAGCTTCAACTCCTTGATATCAATCCCGTGGAACTTTCCATGCGCGCGGGCATGTACGAGGGCTATCCCACCTTCGGCGCAGACCTGCGCCTCTTCACCTTCATGTTCTCCTACGCCATGTATTCCGAGGAGGTCGGCGCGTACGCGGGACAGGACAAGGACACCCGCCACCTCCTGACCTTCAATTTCGGCTGGTAGCAGCATCTATCCCGAAAACAGAAAGGCACGCTCAGAAGAGCGTGCCTTTTTTTGTCTCGATGCCTGTTCGTCCACTCCCGGATTTATCCGAACGATCTCACCTTCATCTCCAGCGGGTGTTTCTGCGGCCCGCTCCCGACCCTCGATGGATGTCCAACCGGGACCACGGCCATGAACTCGCCCTCGGGTTCGCCGAGGAACCGGAGCACCTTATCCTTGATGAGATAGAGGATCCCGAGCCAGACCGTTCTAAGACCGAGGGATGCACCGGCAAGGAGGATGTTCTGCACCGCCGCCGCCGAACTCTGGATCTCCATGGTCCGGAAAAAATCATGGGCCATTTCCTTCTCGACCTTGAACAGGCCGGTCCCATGGCGGATAAGGTCGCCCGTGTTCGCCACCGCGATGACGACCGGTGCGGAGACGATGCTTTTGGCCCCCATCCTGAGAAGTGCCGCAGCAGGCCTGGGGAGGGTTGCCGACTGCGCCGTCACGAGCTGCGCCAGTTCGTTCTTCTTGCTCCCGCGGAGGACGATAAAGCGCCACGCCTGCTGGTTGTGTGCGGACGGCGCCTGATTGGCCGCCTGCAGCAGCGCCTTGACCTGCTCCTCGTTCACCTCTTCACCGGTGAAGCTCCTGACGCTGCGTCTGGCCTTGATCGTCTTCAGGGTATCATTGAGAGAAAATACTCTGTCATCGGGGAACATGGGCAACCTCCCTGTTGTGTTGGCATCTGCCTTTCATTATATAACCGCGTACCCCCGGGAAAACGGAGAGAGAGACCCATGCCTCGGTCTAGAAAGTCCCCCGTTCGATTTCCTGCAGGATGTCCTGCACGATCTCCCGTACGGTCGGATGCTCGCCGGTCCGGAGGTTCATGAGCGCCTCAAGGGCCAATCGGTCCCTGATGATCCACAGGACGTTCGCTGCATCGCCCCGGATGGTCGGGTCCTCGTGACCAAGAAGTTTCACCAGTCCCGGCACCACCCCTCCCAGGATCTGTCGGTGTTCTTTTACCAGCTCCTCGACCAGGGCCGTAGCGCCCAGGCGGACCATGATATTGTCATCACCGATGAGATCGGGGATAAAACGGACTGTCGTGGGGTGAGGAATCCCCTGCCCATGTACTCGATGAGCATTGCTCGCAATTCGTCGCCGTTCATTTCAGTAGTGTGAATTATAACACAGCCCGATAATAATAATCTCCTTCCTCTTTTTGTTCATGTGGAAAAATCCCTTGCAAACTTCCCGTGTTTCCTTTATCATTGGACACGATGGAAGCAGCAACACACGCTATTGAGCCGCAATTCCTGTCCCAGGCCCTCGCCCAGGGCACAAAACTCCGTATCGTCCAGATGAACAAGTCGGAACACGAAGGCATCATTCGAGAGATCGGCCGGTATGAGATCAACATCGAAGAAAAAAACCATGTCATTACCCTCTTAAAAAAGGACATCTCCTGCATTTCCACACCTACCCCGTTGATACCCTCGTCCGCTCCGGCCTCCCCCGAAAAGACTTCGCCCCCGACCACGGGTCCAGCGGAAAGCGTGTCCGCCAAACCGAACATACAGCAGGAATTCCTGGACAAGGCCATCCGCGAGAACCAGTTCCTCACCATTTTTCTTATCACCGGGCAGCGCATCCGTGCCACCATCGATGCCTATGACAACTTCACCGTGCTTGTCCAGGAGAGCGGGAAGCAGCATCTGTTCTACAAGCACGCGATCACGACGATCAACCGGTAGCAGATATATGCTGATGGTGAATTGATCTATTCAATGGTTGTTGAGGTATCCCATGGAAACAAACCTTCTCGACAAAATGCTGAGCTCCTATCTGTCCCAGAAGACGCCCGTGACCATCGTCCTCCAGAATAAAAATCGCGTTTCCGGCAGGATCAGGATGTTCGACAGTTACGTCATCGTAATGGAAAACCAGAAGAACGAGATCGTCTACCGCCATGCGGTATCGAGTATCTTCCCCACGCTGTCCGCAGAGCAGGCCTACCAGCCCCGTGAACAAAGGGCCGAACAGGCGAAGCCTGCATCGAAACCTGCCCCGAAAGCCGCGAACTATCCGAAGCAGGCGGACGCAAAAGGCAGGCCTTCACGTCCCGCACCCAAAGTCGCGGCGGCAGCGGCGGCCTCCGATCCCGGTCTCAGCAACAGCATGAAGGAAGGCCTCCTGCGATGGATGCAGGAGCAGAAGGCTGGAAAATAGCATGACCCGCCGTTCCCTGGCGCTCGCGGTCCTCTCCGGTCTCCTGCTCGCGGCGTCGTTCCCCAGCCTCGGCTATTCGTTCCTCGCATGGTTCGCCCTCGTCCCGTTCCTGTTCGCGCTCAGGGGCCTGACCGTTCGGGCTGGTCTCCTGCTCAGTTTCCTCTTCGGGCTCGTTTTCTTCTGCGGCACCGTCTACTGGGTGACCAATTCTATCTACTTCTACGGCCACGTGCCGCTCCTTCCTGCCTCGCTCATCACCCTGCTCCTCAGCGTCATCCTCGCCGTTTTCATCGCCCCCTTCGGCGCTGTGGTCGTCCACGTCAGGGCGACGCGCCCGGGCATTGTCTTCCTGGCAGCGCCGGCGGTGTGGGTCACGCTGGAGCTCGCCCGCACGCACCTGTTCTCCGGATTTCCCTGGGCCCTCGCGGGATACTCCCAGTACCGGACCCTGCCGGTCATCCAGGTCGCGGACCTCGCTGGGGTGTACGGCATATCCTTCTTGATCGTGCTCGTGAACACCGCCATCGCGGAGCTGATCTCCGACCGAAAGCGGTTCGCGCCCCTGCTGACGGCATCCGTGGTCCTTATCGCCGTCCTCGGCTATGGCTATCACCGGCTGAACGCCGAAACAGGAAACGGCGACATCAAGGTCACGGTGGTGCAGGGGAATATCGAGCAGGACAAGAAGTGGGACCCGGCCTATCAGAGTGAGGTCATTGCGACCTACAAACGGCTGACCCTCAAGGCAATTGAGCAGAAGCCCGACCTCGTGATCTGGCCCGAGACAGCGACCCCTTTTTACTTCGAAGGGGCCCGAGATCCTTACCCGGCGTTGACCGACGACCTGAGAAAGTTCGTTCGCTCGGCCGGGACACCGCTGCTCACCGGCAGCCCGACCTATGAGAAAAAGGACCGCCGCTACCTGCTGCGGAACTCCGCCTTCCTGCTGGACCGGAACGGCATGACAAAGACGGTCTATCACAAGATCCACCTCGTCCCCTTCGGCGAATACGTCCCCCTCAAGAACAGCCTCCTGTTCTTCGTGGAAAAGATGGTGCAGGCCAGCGATGATTTTCAGGCAGGCGCCGAGTACACGGTCATGAAGGTCCGTCTTCCGGCGGGGAATGATGTTGCCATCGGTACGGTCATCTGTTACGAGATCATCTTTCCCGACCTGGTGCGGCGATTTGTGAACGAAGGAGCGACGGTCATGACGACCGTCACGAACGACGCCTGGTTCGGCCGCACCGGCGCTCCCTATCAGCATTTTTCCATGGCCGTGCTCCGCGCAGTGGAGAACCGCGTGCCGGTCGCCCGCGCGGCGAACACCGGCATCTCCGGGTTCATCGACGCGAAAGGGCGCATCCTCGACACCTCCGGCATCTTCACCGAGGCCGTGCTCACGCGGTCCCTTACCCCCGGCGCGGCGAAGACCTTCTATACGCGCTATGGCGACGTCTTCGCGTATCTCTGTTCGCTTTCCAGCCTTGTCCTGCTGGCACTGCCCGTTAAGAAATAATTCCCCGCCACGAAGACACCAAGGCACAAAGAATTTCATGAGCCACGGATGGCCAGAAGTAGGCGCCTCTAGGCGACACGGATTTACACGGATAAAATTTCGTGTCTTCGTGCCTTAGTGGCAAGTAATCGCTTTCAGAAACTCCGCGGACTTGAGCCGCTTCCCGAGGATGTGGAGAGTATGGGAGGAGAATGCACGGTCGAGCTCGCGCATGATGTCCCCTGATGGCTTGAGCCGGGTGAGTTTGTCGAGGTCCATCCGAAGGGCATGGTAGTAGAAGCCGATGGCGCCGGGAGACAACCATATCTGGTCCTCGCCGGACGAGACGAGACAGTCGGGGCAGAGCACGCCTCCCTTGAGACCGTAGAAGACCATCGGGCGCTCAGCAGCACAGCCGCAGGACAGGCATTTGTCGAGTTTGGGTTGAAATCCCAGCAGCGAAAGAAACCGGATCTCGAAGATCCTGAGCAGGAACATCGGATCCACGCCTTCATTCAGGAGGTGCAGAATGTGGGCGAGGAGCAGGAAGGCGTGGACATTCCGTTCCCCTTCCGGCGCGATCTCCTTCACCAGTTCGAGGATGACGGAGCCGGCGGCCATCCGGCCAAGGTCTCCGGTCATGTCAAAGTGCTGGCTGATAATGTCGGCGGACTCGATCCGGATCAGCTCCTGGTGTTCCTTTTCGTAGAGATGCAGCCGGGCGTGGGTGAACAGCTCAAGCCCGGCGCCGAACCGGCGGAAGGACTTCCGCGCGTTCTTGGCAACGCCCCGGAGCTTACCGCGTTCCAGGGAGAAGAAGGTGACCAGCTTGTCCGCCTCTCCCAGGTTTATACTGCCGATGATGATGGCTTCGGTTTTGGATTTCATGGTCTACCCGTCATGACGAACTGCGGGCATTATACATTGTTGTGGCGATGGGGAAAAGAGGGAAAGAGATGAGCGGAGACGGAAAAACCCGTGTCCGGGAAAACGGTCCTACTCCACCGTGACCTGCACCGCGTCGCCGACGTTCTCCGGGGTCACCGCGGTCAGCCGGAACGTTCCACGCTCCAGCGGCCAGAAGGTCTGGTAGGGAGGTCCTGTCCTCCGGAACGATCTGCCATTCACGAACCACTCAACGTACGCCACCGGACGCGTGACCGCGGCCTGCAGCTTGATCGCCTGTACCCTCTCAGAACGGTCCAGGACGAACCGGTCCTTGTCCAGGGGGTAGAGTATCCTGATCTCCCGGTCGCCTGGAGCGAGGTTCGAAGCGGCGGGTCTTTCTCCGCTTGCGCCGATGGTATAGTGGCTGGCCCCGCTCTGCATCTGGACGGCCGGCGGACCCTCCACAGGCCTCGCGATCGAAACGTTCCTGGCACGAACGGCCGGCTCCTGTTTGACGTCCGGAACGCCTCGCCAGGGGTCCTGAAATACCCTGCCCAGGTCGTCACCGAAGCCCGTAAGCCGGTACCTGCCCGCCGAGCCGGACTTGTTCTTATCGTAGAGCCACCCCGCGTAGGGCGCGGCAAGTTCGTGCCGTCGGGCGGTCGCCGTGTGGAAGGTGCAGTTCCCCTGCGGCTCAGTCCCGTCAATGAACAGCTCCCGCACCGTCTGGCTGCAGTACTCGGTGGGCCGCATGCCGGAATACCCGCAGACAACCACGCGCTTGATGCCCCGGGGCTGACGGAATGGCGTCGGCGGACCCTGACGGTACAGCCAGGAAATGATATGAGCGTGGCTAATTCTGGTTGACGTTTTCTTTGAAGGCAGTTACTTTAAATCGG
>CAYILT010000112.1:0-10538 GCA_964364055.1 uncultured Nitrospiraceae bacterium | reverse complement strand
ACTGTTTTTCCAATTCCGCACTCCGCACTCGCCACTCCGCACTTCGATCATCCTACCATCAGATCTTCCCGGTAGTCCTTGCTCGACGCCCGGAAGGAAATCGGGCCGTCCGGGTTCCCGGTGATGAACTGCTGTACCAGCGGGTCGGCGCTCTGCCGGATCTCCTGCGGCGTCCCTTCCGCGAGGACCTTCCCCATGTGGAGAATGACGATCTTATCGGCCGTCTTCATCGCCTCCTCAACCTCGTGGGTCACGACGATGCAGGTGATGCCGAGCAGGCGGTTCAGGTCCGCGATCAGTTTTGTGATGACCGAGGTAACGATGGGGTCGAGTCCCGACGTGGGCTCGTCGAAGAAGATCACCTCGGGATCGAGCGCCAGGGCCCGCGCAAGCGCCACCCGCTTCTGCATGCCGCCGGACAACTGTGAGGGGTAGAGGTCCTCAAAGTCGCGGAGCCCGACCAGTTCCAGCTTCATCTTGACCATGATCTTGATGATATTTTCGTCGAGGGCGGTATGTTCGCGCATGGGGAGAGCGATGTTATCTCCGACGGACAGGGAATTGAGGAGCGCGCCATGCTGGAAAAGCATGCCGATCTTTTTCCGGAACGGGTCGAGTTCGCGGCCGCGGAGCTTCGTGATCTCAAGGTCGTGGTACAAGACCTCACCGGCATCAGGCCGCATGGCGCCGATCATGGTCTTGAGCAGCGTGCTCTTTCCGCCTCCGCTCGATCCGAAGATATAGGTGATCTTCTTCTTCTCCGCGATGAACGTCACCCCGTTCAGAATGGCGCGGTCGCCATATCTCTTGACGATGTTT
The DNA here is from genome assembly GCA_964364055.1 of uncultured Nitrospiraceae bacterium. Lineage (GTDB taxonomy): Bacteria > Nitrospirota > UBA9217 > UBA9217 > UBA9217 > JAAXXJ01. The sequence goes on along the minus strand of CAYILT010000112.1, from coordinate 9,719 downwards.
CGAACCGTGATCATGATGTCCTATCCATAAAATGCCGTGGTCATGACGGTATCCAGAACGATGATGGCCAGCGTGGACCAAACAACGGATACCATCGTGGATTTTCCCACTTCTTCGGCGCTGCCCTCGACCACCAGGCCGCGGTAACAGCCGATCATCACGATCACCACTGCATAGACCGTTGCCTTTACCACACCCGAGGCCACGTCGGTAAAGGAGAGCACGTCGAGGGTCTCGCGAAGATAGGTGTCGGGGCGTATCCCCAGTCGCACCGTTCCGAAGAGGAAACCTCCCGCGACCGCCGTAAAGTTGGCTATGACCGTCAGCGCCGGAAGCGCCAGGAGCAGCCCCAGGAAACGCTGGACGACGAGAAAACGGACGGGGTTGATGGCCATCGTCTCCAGGGCAAGGATCTCCTCGGTGACCTTCATGGTGCCGATCCTCGCCGTCATTGCCGCTCCGATACGGCCCGCCACGATAAGAGCGGTGATCAGCGGTCCCATCTCCCGGAAGATCGCAACACCGACGAATCCCGGGACGTAGCTCAATCCTCCCAGGTCCTTAAGCTGGAAGGAGACCAGGACGGTAAGGGCGATACCGAGGAGCGACGAGACGATGATCACCAGCATGAGCGAATGAGTGCCGGCCTCGTCCACATGCAGCAACAGCCTGGCCTTTTTCACCCGCTTCCGGTCGGAGAACAGCGCAACGGTTTGGGCGACGGTCTCCAGGAAGAGATAGGTGATGCTGGAAAGGTCCTGCAGGAAGGTGATGAACATCCTGCCGACATAGCCAAAGAGATTCGTCATCTACGTCCCCGTTTGCCGCGCGCTGATAGAGGCCCAGGAAGACGATGAGCAATTCGGGGATTCCCCTGCCATGAAAAGATGGGCATTGCTGTAAAATCGTTCACTCGACACTCCGCATTCCGCACTCCGCACTTCTACAGTCCCGCCTGCGCTTCGCTTACGTTCGTAAAGATCTCAAAGATGCTGGAGAGCCGCGCCAGCTCGAACACGTCACGCACCGGAGGGCTCAGCTCCACGAGCCGCAGCTTCATGCCCTGCTTCATACAGTTCTGCATGGCCTCTACCAGTGTTGCGATGCCGGAGCTGTCCATGTAGCGGACGCCGGACAGGTTGATCAGGAGCGCCTTAGCGCCGCCTTGTTTGAACACTTCGTCCAGACTGCTCCGCACATCGGGTGAGGAGTTCATGTCCACATCGCCCTTGATCAGAAGCATGGATCCCGCGTCGAACTTCTGTATCGTGATCTCTACCTTCATACATTCACCCGCTGTTTTTTCTTTTCAAGGGTCAGGAGCGTCCCCTGCTCCTGGTTCGTATCATAGGTCACTGCATCGAAGGCCGCCCCGATGAAAAGGGTCCCCAGGCCGCCGGGCCTGATGTCCGCGAGGTCCCGGGGCGCGATCTTCGCGGTATCCGCCTTCCTGCCGTAGTCCCTGAGCCGGACCGTAAAACGATCGGCAGCATCGGTGATGGTCACCGTGATGGTCTTGGTAGGGTCCCCTTCGTAGGCATGCTTGATGATGTTCGAACAGGCCTCATCCACGGCCAGAATGATCCTCCGCGCGTCCTTCCTGCCGAATCCGGCGTCGGTAAGGATGGGATAGAGGGCGCTCCGGACGACATAGAGGTACTTCGGATGGCTCGGCACCGTGAGCGTGACCGGACCATTTTCGTTCCCCGTCTTATCAGCCTTTCTTCTTCTGTCCTCGGTCATCGATACCTTTACTATTACAAACGTACTAAATAATGTGTCATTGCGAGAAGCGTAGCGACGAAGCAATCTCTTTCTTGATAACGAGATTGCAGGGGCTTTATTATCGTCATTCCCGAACGTTTCTGAGCGGGAATCCAGTCTCAACCGTGGAACATACTGGATCCCCGATAGAAACTCTCGGGGATGACGGTCGGTGGTACGTACAGACAATTATGAGACCATTGATGTACCGGTTACCTCACCGCGCCGAAGCAGACCAGCGTCATGTCATCGTGCTGAGGGCTCAGGCCGGTGAAACGGTTCACGTCCCCGATGATCGCATCCTTGAGCACGCCGGGCCCTGACCCGCTTTTCTTGATCAGCTCCTCGAACCGTTCAAAGCCGTAGAGCTCTTCCTTCGCGTTCATGGCCTCGACGATGCCGTCCGTGTACAGGACCACCGTATCCCCGGGCTCCAACTTCGCCTCTTCCTGGAATAATTTCATGCCCGGGAGCATGCCCAGCGGCGCACCGCCCGCCGTCTCCAGTTTCACCAGCGAACCGTCCGCCTTTTTGATGATCGGCGGAAGATGTCCCGCGTTGGACAGGGTCATGATGCCGGTCGTGGCATCGAGCTCGATATAGAGCAGTGTGGCGAACATCCCGCGCCTGCTCCGCCCTGCCAGGAGGTCGTTCAGCTTCATAAGCGCTTCGGCCGGCATCCGCTCGGTGAATGCCAGCGTACGCATGTCGCTTCCCAGCTTCGCCATGTACAGCGCCGCGGGCACGCCCTTGCCCGAAACGTCGCCTATCACGATGCCGGTGCGATTCTGGTCCAGGTAGATGAAATCGTAGAAATCCCCTCCGACCTCGAGGGCCGGCGTGTAGTGGGCGCTGAAACGATAGCTCTGCACGTCCGGCGCATTTTGCGGCAGGAAGCTCTCCTGCACCGTGCGGGCGAATTCCATGTCCTTGACGAGCCGCTGCTTGTCCAGGATCTGCTGGTGCATCTTGGCGTTCTCGAGGGCGATGGCGGCCATGCTGGAGAGGGAGAGGAACAGCTCCAGGTCGTCCTGGTCAAAGGGCTTCCCGTCGAGCCGGTTGATCACCTGGGCCACGCCGGTGACGCGGTTCCCCACTTTGAGCGGGACCGTGATCATTGATTTCGTCCGGTAACCCGTTTGCTCGTCATTGCCCCGGAAAAATTTCGGATGGGTATAGGCATCCTCGAGCAGGAGCGGCTTCCCCTCCTCCGCCACCGTTCCGGCGATCCCCTGCCCCATTTTGAGGCGCACGACCTGTTTGAGCTTCTCGCCGACAGACCCCTGGGCCACCTGGTAGATCAGTTCGTTCGTCTTCTCGTCGATGCGCATGAGGCTCGAGGCGTCGGCGTTCATCACCTTCTTCGAAATGCTCATGACGTTCTCGAGGATCGTATCGATCTCCAGGGAGGAACTGATGACCTCGTTCACCTCGATAAGGGTTCGGAGACGTTTGACCTTCTGGTTCAACCGTTCGATATTGTGAGAGTTTTCCATGGCCTTAAAATATCACAAGAAACGGAGTACGGTCAACGGGAAAGTGGGGATTGCAGTAGACAGCAGACGGTAGACGGCATACAGTAAACAGCACACGGCGTGCCCACGACATTATGCTTCCCCCAGTTTACCGTATACCGTCTACTGTTTACCCGCTCCTCTCAGCGCCCTGATCCTCTCCACCACGGGCGGATGGGAGTAATAGAACGCAGCGTAAAACGGATGGGGATGGAGATTGGAGAGGTTCTCCTTCGAAAGTTTCACCAGGGCGGAGGCCATGGCCCCGGTGCTGCCCGTGAGGTCAGCGGCGAACCGGTCCGATTCCCGCTCGTCCCGCCGCGACAGCCAGCTGAAGAGCGGCGTCAGGGGGAAGGTCACGATCGAGAGGAGAAATCCCAGGATCACGGCCTTTGCGTAGAACGAGGCCTGCATCAGGCCCAGGATGTTCGGAAGCCAGTTCCCGCGAAGAAGCCAGAAGGCCGCAAGGGTCCCGCAGAAGGCCATGGTCTCGGTCATGATGATCCGTTTCAGGACATGTTTCTTCTTCCAGTGGCCCACTTCGTGTGCCAGCACCGCCAGGATCTCGTCCTGGGTCATCTGCTCGAGCAGCGTGTCAAACAGCACGATCCGCTTCACTTTCCCGATGCCGGTAAAGTAGGCGTTCGAATGACGGCTCCTGCGGGACGCGTCCACCTGGAACACCCGGCTCACCTTCAGCCCCGCCTTCTCCATAAGCGTCCTGATGCGCTCCTCCAGACCCTCGACCTTGAGCGGCTCGAACTTGAAGAAGAGCGGTTCGATCACCGTCGGCGAGAGGTACATCATGAAGATGCCGACGGCGAGGAAGAACAGCCAGACCCAGAGCCACCACAGCCCCGGGCTTACGGTGACCAGCCAGAGAGCGCCGAGCGCCACGAGGGTGCTGATGACCGCGCCGATCGCAAGGCCCTTGACCAGGTCCGTCATCCAGAGCTTCAGGGTCATGGTGTTGAATCCGTACTTGTTCTCTATCCGGAAATTACGGTAAAGGCTGAAGGGAATGCCCATGATCGTCTGGGCGACCATGAGGAAGAGAAAAAAAAGCACGCCGTTCCCGAGGAACGACCCGGTGAGGGATGTGATCCACTCATCATAGACGCCCAGGAGGCCCCAGAACAGGAAGACGATCAGGACCATGTTGTCGATGATTGACTCGATCAGGCCGAAGCGGCTGTTCTCGATTGTGTAGTCGGATATCTTCGCGAGCGTCGCCGGGTCCACGGCGCCTTCGAACTCCGGCGGAACGGTGTGGCCGTGGACTTTGAGGCGGGACAGATTGAGGTATTTGAGCCAGTAGCCGGCGCAAACAACCGCGAGAAAGGCAAGGAGAACAAGAAGCGTCATGGGGTCATCATACTCGCAATCCGGGCCATGGTCAAGCAGCGGAAGACCACGCCCGGGCACTCACGCCCTGATCAGCTTGTAAAAATTTTCGACCAGCTTGGGATTGAATGCCTTCCCGGCCCCTCCCTTCAGGATCTGCTCGATCTTGCTCATGGGCTGGGGTTCCTGGTAGGACCGGCGGCTCCGCATGGCGTCGAACACGTCGGCAACGGAGATCATCTGGCTCGCGATGTTCGGCGTCCAGCCGCCCTTGATGGACGGATAGCCGCTGCCGTCGAACTTCAGGTGATGCTCAAGCGCGGCCAGCACGGCGAGCTTCGGGATCCCCTCCGTACCCATGAGGTACCGCGCCCCCTTGGTAGTGTGGGTCTCGATGATCATGCGCTCGTCTTGGCTCAATTTCCCCTGTTTATTCATGATCTCCTCGGGGACGAAGAGCTTGCCGATGTCGTGGAGGAATGACGCGACGCCGATCTGGTGCAGGTGCTCGCCGGTGAAGCCCAAGGACTCGGCTTGGGCCATGGTCAGGATGCCAACGTTCACCACGTGGGTGAACGTGTATTCATGGGAGGATTTGAGCGACGCCAGAAGCCTCAGGGGGTTCACTTCATCGCGGAAGCCCTTGATGAACCGTTTGACTATCTCGTCGACGCTTTTGACGTCGATCTGCTTGTGTTTCTTGATGCGGAGGTAGAGGTCCTTAAGCTCGTCAAGCTCCGATGCGGTGAGCGCCGTCAATTCCTCGATCACTTCCGGGGACACATCGTCGCCGACCCACCCGTGCTGCTCCCCGCCCGCCTGTTTGACGCGGAGTTCCACCTTGCCCAGTTTGATGAAGCCCGTCGTCTTGATTGACGCCGCATCGGGCGTGGCAAGGTCCTGGATGAACCCCTGGAGTTCCGCGCGCGGGAGACCCACCATGAAGGTCACGCGCTCGACGGACTTTCGTCGGAGGATCCGTGTGAAGTTCGCCACATAGGCGCTGTCGGCGGGAAGCGGACGCCCCCCGGCCACCAGGTCGTTGCCGACCAGCATGATCGTTGCTTCCGGAGTCGCCTGGAGCAGGCCCGCGAGCACGGCATGCGTTTTGTCGACATACTGGCCCACCTGGGGGTGGCCGGCCGAATAGAGGCCGATGTTCGTCACCGCAGCGGTAAGCTGCGCGACGACCTTTGCCAGCTCTTCGTGGACTTCGATCTCAGGCATACACCCTCTTCCTCATGACGGGATACCACATCCGTGGCGCAAAGAACTTGATGCTCTCCGCGGAGACAGGACTGTAAATATAGTTCTTGATTGTATTGCGCCCGTTATCTCGTCACCCCGGCATGACTTTAGCCGGAGTCCAGGAAGATTTTAATGGAAAAATTCACTGGATTCCGGCTTAAAACGCGCCGGAATGACGGCGTGTAACCATTGGCAACTAAGTTTACGGTGCACTACTTCCTCTCGGCAAGCTTCCGGCACAACAGCTTGATCTTGTCGTCCTCTGACCGTTCGCCGATCCGGAGAAGCTCGACAATGCTCTCCTTGGGATACCGGCCGAGGGACTCGAAAAGCGTTACCTTCATGCGTGCATGGCTCTTCCGGTAGAGCGACCATCCCGCCTTCGCCAGCTTTTCAATCTCAGGGATCGCCCGGGCATCGCCGATCTCGCCGAGCACCCGGATGATCTCTTCGTTCACACCGTAGTCGGTCTCGAAAAGGATCGTCCGCTTGATCAGCGGCAGGAGGTCCACGACCACCTCGGCAATACGGAACTGACCTGCCAGGAGCACCGCCGCGGACGAGACGTCGGGATCCTTGGAATTGATCTCCTGCCGGAGTATCCCCACGGCGGAGGGGTACTTGAACCGGAGCAGCACCGCCAGGGCGTCCAGCCTTACTTTCGGGTCAGTGTGCTGCAGGAGCGGCTTGACCGCCGCGATCACGTCAGGCGTGCCCGCGCGCCGGATCAGCATCAGGAGGTTCCGCACGTAGTACACCCGCGGGTCCTGAAGACGCTTGACCGCTTCGGCCACCGTATCCTTGCCAAAAGTACAAAGAAGGTCGAACAGGACCCGCCGCCCGCCCGGCGCCGTATCGTACGAGTAAATCTCCAGGAGGCCGGGGACCAGGATCGGGCCGAGCGCCCGCATGAAGGCCTGGGAGTCCTTTCCCCGCGTGCGCGACCAGGTGTTGAACGCCTCGAGGGACTTGTCGATGAACGCGGGCTCCCAGAATACCTTCAGGGCCTCGGCGGCGCACGCACGGATGCCTTCGCTCTTCTTGTCCGAGAGATGCCACCGCAGGGTCTGGAGGGTGTCCAGCAACAGCGGGAAGTGGCCGCTGACCAGCATGTCAGGAACGATGGCGATGAGCTTCTTCGAGAACTCCCGGTAGTCCTCCTCGTCGATGTTCTCCTCCATGAACGCGAGGACCGCCCGGCCGATCTGGAAATCAAGGTGCTGATCGTCCAGTTCCTTGAGGTACGTGTCAAGGGGGAACCGGTCCCTGGCCGTAGCCGCCATGTTCTCGGCCCGCTCGGACACGCCCTTCAAGATGTCGTCGTATTCCTTTTCGACGTAGCCTTCGTACTTTTCGCGGTCGAACAGCTTCGCCATATGCTCGGGCAGGATCTCCGGGCCCGCGCCGTCCTTGCCCTCGGCACTCGAGCCGGTCCCCGTGCCGGAAGCGGCGCCCACGACGCTGCCGCCGCCCGCCGGGGTGGACCCCGGCCTGCCGCGCACGCTCGCCAGTTTACCCAGGAGCCCCGTCAGGGTGGGCGATATCTCCCGTCCTTCCGAGCTCGCCTGCCTCAGCATGTCGATGATCATATCATCGCCGAGGCCGCCCAGCACCTCTTCGGCGCCAGGGCTCGCGGCGTTCTCCGACACGTTCTTGAACGCCGTGGAAAGAAACTGCTTTCGGAGGCCGGGGTGAAGGTCCTTCAGCAGGTTGTTCAGGTTGGAAATGGTATCGGACTGCTCCTTGGTCAGCTGTTTTTTCTCCGCCGAGGTGCGGACGTAACTGGAGATGATCCGGTCGTAACTCTGGACCGCGGCGCCGGAATCGAGTTTGCGTTCGTTCAGAAGCTTGGCGAGCTCGGCCGGATCGATCTGGGAGGAGTCCTTGAGGGATACACCGTCTCCCGGCGTCGCCAGCGTGCCCGCTGACAGGAGGGACACGAAGTCCTGCCACATCCCGGCTCCCGGTTTATCGCCGGGCTTCTCGCCCGTTTTTGACTGGGCCTTGAAGATCTCCTTCTCTTCGGTAAGATGGAAGCTCGCGTAGTCGATGGCCATCACCCGGATATGCGGGATGGCGGAATCAGCGACAACCTTTGCGATGCCGCCCATGGCCGTGATGTCATCTGGCTTCGTGGTGATGATGCGGTGGAAGCGCACCATTTCGTCACGGTCGAGCCCCCTGATGAAGGTCACGGCCGCGACACCCTGCTGGCTCAGGGACATGGCGAAGTCCCGGTAGACGGGGTTTTTCTGGTCGAGGTAGTCCTGTCCCACAAAGAGAATGTCCTTTGCCACGCCGAGGGTCATCTCCTGCCGGATCTCGAAAAGCTTTACCAGAACCTCGTAGGCGCGATCGATGCTCTTGGTGATCTGGATATGACCGGGAGGGTAGATGCCGACGTTCTTCCGGGAGATATTCAGCTCAATGACCGCATCGGACAGCAGTCTCGTATCGAGCGGGATCTCGCGCTCCACAGTCTGCGGCGGATGTTGCGGGGGGCCGGCTGGCGGCTTCTTGTCCTGCTCTTCAGACATGATGCAGTATATCCGGTTTATCGATTGATTTCACTATCAACGTATCCCTGTCTGCTCCGCGTCGGACGCCTTTCTCCGGTTGCGTCTGACGACGAGAAACAGGAGCAGGAACAGCATAAGCAATATCCATGGTAATGACGGGGTGTCGGGTTCAACGGCTGCCGCAGCGGCAACGGGCTGAGCGGGTGTTGCCTCCGCAGGCCTTTCAGCGGATTTTTCCACGATGACAGCCTTCTCCTCGACCGGAGCGGCCTCAGGCTTTGACCTGACGGGTTTTTCCCTTGCCACTTTTACCGGCTTGCCGTCCTTGTCATGAAGATGGTATTCAGCGTAGTAGAGGTCCCATTCAGCGCATTCTTTATAGCACTTGTGGCCGCCGTACCGGTCGGTCTTGCCGGGATGGGCTACGGCCGTCAGCGGGAGCAAAACGATCACGATCAGGACGGTCAGCATTTTCATTACCGGAGTGTATCTGATAACGCGATCGGTGTCAACAATGCCCCAAAACACCTCATTTTTCCTTGACAACATTGGTTCGTGATGTTAAATTACCCACGCATTTGAAAGGGAAATCGGGGCTGTAGCTCAGCTGGGAGAGCACAAGGCTGGCAGTCTTGGGGTCAGGGGTTCGATCCCCCTCAGCTCCACCAAGAACTTCAAAAGGCTAATCGAAAGATTAGCCTTTTTCATTTCAGCTGAGGGGTGATCGAACAAATGGGGTTTGGGGGAAGGCGCGGGATCTCTTGTTGCTCTCCTCTGTTCGCTGTCCTAATTTACCCCTTCATCCTCTCATACACGTCCTCGAATTGCGAAGCCGTCTCCTTGAACGCCCACAGCACCTGCGGGTCAAAATGATGGGGCGGGGTCCTGCCGTCGCCTTCGGTGATTATGCCGTACGTCTTTTGGTGATCAAAGGCGGGCTTGTATACGCGGGCGTTTCGCAAGGCGTCATACTGGTCCGCGATGTTCATGATCCTGCCTTCGAGCGGTATCTGCTCGCCTTTCAAGCCATGCGGATAACCGCCGCCGTCCCACCGCTCGTGGTGCGACAAGGCGATGCTCGTCGCCAGCGTAAGCCGCACGTGGTCACCGAGGATCTTTACGCCAAATGTCGGATGTTCCTTCATTACCAGCCATTCCTCGGGTGTCAGCTTCCCCGGTTTTTTCAGGATATCAGGATGGACGTGCATCTTTCCCACGTCGTGCAGGGTGGCCTGAAGACGGATAATGTCAGTGAACTTCTCCGGCATGCCGAGTTCTTTCGCAACGATCGCGCAATACTCGCCGACCCGAAGAATGTGGCGCCCCGTGT
>CAYILT010000111.1:0-10545 GCA_964364055.1 uncultured Nitrospiraceae bacterium | reverse complement strand
TCCGACCAGGGAGAGAAGCGTCGTCTTGCCCGATCCGCTCGGTCCCTGCAGCACGGTCACGGCGCGGTCATCGAGGACGAGGCTTACCCCGTCAACCGCCGTGAGCGCATGGGGCTTCCCCTCGTTGAAGACCTTTCTTATGTCCCTGAGCTCGATCATGATCTCATCACCGAGTCGGGGTCAATGGTCGCCGCGCGCCACGAGGGAACGATGGTCGCCACCGTGTACGGGACCACGGTGAGGAAGAACAGCGTCGCGACATGGTAGGGGCTGATGAACGGGACGAGCTTGAACGAGGGGTAGAGCGTGGACCAGCCCTTGAGCACCGGCTCGAAGAGCACCACGTCGGTGAAAAAGACATGCACATAGGCAAGCAGGACCCCGGCCAGGAAGGAGGACAGGGAGACGGCCGCCCCCTCCCAGAACTTCATGAGGAGGACATCCGAGGTCTCCCACCCGATGGCCTTCAGAATGCCTATTTCCTTACGTTCCTCCGCCGAAAGACCCGAGGCCTTGTCCCAGGCGAAGATGATGAAGGCCAGCACCGCTGAAGACAGGATGACCACGATGAGGCCGCTGCGCCAGTCAAAGATGGTGTCGTAGGTCCTCAGGATCTCGCTCTTCATGATCGGCCTGGTGTCGGGCAGGAGCTTCCGGACCTTCCCAGCCACGGTGCCCACCTCTTTGGAGTTCCGCACGGTCAGGACGATGTCGGTGTACAGGTGCGGTTTCATTCCGAAGAGTTTCCGGAAGTCCCCTTCCGATACAAGGATGAGGTCCGAGGACACCAGTTCCGACCGGGGTGAGAGTACTTCGCTGACGGTGAGCACCATCGGTGTCCCGTCGTATCGCCTGAAGGGGAGCACATCTCCGATTGTTGCCAGGCGGGAGCGGGATATGCCATGGCCGATGGAGATGCTGCCCGCACCGCCGAAAAACGTCTCAGGCACCAGGAGCGTGTAATTCGCGCTCATGACGGGATCGAAATAATATCCCCAGAGTCTGCCCCTCACGCTGCTCACGCCCCTGATCCCCTTGATCATGCTGAGGTAGCGGCGCGGTATCAGTTCGTGGCGTCCCGCTGACATCCGCTGGACCACCATCTCGGGGGCTCCCTGAAGAACGAGGGACGCCTCCTTCCGCAAGGCATGGGTGAAGAACATGACCGAAGCGAGCAGGAAAACAAGAAGGGTGTACACCAGCAGGAGAGAGAGATTCTTTCCTTTTCTGCGGACCAGGGAAGAAAGGGTAAAGTCGATGATGTTCCGCTGCCGCTCGAACCAGTTGCCCATGGCTATCGGTCCCCGATACCTTTCCGGGGCGCCAGAAGCGATCCCGAGGGGAAATGTTCCAGCGACATCGGATGTTCCTGGAACGGCGAGTGCAGATCGGCCTGGGTTGGATGGCGGGTGTACCGGGCCTCGGTAAAGAGACAGAGATCGGTCAGGCCGAGACGCTTCACCAGTGCGGCCGTTTCTCCGAGGCCGGACGCATCGTGCCCGCGCTGGTACGCTGCATGGGTGAAAGCGCCGAGCAGCAGGACGGACTGGACGGCGAGGGACATGAAAAACAGGGTGGATTTTCTCATTATAAATCGAGCGGCTTCAGGACGTCGGAAGAGATCTCGTCGAACCGGAGTATCTTCCTGCCCCTGTGGTCCTTCAGGAATTCCCGCGCATCGGCCTCCTTCTCAAAGGGGACCAGCTCTCGCCCCATCGGGCCGAAGACATCGCTCCCGAGCACATAAAACGCCTTGAGGCCGTCGATCGGCCTGACCGCATAATAATCGTTCACAAAGACCGCGTCAATTTCCATTTGCCCCTTTCCCGGGGCGTAGCTTTTCAGGTCAAGGATGAACTTGAGCAGATCCTTGGGGCCGTCGAACACCGCGTACGATCCGTCCTTGAACACGACCTCGGCGATCCAGTCGGGATACTTGGCAACGAACATGCCGCAGACCGGGCACTTGTCCCGGTCCGCAGGCTTGGTGAACTTTTTTTCCGCGGCGTTCGCATGGCTGAAGCTCAGGATCCATACCACCGCCGCAATGACCGCTATCCGCCTCACCCGTCACCCTCACCGCGCGTGCATTAAAACCGGTTCATTCTAAATAAGTTAAAAAGCGACTACGGACTTCTGTCTCGCGCAAAGCCGCCAGGCACGCAAAGAAAGACAACGACAGAGGTTTAGAAAAGTCGCAGTATCTGGATGCAGAAACCTTAAATCTAGTTCTTGTTATTCATTCTGTTTTTACGGCTTATTGTTCTTGTGAGGCTTATTCTTTCTTTGCGCCTTTGCGTCTCGCTTAGAAGCGCCTGCTTTTGGTTGCGCGAAAATGGTTTATTACCGAGGATATGTTGTTGTCCGTCCATAGGTGGCAATAAAAGTAATTTCAACAAAACTCGAACGAGCCTAAGATCCCTGCTTGTGTCCGTGCTCCATGCCCATCTTTTTCATCTTCCGCTTTTCCCGGATCATCTTCGTGTCCTGGTACATGTCCTCGTAGGCCAGCTTGATCGCCTCATCGAAGGTTGAGAGCGAGCCGCCGTTCTCCTTGATGAACTTCTCGGCATCCTCCTTGTTTTCAAAGGCCCATTTTGCGCGCTTGGTCATGACGCCGGGCTTGTTTCCGCCGATGACCCACGCCGCTTTCTCGGCATCAACGAGTTTCTTCGTCAGGACATCACCGACCATCAGCGCTTTCGGAGTCTTGTCGATATTCAGCGCCAGGTCCACGGCAGCGCAGTGGATGCTGCAGGTGCCCACGGCCGTTCCATCGTCATAGTCGATAAGCATCCTGCTGTGGCCGAACTTCTCCCGGTCCATCCCGCAATACTTGCATGACGGGGATTGTTTGATGTCGTCCCCCTGTGCAAATACCGTCAGTGTCACGGCAAACAGCGCCACCAATAGGACTACCCCTGCTCTTTTCATGTTCACTTCCTCCTCTCAATGAGAATATTCCTCCCCATTGGCATTTGCTGTATCCTTCTTTTAGATTATTTTGATAATAGCATAAAGACACGACGGGCGCAAATCCCGTTAATCGACATACCTTGATTTTGTTCCGCACATCTGATAGGTTTAAACTGAGATCAATACTTATTCCAGGGAAGGGTGGCGCATATGAAGAGCCTGTCCGGTAAAAAGGTGCTGATGGTCATCGCGAAAAGCAAGTTCCAGGACGAGGAGTATATCGAACCCAGGAAGGCCCTGGAAGACGCCGGCGCGGTCATAACCGTGGCTTCGTCATCCTTGAGCACGTCCGAAGGCATGCTGGGGCTCAAGGTGAAGCCCGATGTGCTGATAGGGAATGCAAGGGAAGAGGACTTTGACGGCATCGTCTTCGTCGGTGGCGGAGGGGCGGCCGAATATTTCGATAGCCCCGCCGCGCACAAGCTTGCGCGAAGCTTTTACGATCACGGCAAACTCACTTCGGCCATCTGCATCGCACCGGCGACGCTGGCGAATGCCGGCGTGTTGAAAGGGAAAAAAGCGACGGCATTCCCCTCTTCCGAGGCGGCGCTCAGGACCCACGGTGCGATCTTCATGAAGCAGGACGTGGTATCCGACGGAACGATCGTAACTGCGGTGGGTCCTCAGGCGGCGAAGAAGTTCGGGGAAAAGCTCGTGGAGGTGCTGGGAGGAAAGTAGTCACAGAAGGATGATCGATGCTCCGGACGGTAAGTATCCCTGCATCGAAATTAAAATCCTTCACCCGCAGTTTAACGCCTTCAAAAAGACGAAGAACGCAACCGTACAGCAAGTTGACAAGAGACCGTACGGGTGGGAGAGATGCTTCAAAACGGATTCGATTTCCTTTTAATATTGATGATCTCGTAAGAAGTCGTCACCCCGGTGAAAACCGGGGTCCAGTAATCACAGAAATCATTGAAAAGTCTGGATACCGGCTTTCGCCGGTATGACGAAACAGGGCGAATTACGACTTTTTACGAATGCATTAATATTGACCTAACAAAGAGCCCATGATACGCTCTACCGCAGCGGTTCAGATAATAACTGGTTCTCCTTCGCTTCGCTCGGGAGAACCAGGGGCACGAAACCAATGACCCTACGGGTTATGGCTCAGCCCCGGCATTAGACCGCACAATCTATGTCTTGGGTCAGAAAAATAGTGTTCGGATATCTGGCGATTGTCAGCATCATCTTCCTCGCGGGTTACGTCGTTTTCGGCATCCGCGAAATGGGCCTTTATCTCTTCTTAATTTTCATCAATTTGCCTATCTCTCTTGTAGTCGTGCCGCAGATGGAATCGCTCTCGGAAAGTCTTGGCTGGATTCTCGGGCGGCCAGCTCACATTTTGGCCACCCAACTCGTGTGCATGGCTGTGAACAGTGCGCTTTTAACCGCCATTGTGGCTATCGCTTTTAAGTTGTGGCGGTCTTCCCGGGGTGCCGCAGTGCGGCCTAACCCCGCGTTCGAGTGCGGACGTTTGTATCTATGAAGAAACTTATCTTACACACAGCTCTTGCATTTATCGCGGTTCTCTGTGCGTCAGCACTCTCCGAAGCGACACAAGAACGACGAGTGATTGATTTTGAGTCGGTTCAATGCGTCGAGATGGCGCATAACGGTAAAGAAGACGAAGGGTTTCGATTGTCAAACAGCCAAGCCCAGGAATTAACCAAACGATGGAATCAAGCTCGCCCGATTGGGTTATGTAAGTTCTTCGCTAAGTACATTATTATTGTTCATGGTAAGAACGGCGAGACGCGAACTTTCAGGGCAACGGAAAACACCATGAAGGAAGGAAACGATTACTGTTTTGTCCTGGAAGATCGGTATATTGAGACAGTTTGGAAATTAAATCAATGAAAACACACAACAAGGACACTCGAGCCAGCCTCGCCATGCTCGGTGACTCACCTTATTGTTAACGGTGTCATGGAAGATAAACATTACATAGCTTAGATCATTTCGGTCATCGTCTGCTGCGGACTGTTGATTTGGCGGAAACGATTCGCGGCTGCGGTCGTGAGTGAACAAAATCACATGTGGGGTTTTCATTTCGGCAATCGGGAAGAACGTATGAGCGTGATCGTAGTGATCATCGTTGGTTCTGGTTTTCTAACGATCGGCATTCTTGGTCTCCTCGGTTTCATTCATTGGAAGCCAGGACCTTTCTGAGAGGAACGCAAAAACCTAAAAGGGCGCGACAAAGGACAGCCGTGCCAACTCTCGGAACTAAAATACAAGTAGACCTCTCTATCATAAAAATGATAAAATGTCCGTTAGTGGAGGACATACCCATGGGAAACAAAGTTAAAACACTTGAAAAAGAGATTCTGGAACTTTCGCGAGATGAACTTACGACTTTTCGTGATTGGTTTGTCAAATTCGATGCAGATGAATGGGACCGTCAGATCGAATCCGATATTGAGGCCGGCAAGCTCGATAAGTTGGCTGCAAAGGCGCTATCCGAACATAAACGGGGGGAGAGCCGGGAACTTTGAAGCACTTTGCCTCTCCGGATTTTTGGACATGCTTTGAAACTCTCCCCGATGCTGTACAGGAGCTGGCTCGCAGAAACTATGAACTTCTGAAAGACAATCCCCATCATCCTTCCCTCCATTTCAAAAAAATAAAAACGTATAGATCAGTCCGTATCGGACTCCATTACCGAGCACTGGGGATCGAAGTCCCAGATGGCATACTGTGGTTTTGGATCGGAAAGCATACGAATTATGATAAACACTTCTGAGTTAACTTGTCGGTCGAGAACGACGCGCAAAAACGCGCCCCTCACCCCCGCGTTCTCTTTTCTATCTCCCTCGCCGCAACGACCCCCGAAACGGAAGCCTGGATCAGCCCCCGCGTGACGCCCGCGCCGTCGCCGACAGCGTAAAGGTTCTTGATCTCCGTCTCAAGGTTCTGCGTAAGCTTCAGCCGCATGGAATAATACTTCACCTCCACGCCGTACAGGAGCGTATCGCCGGAGTTGACGCCGGGCGCCACGTTGTCCAGCACCTCGAGCATCTCCAGGATCGCCGTAAGATGGCGGTACGGAAGCGCGAAGCTCAGGTCCCCGGGCGTTGCGTCTCGCAGCGTCGGCCTGACCGAGCCCTCGACGATGCGCTCGGGCGTCGAACGCCTGCCCATCTTCAGGTCGCCGAGCCGCTGGACGATAACGCCGCTGCCCAGCAGGTTCGCCAGGCCGGCAATGTACTTCCCGTAGGTTATGGGTTCATGGAAAGGGTGGGTAAAGTCCGTGCTGACCAGGAGCGCGAAGTTGGTGTTCGTGGTCCTCTTATCCTGATAACTGTGGCCGTTGACGCTGAAGATATGGTCGCTGCGCTCCTGTACCACCTCTCCATAGGGATTCATGCAGAAGGTCCTGATGCGGTCGTGGAATCGTTTTGCGTAATAGACGAACTTCGCTTCATAGGTGACGTCCGTGATGTCCTTCATGATCGATGCGGGCAGTTCCACCCGGACTCCGATGTCAACCGGATTGTTCTGAGATGATAATCCCAGCCGTTTCGCTTCCCCCGATAACCAGGGGGAACCTTCCCTGCCGACTGCGGCGATCACAACGCGCGCCTGGTACTCGTTCCCGTCCTGCGTGCGCACACCGGTCACCACTCCCTGCTGAACGGTCACCTGGGACACCTGCGTATCGAAGCGTATCGTAACGTTCCCTCTCAGATGGTCGTGAATGTTCTTGAGCACCTCTCTGCACAGGTCCGTGCCGATATGCCTGATACGGGCCGGAATGAGCGCAAGGTCGTATCCCGCCGCTTTCTTTTGAAGCCTCTTAACTGCCTCAAGATCCTCGCCGTGGACCTCCTGGACGGCGCCGAATAGGCGGTATACCGAATCAACATGGGCAATGAGCTGGTCCAGGGTCTCCTGCGGCAGGTATTCGTTGAGCCAGCCGCCCACCTCGGAGGTAAGCGTTAATTTCCCGTCACTGTAGGCCCCTGCCCCGCCCCACCCGCAGAGGATGCCGCAAAGCTCGCACTGGATGCAGGGAACGTCCGCGTCCTTCATGGGACAGGAGCGGGATCGTATGTCGCCCCCTTTTTCGATCATCAGGACCTTGAGCCCCTGCTGTTTCACCAGTTCCAGCGCGGAAAAGATCCCCGCGGGACCGGTGCCGATGATTATCACGTCGTAGCGTTCAGACATATCGCCATCCATCCATGTGAAAAGCCGACCTTATCCTGCGGGAACAGAGACCATAACTCTCAGGTCTTTCGTATTTTGTTGAAAAAGCTTTACAAACCAGAAACCGAGAAAGGCTAAGATTAGTCCGCAGATTCCAAAAGTAGGCGCTTCTAAGCGACACAGCTTCCACAGATTAAAAACATCTGTCCTGAATCGTATTTCTAGACAAAATCTGCGTTAATCTGCGAAATCTGTGGATAAGTTTTTCCTCCGAGCCTTTGTTTCTGTGGTCATACCTTGCCTTTTCAATTTTATTACGAATTAACCGAAATCCCTATCAGGCGTTGTCAGTGCAATGCCTTCAGGACACCACGATCCCGGCGTACCCCACGACCTGATCGTAATCCCCGCTCACGTCTCCGGAGTTCGTGTACTTGACAAGCTCCGCCTTCGCCGCCCCGAGGATCTTGCAGGCCGTGAGCATGGCCACGGCGGGCCCGTACCCGCACATGCTGATGCTCTCATCGCGGACCGTGTCATAGAGCCCCTGGGCGTCCAGCGCGAGAATGCGCTTGATGGCCGCATGGTCCTTCTTCTTCGCGGTCTCGGCGGAAACGTAGTGGCTCATGTCCGAACTCGCCACGATCAATGTTCCCCCGGCCTTATACTCCGCACTCCGCACTCCGCACTCCGCAATCGCATGTGCAATTGCATTGCCCAGTTCCACGCAGGTCTCAAGCCGCGTGTCCAGCATCTGGATGGGCACGATCGTAAATTCTTTTTTCAGGTATTGGATGAAGGGAAGCTGAACCTCAAGGGAGTGTTCCCGGAGATGGGCCATCGTGTCGTTCTGGATGCGGTTCGACCGGGAAAGTATCGCTGCCGCCAGGTCCTCATTGACCGGTACCGTCCCGAGCGGGGTCTCCCATCTGCCTTTTGCCATGAGCGACACCGGCGCGCCGAGGCCGGTATGGTTGGGGCCTATGAGCACGAAGGTCCCGGGCAGTTCGATACGTGAATAGACAGCGCCGGCTACGGACCCCGAGTAGACGAGACCTGCGTGAGGAGAGACGATACCGAGAGCCTTGACCTTCTTCGCCTCCGGCTCCAGAAATCGCTCGACCTGGTCCCTCAGGGCCGACGGTGAACCCTGGTAGAAATGTCCTGCTACAGCCGGTTGACGGATCATGACAGGCACCTCCGAATAAGTGCGGAATGCGGAGTTCGGAATGCGGAATGATATGCTGACTTCTTTTATTATATCACCGGGAAGGGTTGATACAAGGAGGATAATAACATGGGTCTAAAAAGAAAACGCTTCCGTCAATTTCCATCGGAAGCGTCTCCTGGCAAATAATTTCACTCCGCACTCACCACTCCGAACTCCGCACTGAATTACTCCACGGACTTGCTGATGACCGTCTCGATGGTGCCCTTGAGCCGCATTTCGGAGAATTTCCGCAGGACCTCGCGGACACGCGGGTGTTTTTCGAGAAGATAGCCCAGTTTGTCCTCGGTCAGCTCCAGGACCGCGGTGTCCTCAAGCGTCTCGATTGAGGCGGTCCGGGGCTTGCCGGTAAGGTACGATATCTCGCCGAAGAACTCGCTGGGCCAGAGCTTCGCCAGCACAACGACCTCGCCCGACAGCATGGTCGTGTAGACCTTGACGGAGCCGCTGGCAATGATGTATACGGACTTGCCCTTGTCCCCTTCGCGGACGATGACCTCGCCCGGGCCGTGGGTATGGACGTTCATAAGGTTGGTGAACTCCTGGAACTCGCCCTGACTGAACCCGGCAAAGAGCGGGATGGCGCTGTTGGCCGGCTTTTGCTTGCCTTCTTCGATCGGCTCGGCCTTTTTCTCGGCAATGGTCTTGTTGGAATGAAGAGCCAGCATCCTGTCCTGGGCGCGTTTGTGCTGAGGGTCGATACGAAGCGCCAGTTTATACTGGGCCAGGGCCTTGACCACGGCGCCCGTCTCGGCGTAGAGGTCCGCCGCATAGACATATTCACGCGTCGCCTCGGGCTTCGAGCTCAGTTTCTGGTAGGCGTCGCCCATGCGGACCCGGATGATCGGATCGGGATTCAGGGCAAAGAGCTTCTCCATGTCGGCAACGGCGTCCTTCCATTTCCCCTTGCCCAGATAGTTCTGGATGCTTTCTATCAGCTGTCCCTTGTTCTCTGCGCCCATCTTTGCCTCCGGATGATGATACCGAATATCGAGCAATAATATTGTTAACGCCTTACGCCTTACGCCTTGCGCCTTACGTCTCACGCCTAACGCCCTGCCCCTCACGCCTCACGGCTTCTATCATCCGATCCCCTTCAGCTTCTGCAGGGTATTGGCCACCCGTTGATCATAGTACTTCTGCATAACTTCACGGATGCGGGGTTTCTGAACGATAAGGTCCTTGAGCTGGTCCTCGGGAACTTCGAGCACGTCGCACTCTTCAGCCGCAATGACGGTCGCCGTGCGCGGTTTACCGGTGAGGAACGCGATCTCGCCGAAGAAATCGCTTGGCTGGAGCTCGGCCAGCTCGACCTGTTTTCCTTCCATGGTCGTGACGACCCGTACGGTCCCGCGGGTCATGACGAAGACCGACGCCCCGGAATCGCCCTCCTTGACAATGGTCTGTCCTTCCGGAACGGTATGGAACACCATCCGCTTCGTGAAATCGTTGAACTCCTCCTGCGTCAGGTCCGCGAAAAGCGGGACGATGCTGCTCTCCGGCGCCACCTCGCCGAGCTCCACGGGTTCGAGCTTCAGCTCGGTCACCGACTTGTTGGAATGGAGCGAAGACATCTGCGCCAGGGCCTTATCGCTGCTCGGGTCCAGCCTCAGCACCATCTTGTACATGGCCAGGGCCTTGACGACGAACCCTTTTTCCGCGAAGATCTCGGCGGCCTTCATGTACTCGTTGACGGCCTGCGGCTTCTGGTTCATCTTCTGCCGGATATCTCCCATGCGCACCTTGACCTGGGGGTCCTGGTCAAGGGCAAAGAGCTTTTCCATCTCGGTGACCGCGTTCTTCCAGTCACTCTTCTGGATAAATTTTTGCACGTTCTCGCTGATCGCTGCCTTTTCTGACGCCAAGGTGATATCCTCCGTCATTCCGGGATCATGGCCGGCCGGTCGAGACCGTCCATGTGGGGGCTATTATATCCTATTTTTCGGATTTCTAAAAGCTTCTCTTTTCAGCGTTCTCGAACCTCGTGAACTGCTTCAGGTAGGTCACATCCACGATATCCGTCGGGCCGTTTCGCTGCTTGCCGATGATCACTTCCGCCTTCCCCCGTCTCCCGCAGAGGCATTCACCGTCCCAGGGGCACTCGCACTTATTGTACTGTTCCTCGCGGTAGATGAACAGGATCACGTCGGCGTCCTGCTCGATGGCGCCGGACTCGCGCAGGTCCGACA
>CAYILT010000110.1:0-10683 GCA_964364055.1 uncultured Nitrospiraceae bacterium | reverse complement strand
CATAGAACCGCTCGAACTGGTCCCACACCTTCTTGTTGAACCGGATGCTTGCCGCCCACCCCTTCGCCGAATCAAGCACGTCAGCGTAACTGAACCCGCCGACGAACGCCACGCCCCGGAACCCGTCAAGGGTGATGCGTCCGTCAAGGAGATCGGTCATCATAACGTCCCAGGGCTCAAAGCCCGCGAGGTGGAACGCCGAGGCCATTTCACGGTCCCCGTTGCTCCCTTCTTCACGGATGATCGCGACGCGGGGATTATCGGACCGGCCGAGAAGGGCGGTCTTCGTCGGTTGCGGAACAAAAGGGACCACGAATTGCGGCCCTTGTCGGTCGTAGCTGTTCTTCCGCTCTTCGCGGATGTTCCCGGGATCGCGCTGCAGAAGATCAAGATGATGGCTCGTCTCCTCCCAGACGTCCCGAAGTACGCGTAAGTCCTCATCGAGCACGCTGTTCCAGCCTAAGCTGATCTTGATCCGCTTCTCCCGCTCGGTCTTCCCGATCATGAAGAAAGGCACGTCGGCCTTGTTCAGGACCGCGAAGATCGTCGCTTCGTTATCCGGCAGGTATTCAACGACCAGGCCCGCCTCTTCTGAGAACAGCGCGGCGAGCGGATCTCCGCTGTGCAGGCTTTCGGTCGGAAAATTCACGTCAATGCCGCAGTTCCCGGAAAAGGCCATCTCGAGCAGCGTGGTGATGAGGCCTCCGTCGGAACGGTCGTGGCCCGAAAGAATGAGGCGCCGGCCGACCAGCTTTTGCACGGCATTGAACCCGCGCTTCAGGAGCCCTGCGTCCTCGATGTCCGGCGACTCATTGCCGACCTGGCCGAACACCTGGGCGAGCGCTGACCCGCCCAGGCGGTTCTTCCCGCCGCTCAGATCGATGAACAGGAGCCTGCCCCAGCCCGGCATCTTGAGGTCCGGGGTAACTGTCTTGGTAATGTCGGGACAGGTGACATAGGCGGAGATGACGAGTGTGCCCGGCGATTTCACCGTTTCCGATGTGCCGTCGGCATTGGCGACCCTGGCCGCCATGGAAAGGCTGTCCTTGCCGCCGTCGATCGCGATCCCGAGCTTGATCATGAGATCACGCATGGCAATGGCCGCATCGTAGAGACGGCTGCCCTCGCCCGGAAGTTTAGGCGCCCACATCCAGTTCCCCGAGCACCGTATGTCCTCGAGTCCGCTCACCTCCGCCCAGACGACGTTCGTGAGCGCCTGGGCGACGCTATTTCTCGCCTGGGGGGCGGGGTCGATAAATCCCTTCGCCGGCTGCTCTCCTATGGCGCAGGCGGCGCCGGTCGTGCCGAAATGGGACTGGGCGATGACAGCGACGTCCGAGACCGTGAGCTGGAGCGGACCGCAGCACTGCTGGCGCGCGATGAGGCCCGTAACGGACCGGTCAACTTTGTTCGTAAGGAAGCGTTTGGAGCCGACCGAAAGGAGCCTGAGCACGCGGTCAAGGGCTTTCCGGACCGTAAGACCATGAGGAAGCTTGAGCGGATTGAGCGTGGTCTTATCGCGATCGAGCGTAAATGTCTTCTGCGGCATATCGCCAAGCACTTTCGACAGCTCAAGGTTCACGGGCGTTGAACCGTCGTTCTCATCGTGAAGCACGATGTACCCGTCGCCGGTGACCTGTCCGATGAACGCTACCGGCACCTTCTCGCGCCCGCAGAGGTCCTCGAAGAGCGGCGCCTGCGACGGCCTCAGGAGAAGCGCGTTCTGCTCCTGATATTCGGCGCCCCATATCTCGAGCACCGAGAGGGTCTCGTCGCCCACCGGGACCTTTCGTATCTCGATCTTCGCGCCCGCGGGATGGACGATCTCCTTCACCACGTTGCAGTTCCCGCCCGCGCCCTGGTCGTGGATGCTCACGATGGGGTTCTCCTCCCCCAGCTCCACGCAGGCGCGGATCACGCGGTTCATCTTCTGCTCCATCTCGGCGTCGCCGCGCTGGACCGCATTGAAGTCGAGCTCGGCAATATTCTCACCCTGGATCATGGACGAGGCCGCGCCGCCGCCCATGCCGATCCGGTATGCGGGCCCGCCCACCTTGACCACCAGCATCCCCTTCTCGGGTTCGGACTTTTTCGTATGGCGGCTGTCCATCTGGCCGATGCCGCCGCTGAACATGATCGGCTTGAGCCATTCCCTGCGCTCACCATCGGGAAGGCGGAGGCCGAAGGAACGCGTGAAGCCCTGGATCAGCGGTTCGCCGAACTTGTTGCCGTAATCGGATGCGCCGTTGCTCGCCTCGATCTCGATCTGGAGCGGAGAGGCAAGGTTCGAGGGATAAGCGAAGGACGCGTCTTCCCAGGGAAGCTCGTACCCCGGTATGTGCAGATTTCCCACACAGTACGCGGCTGTGCCTGCCACGACGAGGCCGCCGGTTCCGGTCGCCTGCACGTCGCGAAGCCTGCCGCCCGTGCCGGTCTCCGCGCCGGGGAACGGCGCAACGCCCGAGGGAAAGTTGTGCGTCTCCGCCGTAAAGATGATGTCATGCTTTCGCTTCGTTTCGCGGTAAGGAGACGGTTTTCCTAGGACCTCCGGGATGATCGTGGTGATGCCGTATCCCTTGATGGAGCTTGAGTTATCGCTGAAGGCAATAATGCTGTTGTTCCGGTTCGCCTCGTACGTCGCCTTCACGATCTTCATGAGCGTATCCGGTACTTCCCTGCCGTCCACAACGAGCCGGCCGCGAAAGAACCAGTGGCGCGAGTGTTCGCTGTTCGATTGGGAAAGGTCGAAGCATTCCACGTTGGTGGGGTCGCGCTTGATATCATTCACAAAGAGGTTGGTGTAGAAGTCCAGGTCCCAGTCGTCCAGACCCAGGCCCATCTCGCGGTTGATCTTCTCGAGCGCTGCCCTTCCCTCTTTCATCAGCGGGATGACGCGCACGGGCTCCGGTTTGATACCGGTCTCGAAGGTCGTGAGCGGATTCGGGTAGGGGCACTCGGTCATGCGGTCGTGGACGAGAGAGAGAAAGGAAGCTCGCAGCTCTTGGCTCATAGCTGAAGGACCATCGAGAAGCAGGAGGCAGCGGCGTGAGCGTTCGATGCGCGTGATCTTCCGGAGGCCGCAGGCATGACAGACGGAGACGGCGTTCGTGGACCAGGCCGTGGTGAAACTCATGCGGGGACCGACTTCGAGGATCAATTGCGGAGTACGGGTAGACATGACCCTCACCCCTGCCCCTCTCCCCTGGAGGGAGAGGGAAAAAGGGAGAGGGGGCTTTTTCAACGCGGATTGCGGATTGAAAAACGATGCGTCGGAGAACTTTTCCGGCTCGAAAGTCTCGGCCAGCAGCCACCGGAGGAGGCGCATCTCGTCCGCGGTCAGCGGCGATGATGACGCGATATTGAAGCAGAACTCCGTCTCGATCCCGGTGATGGCGCGCGAGACCTTGTGCCGTGCCGTTGCAAGCAGGCCGTCGGTCTGGAACGTCGAGAGCGCGGGAGTGCGGAAGAGATGAAAGATGGTCATAGTACAGGTTTTCTTGTTCTTAAGGCTACGCCCAACTCCGCGTTTATGATTCAAACTCGCTTCGGAGTATTCCAGACTGTCGAATGATGGATTGAAGAGTTCCGCTTCATAACTCAGAGTGATTCGGGACCGGCACGGTGACGGTGGTGTCCGGGAGTTTTTTTTGCATCACGATGTGGCTGCCGCGCTGACGTACTTCAACAAAACCATGCTTTACCAGGATAGCGCAGGCATCCTTCCCGGACAAGACACGCAGCTTACCCAACCGCTACCTCCAGGCGTGTTACGTATACCTCCTCATGCAGGCGCTGCTTAGTTTCCTCGGGTGAAGCCGACTCGAAGAAAAGTTCCAGCGCCTCCTGAAGGTTGTTGCGCGCCTCTTCAATCGTGTTGCCCTGGCTCGCAATGTCAAGTTCGGGGCAGAGAGATACGAATGCCTCTCCCTCACGTTCGATGATTGCTGTAAGTTGTTTGAGAATCGTGACTGCCTACCTTTAAATTTGTCCGATTTTCAAGGGATGCTTTATTGTACTTTAACAAAAACCCGTGCAAGATGCAAATTCAATTGCGTCGGGTGTCGCGCTGATCCACCCGACTTACGAAGCTCCTGCGGCGTCCATGGTCTTTTGCAGAAATAACGGTGAGCCTTCATATTTCAGCCAGAGGGGCGCGTTCAGGCTGCAATATTGATATGCCGATTCAAAATCATAATACTTTTGTCTGTCCGTCACTTTCGGAAGCATTTCGTTCCAGGCAGCTATCATGGCGTTCCGGTGAAGAAGCAAAGGCGGCAAGTCGCCGTATTTGAACATTCCGCGCTCATTCCAGAAATCGAACTTTATAAGATAGAGACTGAGAGTGTGCGCAATAAAAGGAGCGTCCTTAGTGCATTTTACCAGCATACCTGTTGCCGTGGCTTCTTTTCCTAGAAAGTTCAGAAGCAGCGCGTGACCGTACAGCGAATCAACCTCTTCGTACTCCCGGTAGCATTGTTCGGCTTTTTCCAGGTTTCCCGTAAAATGATAAACATCACCCAGAAGATACCGAACCCCCTGGTTGTCGTTCGAATTCAGGTCCATCAGAATTTCAAATTCCCGGACTGCCTCTTCATAACGGTGAAGCTGCATGAGAGACAGCCCCAGTCCGTGCCGGGCGCGCATATAGGGCCGGGTATCCACTTCAAGCCAATAGGGCACATCCTGCATCTTCACAACGCCGCCCTGTTCTCTTACCGCGTCATCAACTGCGGTACGATAAACCTTTTCCGCCTCAAAAAACTCAAACCGGTCCGTATAAATATTCCCCAGAAGATTCCTCGCATCAACGCAATAAGGGTAGACTTCAAGCGCCCGAAGCGCCTTCTTCCGCGCGGCGGAATTGTCACCGTCCTCGCGCGCTTCCCATCCTTCGTCGAGAATCACCGTGGCAGCGCGGTTCAAGAGCTCGTCGGCTTTCTTCTCATCGCCTTGCTGCCGATAAAGCCCGGCTGCCTTTTTATATAGCCGTACAGCCTTCCTCGGATCGTCCATTGCGGCTTGGTCCGCAAGCGCTTCGACGTTGTCAACTAGTGCCAAGTTTTTTTCGTTGCATTTTCATCTTCAATAACTCAAGATCGGGGTAATTTCAATGAGAAAGACCTGACTAAGATCCCCCGCTTCGCTGATCCTCTTTCGCCGAGCCGCATTCGTCTATATACTCCCACATTCCATTCTGATGCAACCAGATCGGATCTGCGTTCAACCTTATGAACGCATCAACATCCATGCCGTCGATGGTCGGCGGGCGATTGACTCGCTTTTGCTTCCCATTGATGAAGATGGTCATATATTCCTTCTGCCTTCGTCGTTTCTCACTTTTCTCGGCAGGAGAGAGTTTCCGCTTTCGTTTTACCATGATAGTTGGTAGGTCGGGTAGCGGGTAGAGTGGAGCGAAACCCGACATCATTCGCCTCATCAATTTCAATGTTATGTTCGATTCATGACACAGTATCCTACACAGCCCCGAGAGTCTTGGCCGAAACAACATTGCCCTGTTCGCGACGAACGCAGGTATTGCATGATACCTCGTCAGGATCATCGACCATAGTTGCAATTGTGTCGGGTGTCAGGTTGATCAACCCGACCTATCAACTAAATTTATCATGACAATTTGCTGAACAGAGCGGTTTTTTACACCAGGCTCGATCCGGGTGAGACGACAATATTATGATTTCACGGCGCATAAAAATGCAACGTCTCTTGCCCCCGTTCTTGCGCTTGCGCGGAACGTTTCTATTTTGTTGCGTACGCCTATGGCTTTGGCGAATTCATCGCGTTTATTCGGCAGCCACTCTTTATGACGGTTACTGTGTTGATAGAGAACGAGCCAATGTGAAGGGGCCAGAGCATTCCAAATACTGCTAACCTCGGTTGAGGTGACGTGTTCAGGTTTTGCGTTGCGTTCGGCAATACCAGTGTCAGGATCTAAGAACACGACTGTCGGTTTCTTCAACTCACTCCGACATTGTTCAATAACCTTCAGCGAATAATCTGTTCTGGAACTCGGATCATAGGGGGTTTCGATTAATCCGATTTCAAGCCCGGAGGATTTCGCCAGGCGTTTAATGTCCCGTATATCTCGAAAATGCGACCACACAAGATCAGAAAGTTGTATGGATTTGCCTTTGTTTTCCAATACCGGGCGTTGTTCGTCTGGGCGACGGTGAAGATAAGCCACTTGGATAATGCGCTTCAAATTCCATGATTCTGCAAGATGGAAAAGAACACCCCACTTGATAAGGTCCCGACCGTCGGCATACCACTTATGCCGCATTTTGTACTCCTCCAATCACGGCGCTAACCCACGCGTCTACCATAGATGGGTTGAGCGGCTGGTTTGGATTGATTATGTTACGCCTGCACCGATCGGGACCAGAGGGTTTCGGGCGCAATATCGATATTGCCCGGCCACACCACGGTACCATATTGGACAGACGCTTTAAAGAACAGCGGGGAATTGAGGAGCTTGACAAAAGGTTTCTTGTCGAAAAAGGGTTTCATGTCGAATATTCGCTTCTCTCCATTTTCAAAAACAAGCTCTAGGGTATAGTCGTCCCTGGTTTTTACGCTGATGACATCAAATAGAAGTAGTGTTTCCATGTTTTCCTCCTTATTGTAGCGGCGGGATACGAAACGGCTCATCACCGGCAACAGCGAGTTCCCAGTCCGCCATAAGATCGTCCCTGTGAATATCAATCCAAACTTGCACCATCCGAAGTTGGCGTGGCGGAAAATCCCCGGCAAGAAGACGACCGTCATCAATTGCAATAGAAGCCTTCTTCTCTTGGTATCGCACGTGAATGTGCGGCGTATGGTGCTGTTCGTTATCTCCGTAAAAAATCTGGACGAGAATTCCGAAGAACATTGATATTGTCGGCATCAGTTCTCCTTTATATCGATAATTATACAAACCAGCGCATTGGAGTGATTCGCCCCTTATTCATATTATTTCGTTATGTGGAAAGCTGCAGAAGTTAGTGTTTTTCTAGCAGCGTTTATTTGACCAAGAGAAGCCTTGTTTTTTTGTGCAAATTCAATTGCTTTGTTAAGCAGTGCCCGAATTCCAGCCTTATCACTACGGGCTGGCAATGACCAGGAGGAGGATGCGCCATCTTGAAATTCGACATGGAGTTCATTATTGTTTATGTAAGAGGTCATTCTTTGAACGGCAAAGGATCTGCGACGACCTGATAACGCTCGATTAGGCTGTCGAGCTCCGGTTGTCAAATTTGTTTGATCACCAGTACGGCTTGAATTTGCGGGCAATTTAAAAATTCGCCGTAGAACATCATCCTCAGTCTCTCCAAATTTGCCTTGATTGGCAATGGTTTGCCAAACCTCTTCGGACATTCGAATTGAGCGCATATTAACCCCCTTAAATAATCTCTACTTCCTTTTATAGTAAATATTAATTAAGAAGTCAAGATTAATTTCAGGGTCATTTTGTCCGACAGAGCGTCGAATGCGGGGTCTTTATGCACGAGCGTTGCATTGCGCGTGATCGCCGTGGCGATGATCCAGTTCGTAGTTTGGGTTGAGCAGCGCGAACCCAACATATTTTTCGCTCTGCCCAACTCATCTGCCAACCATTACTTCGTGTGAGCAGGAGTTCGCTTCCTTGTTGGGATGATCGCAATTAACGACCGGGGCGCTTTGTTGACTGATTCCGAGTTTGTAAAGTGTTTTCTGACATCCGGCGCCAGCAGAATCGCCCCGTCTTCAAGCTTAAAATACAGGACTGAAGTACTGCCGTCTTCGTTGTGAATCACCACTTTGTGACCGGCATGATATGATTTATAGTATTTTCCCCGCACCGCCCCCTTCATGCTGGAAAAATCATATTCTAGTCTCGTTTCATCTTTGCCGGATGTTTTATTTAAAACCGCCTTCTTCATATTACATATTGGTCGGAGGGAATAAGAACCTCGAATGGATATCCTTTGATTTGATTGGTGATAGGACACAGAAGAGTCAAACCGACTTTATCGTTATAGGGCTGAGGCGAAAGGACCACTGCCGGACGACAACCTGCTTGTTCGTGACCAGCTTGTGGGTTCAAAGAAATCCAAACCACAGCCCCCCGTTTGGGTACATAGGGTTTTGGGTCTACCATGCTTCTATCCCGACTGCAGGACCGCTGTCATCCTCGCGATGAAGATTATCCGCGGTTACCTGCGCCAGGCGTTTTTGAAGGGTCACAATCGGATTGCGGGTGTTTCGATCACAGGTCTTTTCTTCCCGGCGCTCCGCGCGTCGGTCATAGATAAGCTTCGCGACGGAATACCTGCCGCTCCCAGCGCCCCGGAATGCTGTTATGGGATCTTTCGATTTTCTCATTCGCAGTCACTGCCTTTCCGTCAAAGACACGACCTTCTGGTCGGCCGCTTTTTTCTGGCCGGCCATCTCGCACTTGCCGTCGAAGGTGACCCCTTCCTCGATGATGAGCTTCGGGGTCTTGATGTTCCCCTCAATGACGCCCGGCGCGAGGATGTGCACCTTCTGGGTGGCGTTGACGTTGCCCACGATCTTCCCGCTGCAGATGATCGTCCCGACGCTGATCTCGCCCTGAAGGTGGGCCTCGTCGCCAGCAATGAGCGTGTCCTTGGACAGGACCTCTCCCTCCACCCTGCCGTCCACCCGGATGGTCCCCTCGAAACTGAGCACGCCCTTGAACTCCGTGCCCTTGCCGAGGAACGCGGTGATCTCCGCATGTTCCGCTGATACGCCTGAACCTTTTTTCAACATGAATGAGTCCTCCTTGAAATCAATTCAAAAGCTTTTGCCACGAAGTCACTAAGACACGAAGGATGCTAAAAGAAGTGGTTTTTTTGGTGACTTCGTGCCTTTGTGGCAGGGTGTTTGTTTGCCTTACCCGATCTTCTCCAGGATCCGCTCCAACTCCTCGCCGGAATAGTACTCGATGACGATCCTGCCGCCCTTTGCCTTGGGCGCGATGCTCACCTTCGTGCCGAGGGACTTCCTGAGCCGCTCCTCGACCGCCTTGAACTCGACGCTCGTCAGCTTCTTTTTTTCCTTCCTGGGCTTCTTGAGCGCGTGGGCAAGCGCTTCCGCCTCGCGCACCGAGAGCCCCTTCTTCACGATCTGGTTCGCGGCGAACATCTGGTCGCGGAGACGCTCAAGGGACAGGAGTGCCTTGGCATGACCCATGCCGAGCGCCCCCGTCGCCAGGTGCTGCTTGATCTCTTTCGGCAAGCCGAGGATGCGAAGGAAGTTGGTGATGGTCGAGCGCTCCTTGCCCACGCGCTTCGCGACATCTTCCTGCGTCAGCTTGAACTCGTCCTGCAGCCGCTTGTAGGCCTCGGCAGCTTCGAGCGGGTTCAGGTCCTCGCGCTGGATGTTCTCGATCAGGGCCTGCTCAATGATCTCGCGCTTGGTCGCTTCTTTCACCAGGGCCGGGATGGTCTTGAGGCCCGCGAGCCTTGACGCGCGCCACCGGCGTTCGCCCGCGATGAGCCCGTAGTTCGTGCCGATGCGGTGCACGATGATCGGCTGGATCACGCCGTGTTCTTTGATCGACGCAGCAAGCTCCTTCAGCGCGTCGTCCTGAAATGTTTTCCGCGGCTGGTACTCGTTCGGGACGATCTTGTCCAGCTCGACATCCATGATCCCGAGGGACTTCCTCTCTTTTTCATCCAGGACGGAAAGATCCGGGATGAGCGCGCCGAGGCCTTTACCGAGCGCCTGCTTTTGCATTGTTAATGACCTCCTTGGCAAGTTCGAGGTAGCTTTGCGCCCCGCGGGAGCGGATGTCGTAGAGCAGCACGGGCTTGCCGTGGCTCGGCGCCTCGCTCAGGGCAACGTTGCGGTGAATGACGGTAGTATAGACCTTGTCGCCAAAGAACTTGCGCACTTCCTGCGATACCTGCGTGGCCAGGTTGTTCCGGCTGTCGTACATAGTGAGCAGCACGCCTTCGATCGTAAGATCTGGGTTCAGGTCCTGTTTGATCAGCTTGATGGTGTTCATCAGCGCCGACAGACCTTCCAGCGCATAGTACTCGGTCTGGACCGGGATCAGGACCCCGTCGGCAGCGGTCAGGGCGTTCACGGTCAGAAGCCCCAGGGACGGCGGGCAGTCGATGAAGATGTAATCGTAATTATCCCGGAACAGGGCAATCGCCTTCTTGAGCACGCGCTCCCGGGCGATGGTCTGGATGAGCTCGATCTCGACGCCAACGAGGTCGATGCCGGCCGGCACCACGTCGAGCCAGGGGAAGTGGGCGGTTTTTTTGATCTCGGCAAAAGGCCTCTTGCCCGTAAAGAGGTCGTAGGTGCTGCCGGTAATGTCCTTGCGGTCAACGCCCATACCGCTCGTGGAGTTGCCCTGGGGGTCCGAGTCGATAAGGAGCACCTTCTTCTCCGCCGCTGCGAGCGATGCGGCGATGTTCACGGCGGTCGTCGTCTTTCCGACGCCGCCCTTCTGATTGGCTATGGCAATGACCTTGCCCATGAAACCTCCGAAACTGCCTTTCAAAACCGGGTTACTTTACCATAGGAGGCTGATAAAAGAAAGGAAAAATTCGTTTCTTACCTCAGAAGAAGCGGAGGGAATACCGTTAAATATTGAATGGATATAACGGAATTGAATATTGATCGTCTCGTAAAAAGTCGTCTCCCCGGTTCACCCCGTTAGACCTTCTTGCA
>CAYILT010000109.1:0-10707 GCA_964364055.1 uncultured Nitrospiraceae bacterium | reverse complement strand
TTTCTGACCGCTCCTCTCGGAACCTCGGGGTCCGCCATGATCTTCGCGTTCATGCCGGACCGGTCCTTGATCGTATGGATGTTCCGGCGTTTCTGGCCGATGGCGGAAGAGAGATCAGCGGGATTCACGAAAAAAGTGACCGTGCAGGCCTGATCGCCGGCTGACAGGAGCGAACACATCTTTTCCAGGAACCGTGACGACTCAACGAGCTGCCGGAACGCCGGATGCCAGGGACCGGCGATGATCGTGCCGGGACGTTCGAGCTCTTCCGTGGGCTGTAGGCCGACGCGAATGACCTCGATACCCGCCTGTTCGAACCGCGCCACGGCTTTATGGCACAGCAGAACGGCGTCATCGAGGGACAGGGGAGAATATCTGCCGGTGCGATAGAGTTCGGCGAGGGGGGTTTCCTTGATCACGAGAGCAGGGTATATCCGGACGAAGTCGGGCCTCAGGGAGATGACCTGGGATACCGTTTTTTGGAACGTTTCCGGTGTATCGCCGGGAAGACCGGGCATGAGCTGGAGGCCGAGGGTGAAGCCCCGAGCCCGCAGCAGGTTGAAGGCCTTAAGGGTATCGGCGGACGTGTGCCCCCGTCCCGAACGTGTCAGCACATCGTCGTCCATGGACTGGACACCGAGCTCTACCGTCCTGACATGGCTGCGTTTCAGGAGAGCGAGGACCTCCGTGGAAATGCCATCCGGCCTGGTTGAGATGCGGATGCTCTCGACCCTGCCGGAGGTGATGAAAGGCCGGACCGCTTCTAAATACGCTTTTTGCGCGGCCAAGGGCAGTGCGGTGAAGCTTCCACCGTAGAACGCGACCTGGACCGCTTCGTTATCTCTGCGCGCTTCGAGGTATTGGCTGATCGAAGGGTGGATGGATGAAGCATCAGGCGGTTTGTTCTCTCCCGTGATGTTCTTCTGGTTGCAGAACACGCACTGGTGCGGACAGCCTGCGTGGGTGATGAAGAAGGGGATGATCATGGATATAGAAACCGTAGACAGTAAACGGTAGACAGCATGAGGGGAATGACAGGTGGGGAGTATCGACCTTGTTTACTGTTTACCGTCTCCTGTCTGCTGTCGTAGTTTTTCCAGCGCTTCTCTCGCCGCTCTCTGCTCCGCTTCCTTCTTGCTCCTGCCGGCCCCGCGTCCGTAGACCTCGCCCCTGACGGAAAGCTCGACCTCGAACTGCTTCTGGTGGTCGGGACCGGATTCTGATACGACCGTGTAATCCGGGAGGGTCTTGAGCCGTTCCTGACAAAGCTCCTGGATCTCCGTCTTGTAATCCGACGTGCCACCGGCGGTCTGGGCCTTCCTGATCGTGTCATCGAAGAACCGGGTGATAAACTCACCGGCGTGCCCGATGCCGCCGTCAAGATAGAGTGATGCGATGAGGGCCTCGAGGCTGTCGGCGAGGAGAGAGTCCTTGTTCCGTCCACCGGTCTGCTCTTCGCCTCTTCCCAGCAGCAGGTATTCGCCGAGGCCGATCTCCCGTGCCACGGCAGCAAGGGACGGCTCGCTTACCACGGCGGCGCGAATGCGGGAAAGATCTCCCTCGGAGGATCCGGGAAGGGCTCTCATCAACTGCTCGCTCACCACGAGGTTCAGGACGGAGTCCCCCAGGAACTCCATCCTCTCATTGTGCCCGGATAAGCGGTTCTCGTTCGCGTAGGACCGGTGAGTGAGCGCGCGCTCCAGCAGATCGGCCTTTCTGAACGTGTAGCCGATATGCTGCTGGAGCTCCGGGGCGGGCCGCATGTTACGACCGGTATTTTCTGAAGATGAGGGTGGCATTGGTGCCGCCGAACCCGAAGGAGTTCGACATGGCGATCTCTACCGGTGTTTTCCGCGCCGTGTTGGGGATGTAGTCGAGGTCGCATTCCGGGTCCGGGTTCTCGAGGTTGATCGTCGGCGGCAGGACGCCGCGCACCAGCGCGAGGACGCTGATGACCGCCTCGACGCCGCCGGCCGCGCCCAGGAGGGGTCCGATCATGGATTTCGTGGAGCTGACCGGGACCTTGCGGGCATGGTCACCGAATACGGTCTTGATGGCCATGGTCTCGAGCTCGTCGCCATACTTGGTCGACGTGCCGTGGGCGTTGATGTAGCCCACCTCGGCGGGAGAGATGCCCGCGTTCTTGATGGCCATGTTCATGCATCGGGCCGCGCCTTCGCCGTTCGGCGCCGGGGAGGTGATGTGATAAGCGTCCCCCGAAAGGCCGTAGCCGATGACCTCGGCCAGAATGGTCGCGCCGCGTTTCCGCGCGGATTCCAGTTCCTCCAGGACGACGATGCCCGCGCCTTCGCCCATGACGAAGCCGTCGCGTTCCGCGTCAAAGGGGCGGCTCGCGCGCCCGGGTTCGCTGTTCCTGGTGGAGAGCGCTTTCATGGCGTTGAACCCGCCCACACCCAGCGGGCAGATGCAGGATTCCGCGCCGCCGGCGAACATGGCATCGGCGTCGCCGCGCTGGATGATCTTGAACGCGTCGCCGATGGAGTGCGTACCCGTGGCGCATGCCGTGACCACGCTGACGTTCGGTCCCTTGGCGCCAAAACGCATGGAGATGTGGCCGGCCATCTCATTGATGATCGACATGGGAATGAAAAAGGGCGTGATCCTCCGGTACCCTTTTTCCCTGTAGGCCTGGTGGGCCCGTTCGATGGCAGGGAGGCCGCCGATGCCCGCGCCGGCAATGACGCCGACGCGCTCGGCATTCCCGGGCGTGATCGGAAGCCGGGCGCTGTCCATTGCCAGCTGGCTGGCGGCGATCGCCAGGTGGATGAACCGGTCCATCTTCTTGATCTCTTTCGGCTCGATGTACCTGGCCGCGTCGAAGCCTTTGACCTCGCCCGCGATCTGGGTGGGAATTTCCTTGTCATCGAACTGGGTGATGGGTCCGATGCCGCTCCTGCCGGCGATCAAACCTTCCCAGCTTGTTTCCGTATCCAGTCCGACGGGGGTGATCATGCCGACGCCGGTGACCACGACTCTGCGATTCAATGAAGCACCTCCTGCTTATAAAATCCGAAAAGCCAAAAAACCCTCCTCACAGGACAGGGGAGCGGCTTTCTGGCTTTCGGAACGTGCTGAACCAACGGCGAAAAAACGCTTCGCCGTTATTTTGCCTTTGCCTTGACGTAATCGATGGCATTCTGGACCGTCGCGATCTTCTCGGCATCCTCATCGGGGATCTCGACGCTGAATTCCTCTTCGAGGGCCATCACCAATTCCACGGTGTCCAGGGAGTCCGCACCAAGGTCGTTGACGAAGGAAGCCTCGGGCTTCACATCGCTCTCGGGCACACCGAGCTGCTCGGAAATGATCTTTTTCACTTTTACTTCTACATCAGCCATAGTCCACCTCCTCTGATTGTGTTCTTAATGCGAATCGTGAACGTTGAATCTTGAAAGTTGAATCTTTTTACATGTACATCCCGCCGTTCACATGGATCACCTGACCGGTGATGTATGCGGCGGACGGCGATGCCAGGAACCGGACAGCGTTCGCCACGTCCTCGGACGAGCCGAGCCTCCCCAGGGGGATCTGCTTCGCCAGGTCGGCCCGCACCTGCTCGGACAGCGCCTGGGTCATGGCGGTGTCGATGAACCCCGGCGCCACGGCATTCGCCGTAACGTTCCGGTTGGAGTATTCCCGGGCGATGGTCTTGGTCAGGCCGATGAGCCCGGCCTTGGATGCGACATAATTGGCCTGCCCGGCATTGCCCATGGCGCCCACGATGGACGCTATGTTGATGATGGTGCCCGAGCGCTGTTTCGTCATGTACTTGAGCGCCGACTTCGTGCAGAGAAAGGCTCCCTTGAGGTTGATGGAAAGAACGAGGTCCCAGTCCTCGTCCTTCATCCTGATGATGAGCCCGTCCCGGGTAATGCCGGCGTTGTTCACGAGGATGTCGATCCTGCCGAACTTCTCCACCACCTGGTCGATCAAGGCGGTCACGTCGGCGGACGACGCCACGTTCGCCTTGAGGGCCAGGGACTTCCGGCCCATCGCCTCGATGTCGCCTGCGGTCTTCTGGGCCGCCTCAAGATTGACATCGCAGATGGCTACCTCCGCGCCGTCCTTTGCAAGACCCAGGGCGATGTCCCTGCCGATGCCCTGCGCGGCGCCGGTTACTAAAGCTATTTTGCCACTAAGTGACATGAGTCCTTTGCTCTGCTCTCTTGGTCTATCTATCCGAAGGTAAGAGGGTAAGAGGGTAGGAAGGTAGGAGGAGAGGCTGTTTCCGCTCTCAACTTCTTACCTTCTTACGTTCCTACTTTCCTACCTTCTCCCTTTTACAGTCCCAGGGCTTGCAGCGTCTCGCCCATGCTCTTCTGGTCTTCCACGTTCAGGACCTTTGCGTCCCTGGCGATCCGCTTCACGAGGCCCGACAGGATCTTGCCGGGCCCGATCTCGATAAAGGTGTCAAAGCCATCGGCCGTCAGGCGGTTGATCGAGTCCTCCCAGTAGAGCGGGGAGCTGATCTGTCGCACGAGAGACGGTTTGAGCTCCGCTGCGGTTCCGATGAACTTCGCATCGGCGTTGTTCACGATGGGGATGCGAAGATCGCTGATGGTTATCTTGTCCAACTCCAGGGCAAGGCGTTCGCCCGCCTGTTTCATCAAGGAGCAATGGGACGGTACGCTTACCATGAGCGGCACGACTTTTTTAGCGCCCGCGGCCCTTGCCAGTTCCATGGCCTTTTCCACGGCCTTTTTCTCGCCCGCAATGACGATCTGGCCCGGCGAGTTGTAATTTGCAGGGGCAACTATACCATTTTTGGCCGCATCAAGGCAAGTTTTTTCTAGGGCGGTCCGATCCATGCCGAGAATTGCGGCCATGAGTCCCGCTCCTTCGGGCATCGCCTCCTGCATGTACCTGCCGCGCTTCTGGACAAGGGCGATGGCGTCCCTCAGCTCGAAGCCTCCGGCCGCGGTGATCGCCGTGTACTCCCCGAGGCTGTGGCCGGCGACAGCCTCTGCGGAGAGCCCGCGGCGTTCCAGGGGGCGGAGGATCGCAATGCTTGCCGCGAGAATGGCCGGTTGGGTGTTCTCCGTTTTGTTCAGCGTCTCCGACGGCCCATGCATGCAGAGCTGCGCGAGGTCGAACCCCAGAGCGGCGCCGGCAATGTCGAATACTTCTTTGGACTCATTGAAAGTTTCGATGAACTCTTTGGCCATGCCGACGTATTGCGAACCCTGGCCGGGAAAGATGAATGCAACTTTCAAGGTAAACTCCTGATGTTCGTATGGTATTGAGCGGCGGCGATGCACGCTTCATCAAGTCCGTCAACGTCTAACGGTTACGGTCACGAAGCCCGTTTCGTCGCTCGGTTACGTCGTCCGTCCTATGACGTAGCCCATAAACGATTACCGTTACGGGCCTCGTTGCCGACGAGCGAAGGTACATCATCCCCGTATCTCCCTGAACTTCTTGATCATGGCCGTAAGGACCTCGGTCACATCGCCGACGATGCCATAGGTCGCCACATTGAAGATGGGCGCGTCGGGATCCTTGTTGATGGCAATGATGGTTTCCGACGACTGCATGCCCGCTACGTGCTGGATGGCGCCGGAGATGCCGGCGGCGATGTAGAGCTTCGGGCAGACGGTCTTGCCTGTCTGGCCGACCTGGTGTGAATAGGGTATCCATCCCTCGTCCACGGCGCCCCGCGTCGCGGCTACGGCTCCGCCGAGCACTTTTGCAAGCTCCTCGAGCAGCAGAAAGTTCTTTTGGCTGCCCAGTCCGCGGCCGCCCGCCACGATGATGTCGGCCTCGCAGATGTTC
Source organism: uncultured Nitrospiraceae bacterium (assembly GCA_964364055.1). GTDB lineage: Bacteria > Nitrospirota > UBA9217 > UBA9217 > UBA9217 > JAAXXJ01. The sequence continues at coordinate 4,914 of CAYILT010000109.1, read as the reverse complement.
ACGGTCTCGGTCAGCTCGTCGATGGTCTTGAGGACCTTCGTGCGGACGGCTCCGGCCTGGGTGAACTTCACCTCGACGCTTTCTCCCTTGCGGGAATCGTCGCGCTGCGCCGGTTTCATCACCTTGTGCCGTACCGTGGCCATCTGGGGGCGGTGGTTCGGCGTGACGATCGTGGCCATGATGTTGCCGCCGATGGGGGGACGGGTCTGATGCAGATGGCCCGTGGCTGTGTCGATAGCGAGCATCGTGCAGTCGGCGGTGAGGCCAGTGCATAATGTCGAGGCGACCTTGGGGAAGAAGGACCGGCCGATGGCGGTGGCGCCGGCGAGGATGATCTCGGGCTTGTGCCGGGTCGCGAGCATCGTCAGGACCGCTGCGTAGGAATCGTCGTTAAAGTCCTTGAGCGCCGGGTCGTCGGCGACGTACACGATGTCCGCGCCGTAGGCGATAAGGTCCTTTGTCTTGTTCTTGATGCCGGAACCGATGAACACGGCCGAGAGCCTGGAACCTTTCTTGTCGGCGAGCTTGCGGCCCTCACCCAGGAGTTCCAGCGAAACGCTCGCGATCTCACCCTTGTGCTGTTCGGCGAAGACCCACACGCCCTTGTAGGCCGAGAGGTCTGCTGCTGGCTTCCCCGCCTCTTCCGTCCGTTCGATGGCCTTGAACTCGCATGCCTCGACGCAGGCGCCGCACAGGGTGCAGGCGTCGGTGATGAAGGCCTTGCCGTCGCGCATCTCGATGGCGCCGAAGGGGCAGACCGGCACGCAGGTCTCGCAGCCGGTGCAGGTATCGGGAATGACTTTAATGCTCACTTCTTACTCCTTTTGAGAACCAGGAAGGTGAGAAGGTGGGAAGATGGGAAGGTAGGCGGTTTTTCCCACCCTCGCAACTTCTCAACCTCTCACCATCGTGTTTATATCAAGGACTGCTCTTTCAGTTTCTTCGCCAGGTTTGCGACCTGCTCCTCGACGTTGCCCGAGAGGATCTCTCGCTGGCCGCGGGGCGAAGGCGGGAATATCCGGACGACCTGGGTGGGCGAGCCCCGCAGGCCGATCTTGTTCTCGTCGGCGCCGATGTCAGCGGCAGACCAGGCCGTGACCTTGAGGCTCTTGGCCTTCATTTTTCCCTTGAGGGACGGGACCCGGGGTTCGTTGATCTCCTTCACCACGGTGATGAGGGCGGGGAGGGAGGTCTCGACCACGTCGTAGCCCTCGTCCATGAGCCGCTCTGCCACCATTTTTCCGCCATCGACCTGCTCGATCTTCCTTATATATGCCACGAAGGGGATGCCGAGCATGTCGGCCGTCTCGGGCCCCACCTGGGCCGTGTCCCCGTCGATGGCTTGTTTGCCCGCGATCACGAGGTCAAAATTGCCGATCTTCCTGATCCCCCGTGACAACGCATAGGAGGTCGCCCAGGTATCAGCCCCGGCAAAGGCGCGGTCTGACAGCAATACTACGTCATCGACGCCGAGAGAGACCGCTTCTTTCAGCGCTTCGACGGCCTGGGGAGGCCCCATGGTGACAGCGGTCACCTTGCCGCCGTGCTTCTCGCGAAGCCTGAGGGCCTCCTCAATGGCGTACCGGTCATAGGGATTGATGATGCTGGGCACGCCGTCCCGGATGAGGGTGTTCGTCTCCCGGTTGATCTTGACTTCAGAGGTGTCCGGGACCTGTTTCACTAAGACAATAATATTCATGCAATTACTCCATGCACATGCGCTCGAGACAACAGACAGCAGACTTACAGACAGCAGACTTAAAGACAACAAACAGGATCATGCTTCAGTCTGAAATCTGTCCTCTGGCCGTCTGTCTTCTGATTTATTTCTTCCTCGTCGCTTCCCGGATCATGTCCAGGGCGATGACGTTCCGCTGGATCTGGTTTGCGCCCTCGAAGATCTGGAGGATCTTGGCGTCGCGCATCATTTTTTCGGCGGGATATTCCTTCATATAGCCCGAGCCGCCCATGATCTGGACCGCATCGGTTGTCACCTTCATGGAGATATCAGTGCCGAAGAGCTTTGCCATGGCGGAGGCGCGGGAGAAATCTTTTGCGCCGCTGTCAATGAAGCGGGCGACGGAATAGACCAGGGCGCGTGCAGCCTCGGTCTGGGTCTGCATGTCCGCGAACATGTGCTGGATGGCCTGAAAGGAGGTGATGGGCTGTCCGAACTGGACGCGGTTCTTGGCGAACGAGATCGCCTCGTCGATGGCGCCCTGCGCCACGCCCACGCCCATGGCCCCCACGCCCGTGCGGGAACTGTCGAGGGTCTTCATGGCGATGATGAAGCCCATGCCCTGCCTGGAGATGAGGTTCTCCCTGGGGATCCGGCAGTTGTTGAAGATGAGTTCCGTGGTGGATGAGGCCCGGATGCCCATCTTGTTCTCTTTCTTGCCGAAGGTGAACCCCGGGGCGCCTTTCTCCACAATGAAGGCCGAGGCCCCGCGGGGGCCCTTGGACTTGTCGGTGATGGCGATGATCGTGTAGAGCTCCGCCTCGCCGCCGTTGGTGATCCACTGCTTCGTGCCGTTGAGCACATATTCATTGCCCTCGAGCTTTGCGGTGGTCTGGATGCCGCTGGCGTCGCTGCCCGCATTGGCCTCGGTGAGGCCGAAGGCCACGAGGTGTTTGCCCGAGGCCACGTCGGGGAGAAATTTCTTTTTCTGCTCCTCGGACCCGTAAAGCAGGATGGGATAGGTCCCCAGGGCGCTCGAGGCATAGGTCGTCGCGACGCCCAGGCAGGCTTTGGAAAGCTCTTCAACGGCGATGCAGAGCTCAAGGCTCTTCTTCCCGAGGCCGCCGTACTCCTCGGGGATGAACAGGGCGAAGAGATCGGCTTGCGCCATGGCCTTCATGATGTCCCGGGGGTACTTGTTCTGTTCATCCAGTTCCGCGCGGACGGGAACGATCTTTTCCACCGCGATCTGACGCGCCAGGTCGCGGATCATTATCTGTTCTTCTGTCAGCAGGTAATCCATGTACTACCCTCCAGGAATTTCAAATAGAAAATTGGAAAATATAAATTGTAAAATTTCGGTATTACCATCGTATCAGCGCCGAGGCCCAGGTGAGGCCGCCGCCGAAGGCCTCGAGCAGGATGAGCTTATTCTCCTTCACCCGCCCGTCTCGCACCGCTTCGTCGAGCGCCATGGGGATCGATGCCGCGGAGGTGTTCCCGTACTTGTGGATGGTCAGGACGACCTTCTCCATCGGCATGTTCAGCCGCTTGGCCATGGCCTGGATGATGCGGAGGTTCGCCTGGTGCGGCACGAGAAGATCGATTTCCTCGGCCTTCACCTTGTTATGGTCAAGGGCCTCCTGCACCACGTCCTCGAGGGCGCGTACGGCCACTTTGAAGGTCTCGTTCCCCTTCATTTTGATGTAGTGCATCCGCTTGTCCACGGTGTCGTGGGTCGCCGGGTGCGCGGCCCCTCCTCCGGGGATATGCAGAAGATCGCCGAGGGAACCGTCGGAGTGGAGGTGGGTGGAAAGGATGCCGCGCTTGCCGGCGTGGCGCTGGACGATCGCGGCGCCGGCGCCATCGCCCCAGAGCACGCAGGTCTGGCGGTCCTCCCAGTCCGTGAACCGGGAGAGGCTCTCGGCGCCTACCACCAGGATGGTCTCGTGCATGCCGCTCTTGATGAAGGCGTCGGCGATGGAGAGGCCGTAGATGAATCCGGAGCAGGCGGCGTAGATATCGAAGGCCGCGGCCTTCTTTGCGTGGAGTTTTGCCTGGAGCACACAACCCAGGCTCGGCATGGCGCTGTCCGGCGTGAGGGTCCCGACCACGATGAGATCAAGGTCCTGCGCCGTGATCCCGGCCGCCTTGATGGCCCGGTGGGCCGCTTCGTATGCCAGGTCGGACGTGGTCTGGCCCCGCTCGACGATGCGGCGCTCCCGGATGCCGGTGCGTTCCATGATCCACTCGTCGCTGGTATCGACCATTTTCTCCAGGTCGTGGTTGGTCAGCACCTTCCTGGGCGCATAGGACCCGGTCCCGATGATGCGTGCGTGGATCATTTCGTTATCTCCATGTTCTTTTCGATGTCTTCGTGGAGGTGCTTGTTGACCTCGCTCCTGGCGAGTTCAGCTGCCACGCGGATGGCGTTCTGGATGGCGCGGTCCGAGGAGCGGCCGTGACTGATGATGCTGATGCCGTTGATGCCGATGAGGGGGGCGCCGCCGTACTCCGCGTAATCGATACGGCGCTTGAGCGCGCGGAAGGCCGGCCGCATCATAAAATAGCCGAGCTTGCGGATCAGGCTGTCGCCGATGTTCTCCCGGATCATGAATGCGATGGTGTCGGCGACCGCCTCGGTCAGTTTGAGCACGACGTTGCCGATGAACCCGTCGCAGACGACGACGTCGGCTTTTCCGCTCATCACGTCTCGTCCCTCGACGTTCCCGATGAAGTTGAGCGACGTTTCGGCCAGGAGCTTGAAAGCCTCCTTGGTGAGCTCGTTTCCCTTGGTCTCCTCCTCGCCGATGGAAAGGAGCCCCACCTTGGGGTTCGGGTTCTTCAGGAGGTATTTCGCATAGACCTCGCCCATGATGGCGAACTGGAGGAGGTTGTTCGGCTTGCAGTCGACGTTGGCGCCCACATCGAGCACGATGCAAGTTCCCTTGACGGTCGGCATGAACGTCGCGATGGCCGGTCGCTCCACTCCATCAAGCTTGCCCAGGACGAAGAGGGACGTGGCCATGGCTGCGCCGGTGTGGCCGGCGCTGATAACGGCAACGGCATCGCCGCTCTTCACCAGTTCATTGGAGACGCGGATCGAAGAGTCCTTCTTCCGCCGGAAGACCGTGGAGGGAGAGTCGAGCATATCGACGACCTCAGTGGCGTTCCGGACCTCGATAGGCAGGGACCTGGCGGAGGGGTGCTTCTTGTGCTCGGATTGGATCGATTGT
>CAYILT010000108.1:0-10758 GCA_964364055.1 uncultured Nitrospiraceae bacterium | reverse complement strand
CCGGATAGAGCGTGATCTTGGGAATCGCGAACAGCGCGACGAGATAGGGATCCGCCACGTCCCCGGCGCCGCGATTCAGGCCCAGCGGCAGGCCGACCGCAAGGCCCGCGGCGAAGGCGATCGCGACGGCGGGCAAGCGGGCATTGAAGGCCCCCGGCGACGTAAGATGACTTACGGCGCCGGGGTAAACAAGTTTATTCTCGAAAATCTCAGGGTCAGAAAATCTCAGGGTCAGGTCTATACTGTTTACCTTTTATAATGTCCACATAGAATTGTGCTCATGTACGAGCAATGCAAATCGGGATGATTGGCAATTGAACGCTGAGTGTACCCGTACTTCTCAACGGCCTCGGCAATTTTCCCATCTCGTTTTCGTTTGTCGCTCAGTATGCTCTTATTGAATAGTTTTTCAAGTACCGGTCTGCTGGCAGTATAGACCCTGAGATGTTCTGAACACACCTGTCAATTGATCACGTTCTTCCTGCTACTTCAGGCTCCTCCAGTATTTCTTTTGATGCGAGATGATGGTCTGTATGACGCGCCCGGCAGCGGGAGAGTCCATGATGGGCACGGTCCAGCGCGGGCCGGTGAGGGCCTGGAGGACCGAGCGCACGCCTTCGCGCAGACCGTCCGGATCGTAGCCGCCTTCCAGCGTGATCAGGACCTTCCCGCCGCAGGCGGTATCGGCGATCTCGCGGACGATGGCCGCGAGGTTTCCGAAACCGTCGCCGGTGACCTTCATGCCGCCGAGAGGGTCTTTGACATAGGGGTCGAAGCCTGCCGAGACAAGCACCAGCTCCGGCTTGAACTCCAGGGCGATGGGCTTGAGGACCCGGTCATAGACGGCGAGATATTCCGTGTCGCCGAACCCGGAAGGGAAGGGGGCGTTCACGGTGAAGCCTTCTCCTTTGCCGCTGCCCGTTTCATCGAAGTTACCGGTACCGGGATAGTGGGGATACTGGTGGGACGAAAAGAAGAGAACGTCCGGCCGGTCATAGAACGCCTTCTGGGTGCCGTTGCCGTGGTGGAGGTCCCAGTCCACGATCAGGACACGCTTCAAGCCGTGCTTCTCGATGGCGTATTCCGCGGCGATGGCGATGTTGTTGAAGAGGCAGAAACCCATGCCGCGTTGAGGCTCGGCATGATGGCCGGGTGGACGGACGAAAGCGAATACTGATTGCGGATTTCGGATTTCGGATTGCGGATTGAGAAGCGAGTCAACAGCCTGGAGAAGACCGCCGGCGGCGAGGCGGGCGACGAGGTAGGACCGGGCGGAGAGGCCGGTGTCCGCATCAAGCCGGCTGAAGGCCCGCCCCTCGGTGTTAGCTACGGTCTGGATATAAAAAGGATCGTGGACCGCGGCAAGTTCGTCTTCCGATGCAACGCGGGGCTCGATGAGGGGAAGGTCGCTGAACTCCTTCGCGATCAGCTCGTGGATCACGCGGAGCCGGTCCGGGCTCTCGGGATGGCCGTTGCCCGGGTTGTGCTCCAGGTACCGGTCGTCTTTGATGATGGCGAGGGAGGACATGGTTAAGCAAAGGGCGGAAGGTGAGAGGGTAGGAGGGTAAGAAGGTAAGAGAACGAATGGCCCCTTTTTTCCTAACTTCCTACCTTCTCAACTTCCCCAGTTCAGGTCTTATTCTCCAGCGATTCGATGTACTTCTGGAGCTCCGAAGGGTTCGGCAGCGTCTTCGGGACCGACGCGGCCGGTGCGCATACGGTCAGGACCTTGGTCAGAAGGTCCCGGATGCCGTATTTCAGGAGCTCCTTCGCGATCTTCGGAGTGACGTTGTCCAGGAGCATGCTCTCGCGGTACCAGCCCTCACCCCGGGGTGAGATGGGCATGCATTGCCCGAAGTTGAGCGGCCGCGATTGCACGCCCTTCCTGAGCGCGATCGCCGAGAGGTCCGCCCGCAGGAGCTGAAGCCCTTTGAACGCAGGATTGGAGCAGATCCCGCTTTTGCCCCGGCACAGGGCGTCAAACCGCATGATATCGATGCCGCAGCACAGGATGCAGGCCTTGGGTCCGTGCTCAGGCGATTGGCGGATGATGATGTAGAGATAGTCGTTCTTGTACTCGTAGGTAGCGACACGCGTGATGGTCATGGGATAGTGCCTGCCTTTCAAGGTTGCGCGGGGACCGGTTCCCGGTGCTTCGCGTCGTCATCAGTACTCTATCAGTTTGCTGAAAAGTCCCGAATTGTCATTGCGAGGAGCGTCTTCTGCGACGAAGCAATCTCTTACTTATTGATATTTCAGACACCGAAATCGCTTCGCGGAGTTTATCCCGAGAATCGGGGCTCGCAAAGACGGCAAAAAGACTTTTTCAGTGACCTGATAGACGCTACTCAATCTTCTGTCTTTTTGCGATCGGCGGAGGAGCGGCTTCCCGGTAATTTATCACGTTAAGAGCATCCAGGAACTTCTGCATGGCCGACGGCGTCGGCAGCCTGGCAGGGACCTTGACGCCAGGGGCGCAGACCGTCAAGACCGTTGTAACCAGGTCCCGCACGCTGAACTCCAGGATCTTTTTGATCTCCGTCGGGGAAGCCTGATCGATCAGGAGGGGGGTCTCACGGTACCATCCGTCGCCAACCGGGGGCGTTATGAGGCCGCAGGGGAACTGTTCCGCGCTTCTCGTCCGTCTGCCCAGGCTCATGGCGAATGATGAGACATCAGCGCGCAGCTGCTGGAGGCCTTTGAACGCCGGGTTCGAGCAAATGCCCGCTTTCCCCCAGCAGATGGGGTCGAAGCGCGTCATATTGATGCCGCAGCAGAGAATATAGGACTGGGATCCATGCTCCGGCGTTTGGCGCAGGACGATGTAAAAATAGTCGTTCTTGAACTCGTGGGTAGCAACGCGCTGCATGGCTGACATGGTCGGTACCGCCCTTCCGGAAAGATGAGCCGGCCCCGGGAAAGGCTTGTATCCTCCGGGTCCGGCGCTGATCCTCGAACATCAGTTGGTTTTCGATTTTTTCTTTTTCGTCGCGCTTTTCGCGGCCGGCTTCTTGGCCGCCGGTTTTGCCCTGGGTTTCGCCTTGCACTCTTCCAGCGCCTTCTTGTACTTCTCGCTCTCCTGGGTCCGCTCTTCCAGCCACTGGGAAAGCTTGGCGTTGTCCTGCTTCAGCAATTCCACTTCCTTGATCGCCGCGTCGCGCTGGGTCCGGGCCTTGTTGCCGGACACATAGCTGAAAATGAGCAGGATCGTGACCACTGCCGCCAAAGAGATGAAGATGAGCTTTGCCTTCTGTGCATCGTCGGTCGTTCCGCGTTCCGGTCTGCTTTCCATTCTGCTGTAATCCTCCTTAAGATAATAAATAAGACGACCATCCGCTCTTTTCTTAATGATACCGCTTTACTTCGAACCGGAACAGGGTGACCGGCGTTCCCGGTGCGATGCCTGCCTTCCGCGTGGCGATCCCGACCTGTTCCTCGACCGTGTCGACGCCTTCAAGATCCGGGAGGAGCAGTCCCCTCCGGCGGCCTGCCTGGACGATGACCCCGTAGCGCCTGGGGTCGAGTTCCTTGAAGTCCTTTACCTGCTCCGGCGTGGTCAACACATCCACGGAATATTCCAGGCTCGCAAGCTCATCAAGCCGGACAGCCGTGAACCTCGGGTCGCCGGTCGCCGCGCTGATGGCATTCCTTACGATCTCGTTCGCCACGTTCGGTTCGCAGGGCTGGAACGTTCCGACGCAGCCCCGCAGCATGCCCCTCACTTTGAGGGAAACGAAGACGCCGGCGCGCACTTGCATCTCCGATCGCAGGTCCTCGTCTCGCGGCGTAAGGACCTTTCCCTCCCGAACATACAGCTCGACGGTGTCCTTTGCCAGCTTGACAAGGGGATGCATCACATCTCCCGCTGTACCACGTAGTCGGCGAGCGCCATGAGCGCCTGGCGGGGCGGAGAATTGGGGAAGACGGCCAGTGAAGCCTTGGCCTCATCGGAAAGATTCTGCGCGATCTGGAGCGCATCGCCGACCGCGCCATGCTTCGCCATGAGCCCCAGCGTATAGGTAAGATCGCTTTCACTGACCGCGTCGGCGTGCAGGATGCTCCTGAGGGCTTCCCGTTCTTCCGGCTCCGCCTTGCGCAGAAGATAGATCAGAGGCAGGGTGACCTTGCCTTCGTCCAGGTCCTTGCCGAGGACCTTGCCGAGCTGCTTCTGGTCGGCGGCATAATCGAGGGTGTCGTCGGTGATCTGGAAGGCGAGACCCAGCTTTTTGCCGTAGGCCGCAAGGGCGTCCTCCTGGGAAAGAGGGGCCTTGCTGATGATGGCGCCGAGCCGGCAGGATGCGGCGATGAGCACGCCGGTCTTGCATTCCACGAGACGGAAGTAGTCCGCCTCGGTCATGTCGGCGTTCTGGATCTGCATGAGCTGGAGCACCTCTCCTTCCGACATGGTGGTGGTCGTTTCGGAGAGCACGTCCATGACCCGCTGGTTGTGCAGACGAACGGCGTGGTAAAGCGCCTTGGAGTAGAGATAGTCGCCGACGAGGATGCTGGCCTGGTTGCCCCAGAGGGAGTTGGCCGAGGTCCGGCCGCGCCGGACCCTCGCCTCATCAACGACGTCGTCGTGCAGGAGCGATGCCGTGTGAATATATTCCACTATGCTGCCGAGGAGGTATTCGGCATTATGTTCGCGGTAGCCGCAAAGGCGCGCCGAAAGGAGGTGCAGCAGAGGCCGGAAGCGCTTGCCGCCGGCGCCGAGGATATATCTGCTGACCTGTTGGATGAGCGGAATGTCGGTGCCCAGGCTCTCATGGATCCTGGACTCCATGCGTTCCATATCGGATTTGTATTCCTTGAGGATGTCCTGCAGGGTCGTTATCATGGGGTTTCTTCAAGACCGGTTTCTTTTTGAATAATAGGTGAGGGCCCTTGTAATGTCAAGGTGTTTGTGGAGAAGGGGCGCGCGGTGAACAGCTTGAGGCATTGGCGTTGTCTGGCGGTCACCAGCAGGGCGCGGGCTACAGCTTCATCGCTTCCTGTACCTGCGCCAGGGTCTCCTTCGCGACAATGCGCGCTTTCCGCGACCCCTCGGCGATGATCTCGGCCACCTTTTTCGGATTCGTAGTGAGCGCTTTCCGTCTCTCCTGCAGGGGCCTGAGATATTCGAGAAGTTGCTTCAGGAGTTCCCTTTTATCATCGACGCATCCGAGGCCGGCCTTGGGACACTCGCGCTTTACGTGGTCGCACCATTCCTTGGGCGCGAAGATCTGATCGAGCGTATAGAGCGGGCAGATGTCGGGGTTGCCGGGGTCCTGCCGGCGCACGCGGGCGGGGTCGGTGATCATGGCCATGACCTTCTTCGTGATCTCTTCGGGCGTGTCCGAGAGATAGAGGCAGTTGTTGTAGCTCTTGCTCATCTTGCGGCCGTCGGTGCCGAGGAGCTTGGGGTACTGCGTGAGCAGGGGCTGCGGTTCGGGAAGGACGTCTCCGTAGAAGGCGTTGAACCTGCGGCCGATCTCGCGGGTCAGTTCCAGGTGGGGCAGCTGGTCGACGCCCACGGGCACGTAGTCGGCCTTGTAGATCAGGATGTCGGCGGCCTGGAGCACGGGGTAGCCCAGGAACCCGTAGGTGTAGAGGTCCCGGTCGTCGATCTGCTCCATCTTCTCCTTATAGGTCGGCACGCGTTCGAGCCAGGGGAGCGGCGTGATCATGGAGAACAGGACGTGCAGCACGGCGTGCTCGGGGAGCTGGGACTGCCGGAACAGCACGGACCGTTCCGGGTCGAGCCCCGCGGCGAGCCAGTCGATGACCATCTCGTGGACGTAGGCGCGCATCTTCGAGGTGTCGGCGTACTGGGTGGTGAGGGCGTGCCAGTCGGCGATGAAGTAGTAGCACTCATACTCGTCCTGGAGCTTCCGCCAGTTTTCCAGGGCGCCCATGAGGTTGCCGAGATGGAGCAGCCCGCTGGGCTGCATGCCGCTGAGAACGCGTTTCTTGGACATAAAGAATCCTTTTGATTCACTCCCGCAGAAATGCTGAAAATCCTGTTGCCCGCCTGCAACGTGCAGATTTTCGAATGTCAAGACATGAGCATAATGCCTGCTACATAAGATGCGTCTACCTGCTTAACCCATTTTACGATTGCCACACGCATATCAGGATCATGGGAAATCGAAAGAACATGACCGGGTTCCAGCAAAAATGCAGTCTCAATGCATGCGCCGCTTTTGCTTATGTTCAGAGTCGTTGCGACAGCGTTGATCCGTTTTGTCTCCCGTAAGTCCACAACGGACACCGAAAAATGGATGTTTTTCGTGACTGGATAGCGGGAAGACTTTCGCGCATCAACTGCCATGTTTTACCCCTCTCAACGTATAGCCGCGCCCAATAGAAGCGTAAGGATCGGCTGTATGATCGGTCCGATGATTCTGCCGAGCACGCCGAGCATGATAAGGCCCATGAGGATGAAGGTCCCGTAAGGCTCCAGACGGTAATACACGGCCGCCTGCCGTTCCGGCAGGAGCCAGTACACGACGCGGCTCCCGTCGAGCGGCGGGATCGGGATCATATTCAGAACGGCGAGCACCACGTTGATGATGATGCCGTAGCCCAGCATCAGCGTTACGGGTGTCGCAAACCAGCTCCAGACCGTTTCCGGTATCATTCCTTCAAGTCCTGCCATCACCACGCGCAGCAGGAAGGAGCATATGACAGCCATGACGATGTTCACGCCGGGGCCGGCCAGTGACGAAAGCGCCATGCCTTTTTTGGGGTCCCTGAAATTGTTCGGATTGATGGGCACGGGTTTGGCATAGCCGAACAGCATCCGGCCGTCGGTAAGCATGAAAAGCATTAATGGCATGATGATGGTGCCGAAGAGGTCGATGTGCGAGATCGGATTCAGCGTGAGCCTCCCAAGGTCTCGCGCCGTTGGGTCGCCCAGCCTGTTCGCGACCCAGCCGTGGGCAACCTCGTGGAACACGATGGCGAACACGAGCGGCATGGCCATGACGGCGATCTTTTGTATGGTTGAAAGTTCTTCCATAGGTACCTTAGAGTCTAAAACAGAACAGGGCTGACGCGAATTCCCTGAAGCCGGGCCGGTAAAATTCTTCGCGCAGGCTGAAGCCTGCGGCTACCGAAATCCATCTGACCGTTTGGTAGCCGCACCCTTTAGGGTGCGTTGTTTGCTGGATCAGGCTTAAAGCCGGATAAAATGCTGTTCGTGCAATTGGCGTTGAACGGTTTCCTCTGCGTCCTCTGCGGTAAAAACAGGGATTTATTCAGTCGTTGTGAAGTCTGATACTAAAGGAAAGGGGGTCGATGTGTCAAGGGAAAATGCGGAGGGAAGGCGCGCTATTCCGTCACGAGCGTGAACTTACCGTCCTCGATCATGATGAGGAAGAGCTTCTTCTGGGACTCGCCGCTCCCCATGAACGAGGTTGTGCCGGAGATGCCCGGGAAGTCGCGGAGGTTGAGCAGGCCATCCTTGATCGCAACCGGAGTGTCCTTTTTCTCCTTCAGGAGCGTGAGGATCATGGCGGCGGCATCATACGCCTGGGCGGAGAGGATGTCAGGTTCTTCCTGGTAGGCGGATCGGTACGCATCGACCACGGCCTTGACCGCGGGCTCAGGATTCTCCGGGTAAAAGCCGTCCACGATCACGGCGCCTTCGGCATGTCTCCCTGCGCGCTCGATAAGGTCGGGCGTGTGCCAGTTATTGGAACCGATGATCTGTTTGCCGGTTATGTTGTAGAACGCCAGCTGGGGGATCAGCAGACCCACTTTTTCCGCGTAGCCGGGCAGATACAGTGCGTCGAAGGTCGGAACATACATCTGGAACAGTCTTTTCCGTTCCTGGTCATCGTCGGGGATGGGTATCCGCTGGGACCGGAAGTCGATCTCCATGAGCTTCCGGATATAGGGGCCGAAATCGTTTGTCTCCGGGGGATAGGTGATGGTCGCGAGGATCTCCGCTTTCCTGGCGAGTTCCTGGGTGAAGACGCGGGTGAGGTCCCTGCCGTAGGGGTCTTCGGGAGCGAAGATCGCGAACTTCTTGAGGTTCCGGCTGAGACCATACTGGGCGGCCGCGGTCGCCTGTGCGGAGTTGGTCAGGGCATTCCGAAAGATCCACGGACTGAGGCTGGTCAGCCCGGCGCCCGAGGCCGTGGGAGTGAGAAGAGGAGTCCGGACCTTCTCCAGGGAAGGCGCCAGGGCCTCGACCTCCCGGGAAAGAAGCGGCCCGATAACGGCCACGACGCTTTTTGCCGCAAGCTCGTTCAGTCCGGCAACGGCCTTGTCCGGAGAGCCTTCCGTGTCCTTCACGACGAGCTCGACACGGTTTTCGGGGTTCTGGGTATTATAGGAAAGGACCGCGAGCTGGATTCCCTTGAGCACACGGTCTCCGAAGAAAGAGGCCGGTCCCGTCTGCGGGACCAGGACGCCGAGGTAGTACCGCGGAGCCGTGAGCCCGGCAGTGGCCTCGGCCAGCAGCATCTCAGCCCGTGTCTTTTCCGGATGGGCGGGGAACCTGTCCAGGAACGTTTTTGCTTCCTTGATGGCGTCCTGGTAGCTTCGGTGTTCGATGAGCGCACTGGTGAGCCGTAAAAGGGCGAGGTCAGCGGGGTATGCGGCGCCCGCGGCGAGCGTTCTCAGTTCGTCCTCGCTCAGGTTCTTTTCCACGAACTCGCGGACGCGGTCCCGGTATCCGGGCCGCTGCTTCTCCGGAGCGTTGTCCGAGAGGAAGGCGAATTCCCTGATCGCAGCGGGATAGTTCTTTTTCGCACTGTAGGCGGCGGAGAGTATTTCGGCGATGCGCCGGAGCTTTGCCGGCTCGGTGATCCTGCTCCGGTCCTCCAGGTTGTCGACGGCGAGGTCGTACTCCTTCAATTCGAAGTAGCACAGGCCGATCTTGTATTTCGCCTCGCCGATGAGCGAAGAAGCCGGATATCTCTCGATGAGCTTCTTGTAATAGTTGAGCGCCTGTTTATAGTTCCGGGTGGTGAGCTGGATCTCTCCCATGAGGGAGAGTGCCCGGTCGGTATGCCTGCTCTCGGGGTAGGAGGTGAAAAAGCCCTCTATCGCCTTGCTCGCCTGTTCATACTGCTTTTTGGCAAAGCGGGTTTCGACGTGGTCGATGAGCGCGCGGGCGTCCTTCTCCCATTGCGGCTCCGGGGCGAGCGCGGGTGCGCAACCCAGCGAGGCGGTCAGGGCGATGAGCAGAAGGATCGCCGGCAGGACGGTGACGGGCCTCAACAGCATCAGGTTACTGCGCTTTCTTCGCCGCAGCCCCTGCTTTGGCCGCCTTGTTGCGCGTTCTCAGGGTCTCTGCTTTCCGTTTCCGCCTGCGGCGCAATTCTCTCTCTCGTTCACGCACGGTATGGTTCTCCTTTTCATGAAAATTGCCGATGAAATCAGCGTGGACACTATAGCGAAGACGGGCAGATTTGTCAATAACTACCAGATGACAGATGGCAGACAACAGACAGTCAGACAACAGACGAAAGCCGTTCTCTTTTGAGATCCAGTCTGTCGTCTGTACTTTTTCCCTTGATTTATTCAGGCTGATAGATTAGATTATGTGCTGGCAAAAAGCTTTAGTCTGTTTTCTGAATGTCTGTCATCTATTGTCTGGCCTGTATGGGCGAGTAGCTCAGCTGGGAGAGCACCGCGTTCGCAATGCGGGGGCCGAGGGTTCGATCCCCTTCTCGTCCACCAATTTTACCGTCTTCGATCAAAACTGCGTATTCAGGTTGTAATATGCACCCGCTGCCAGCATGGCCAGCATCACCGCTACAGGAAGTTAGTCACACGTCCAGACTATATCACAAATTGCAGAATTCAAAAAGTACTCTTGTCATCTCTTCCTGTGTTCAATGTTTGAGGTCTATCAATGCAGATGGGGAATGTGTGCTCGACAGCGCAGCGGGATGATCTGACCGGGATGAGGGGATCGGGAGATAAGGACTGTGTTCTGGTATCGCGTGACTCGTGGTCGCCTACGACTTCAATAGCCTTTCCGCCGCGATCTCCGCTTCATGCACGCAGTCGCCGATGCCGATGAAGACAATCCGCCAGTTGTGCGGTGTCAGGCCGCTTTTTTCGTTACCACTCGATAATCGTACCCCAAAGCGACCAGCATATTGAAAAGCACGTCAAAGGTGACCTTCGCAGTGCCGACGCCGGACTCAATCTGCGCGATTCTCGCCTGGCTGATTCCAAGTTTCTTGGCAAGGGCTGCCTGGGACAGATTCTTTGCCTTCCGGGTCTTCACAATCAGTCCGACGAGCCGCTGTTTCTCCCGAATCTCGGTAACATTAGCTCCGAGGGACTTTGCCAACTCCTCAATAGATATTCCCTTCCAAGCCATGATCAAATCGCCCCTGTCGCTTTGTACTTCGCCCTGCTCTCTTTCGCTATAAATCCGATCTTTCTTTTCGGCTCGTGTTCAACATTAAGTATTTGCTGGATTGCCTCAAAGACGATCTGAAACTGTCCGTCATATTTCTTTTCGAGGTCGGACAGTTTCCTCGCTAAATCTTTATGACTTGAGATCATGTTCCGTAGTTTTCCGAAGGTTCTCATGATCTGGATGTTGACTTGAATCGCGCGCGGACTGTTCAAAACGCTCGAAAGCATTGCGATGCCGTATTCGGTAAAAACCATTACGTTCTTTGAGAACTTCAAGGTTCCGAGAGAAGCGCCTGAGGATATCACAAATTGTGATATCCCCGTAATCTCTTCCCTGGTAATACTACAGCGAAACATTATCCGTCACCCTTGAGCAATGCCAGTCGTTTCTTC
>CAYILT010000107.1:0-10768 GCA_964364055.1 uncultured Nitrospiraceae bacterium | reverse complement strand
GGGCGGTATTGTCCTGACCGTCAAGAATCCGTTCATGAACATCGGCGAACGCAATATCCTGCTTGCGGAGGACATGCTCCGAAGCGAGAACATTCCCATCATCAGCGCCGACACCGGCGGCAAGGTCGGGCGCAAGCTCATCTTCAACACCGAGACCGGATCGGTCTTTTTGAAGAAGCTGACGAAACAGATCGATGATATCAGGCTTTGAACCCTTCATTTTTTTCTCATCACCGCCTTCCCGTCCCCCTTATGCGCCGTTGTCCCTTCCCCGGCAGCCGGCTGGGTATCAGCTTAGAAACCCGCTGTATTTCCTGGTAAATTAATTGACATTTCCTTTTCCGCCGTGCTATTATCATTGCGCTACGAAGCACAGGGGAAAACAATGGGCGGGGAGAAAATCCTCAACATAGATGATAGCCCTACCGTTCAGCGGCTGATCGAGATGATCCTTTCGTCGCAGGGGTATCAGGTCGTTCTTGCGTC
Organism: uncultured Nitrospiraceae bacterium; assembly: GCA_964364055.1. Lineage (GTDB taxonomy): Bacteria > Nitrospirota > UBA9217 > UBA9217 > UBA9217 > JAAXXJ01. Next base: position 10,282 of record CAYILT010000107.1, on the reverse strand, counting down.
CGATGGGGAAGAGGGCATTCTCAAGGCGAAATCGGAGAGGCCCGCACTCATTCTGGTCGACTTCGTAATGCCGAAGATGAACGGCTACCAGGTCTGCAAGATCCTGAAAGAGGATCCGGAGTTCAGGGATACGCCGATAATCCTTGTTACGTCAAAAGGCGACAAGGTCGGCAGCAAGTTCGTCGATGTTCTGGGTATCAGCGAATATTTCACCAAGCCCTTCCAGCCGGAAGAGCTCCTTTCCAAGATACGCGAGGTCCTCGATAAAAAGGCCGAGGAGGCAGCGGCGGCAAAGGCAGCCGCTGCGAAGGCCAGGTCCGCACCCGCGACGACTCCGGTCCGCGGCGCGGCGGCATCGGCGCCTGAAGGTCTCGAGGCCATGGTCACCATGATCGTAAAGCGCATCCTTGACGATTTCGTGCAGAACACCCTCCCTGCACTCATCGGCAAGGAGCAGGGAGGCGGCAGGGGCGGGGGCAGCGCCGCCATTCAGGGGAACCTGGCGGCCTTCCGTATTGTCGAGCTCATGCAGATGCTCTCCCTTCAGCGTCAAAGCGGCAGACTTGTCATCACCCGCCGCGAGGGAGAGGCGGAGATCTTCTTCAAGGGCGGAGCGATTGTTTTTGCCGGCTCTACCATGAACGGAAACATCGGCGGCGTCGAAGGCCTGCTCAAGAAGTCGTGCCGTGTCGGCGAGGACGGGCTTCACCATGCGCGCCGAATTGCCGAGATGACCGGCCAGCCTCTTGATGGTGTCCTCGCCCAGGAGAAGATCCTGGACCAGAAGACATTCGGGGCCTGCCTGAAGCGTCATACGGAATCCGTGGTCTTCAAAGCAATGGATTGGAAGGACGGAGATTTCTTTTTCGACAAAACCCTCGCCCCGGTCTTCGCCAATCCCGTAGCGCTCAAAGTGGACGATCTGATCCTTGAAGGGACCCGGAGGTCCGACGAGTGGGTGCTGATTCAGCAGAAAATCCCTGATTTTTCCATGGTATTCGAGCCACTTATCGGAAACGCCGAGGAACTCACGCGGCGAGGCTTAAGCGATATGGACCTCAAGGTGTTCGCGCTGGTGGACGGCAGGAGTACTGTCCAGGACATCATCGAAAGAGTCATGCTCTCTGATTTTGATGTGGCAAAAAGCATGTTCATCCTGTTTTCGGTGAACCTGATCCGGAAAAAAAACAGCCCGAAGATGACCGCAACTCTGTGATAAAACGAAAGAAAACTTGACAGTACCAACAAAATATGTTACCTTTGCTCAGCATTGTGTGACATAAAAAGGAGAGGAAAATGGCCAAGATACTGGTAGCAGATGACAGCCTGGCGGAGTTGCAGATCATCCAGCAGACGTTGCAATCGACAGGTCATTCCATCGTGACCGTAATGGATGGCGAGGCGGCCGAGGCGAAGGCAAAGTCCGAGAAGTTCGATCTTATCATCCTTGATGTGATCATGCCAAAGAAGAACGGGTTCCAGGTCTGCCGTGAGATCAAGACCTATGAACCGACCAAGAACATCCCGATCATCATGGTGACCTCGAAAGACCAGGAGAGCGACAAGTTCTGGGGAATGAAGCAAGGCGCCGATGAGTATCTTACCAAACCCTTCAAGCCCGAAGACCTGCTCAAGACCGTGAAGAAATACGTCTAACTACTATTCCGGAGGAGGGCCTGGTTGGCCGACAGCAACACTGAAGTCACCGCCGAGGTGGTACAGCATGCAACCGCGGAAGAGGAAGTTCGGATATGCCTCTTCAGCATAAGCGGGGACACCTACGCCGTGACGGTCGATCTCCTGGCCGAGATCATCATCCCCCAGAAGGTTTTTCCCGTACCCACAACCCCGTCCCATGTTATCGGCATTATAAACCTGCGGGGCAATATCGTTCCGATCGTGGATATCCGCCCCGCGCTGTCCCTGCCTTCGACCACCGGCCTCAACCAGGTCGCCATTATCCGGCATGAACAGATGACCATCGGAATAGTTGTGGATTCCGTTGCTGATGTGATCTCGGTGCCCGTGAGCAGCGTACTGCCGCTTCCCGCGGAGGTCGCGGTGCAGGCATCGGACGCCAAGAGCCGGAGCCGGTATCTGAAGGCGATCGTGCAGCGGCAGAACGGCGTCGCGGCCTTGTTGAACGTTGACCGTCTGCTGGAGGCGATACGACTGTCATAACATGCGGTCCCGCGCGGCCGCGTGAAGCTATTATCCGCATAAAGGAGTTCCTCCATGAAAAGCGATAATGCCATACTGAATGTCCTCTTGTTCCGCCGCATCAGCATCAGGACCAAGGTCGTGTTCATGATCGTGGCCATGTCCGCCGTGTTCGGGTCGGGCATCCTCGGTTTCATCTACTATCAGCTTCAGAATACGCTCCGCGACGAAGCTCTGAACAAGACCCTGATCCTGGCGGACGGTCTGAGCGTCAAAGCTGCTGAGCCGGTCCAGGTCGAGGACTTGAACGCCCTCCAGTTCATCCTGGGCGAGGCCATCGGCCAGGCCGACGTGGCATACGCGTTCATTCGTGATTCCCGCGGCCGGATCCTCTCCTCGTCATTCGAGGGCAACGTGGTCCCGGCGGAGCTCCAGACCATCAACCAGCTTCAGCCCAATGTTCCCTTCGGCACGGAGAACGCCAACTTATTGCTCAAGGACACGGTGATCGAGGTGACGGACATCGCCTCTCCCGTCGGCGGCGGCGCCCTGGGCAGTATTCATATCGGCCTCAACATCACCCAGATCAAGCTGAACATCCGGAATATCCTTCTGAACATCCTGTACGTCGGCGCCGGAGGCCTTCTGGTCCTGGCCATACTCACGATCATTATCGTCGCCATGATCATCGCACCAGTGAGGGACCTCATGGAGGTGTCCGAGGCCCTCGGGCGCGGCGATCTTTCGAAAAAAGCCAGCGTGAAATCCAGCGACGAGCTTGGCCAGCTGGGAACAACGCTTAATACCACCATCGACCGGCTTCAGGGTCTGGTACAGACCGAATCCGACCGGGATAAGATGCAGCACCAGGTCATGGACCTCCTTTCCATTGTGAGCGGCGCCGCGGAAGGAGACCTGACGGTCAAGGCGGAAGTGACCGCCGACGCACTGGGGTCGGTGGCGGACGCATTCAACCTCATGATCAACGGTCTTACGGCGCTCGTCTCACAGGCGAGCGATGTGGCAAGTGAGATCCAGCATTCCACCAGCGACATCCTGAAGGCGTCCGAGCGCATGCGACGGGGTGCCGAGCAGCAGACAGCCCAGATCCAGGGAGCATCGGGCGCGGTGAACGAGATGTCCCATACGATCCAGCGCATGGCGGAGAACGCGGAGGCTGCCACCCAGGCATCCCTCCGGGCCACTCAGGCCGCCGTGAAGGGCGGCACCTCCGTGGCGGAGACGATCAAGGGTATGCAGCGGATCCGCGCCGCGGTGCAGACCACCGGAAAGAAGATCAAGGGACTTGGTGAGCGCTCCCTCGAGATCGGCGCCATCATCGAGGTGATCAACGAGATCGCCACCCAGACGAACTTGCTGGCCTTGAACGCCGCGATCGAAGCGGCCCGCGCCGGAGAGCAGGGCAGGGGCTTTGCCGTGGTTGCCGACGAAGTGCGGAAGCTGGCCGAACGCGCAGCCCGCGCGACCAAGGACATCACCAGCCTCATCAAGGGCATTCAGGTGGAGACCAGCGAGGCCGTGACGGTCATGGAAGAAGGGACCCGCGAAGTGGAGGAAGGGACGAAGCTTGCCGACCAGGCGGGCGCCGCCCTCCGCGAGATCGAACAGATCGTTAAGCAGACCTCCGGTCTGGTGACGGACATCACCAATTCCGCCGTGAACCAGGTGAAGGTTTCGGAGGGCATCGTGACCTCCATGGACAGCATTTCCAAACTTACGCAGGAAACCACGGTCGGCGTTCGCGATACCGTGGAGACCATCGGCAAACTGGCCGAACTTTCGACAAGGCTCACCGTCGCGATCGGCCGGTTCAAACTGGGCAAGGAGCAGCCAGCCGCTGAAGGAGGACTCCCCGTCATGGAGGGCAGCTATCCGCAGCTTGCCGCGGAAGTGACCACCAGTGATGAGGAGATCAAACTGGGCTTCGTTGAATAGACCCTATGGCAGGCTTCCTCGACAAATCCGGCATAATTGAATTCTTCCTGATTGAGGCCAGCGAGCACATTCAGAACCTCAACGCGGGACTGCTCGCCCTCGAAAAGGATCCGACGAATCGCGAGGTCATTGACGAGCTTTTCCGCGCGGCGCACACGCTCAAAGGGTCCGCCGCCATGATGGGCTTCCAGGGGATCAGCGATGTGGGGCATAAGTCCGAGGACATGCTCGGTCTCTTCCGCTCCGGGTCCATCCCCATCACCCGTGAAACGCTGAATTTTCTCTTTGACAGCGTCGATGCCGTGAAGCTCATGGTTGACGGGATCGCGTCCAAGAAGCCTGAAGATCCGCTTATCATCGAGAACATAACCCAGTCCTACGCGAGCCTTGTCGATACCCTCCGCGGCGGAGCCGCCCCATCACCATCACAACTGGCACCGGGAGCAGCACCTCTAGAGAAGTCCACGCCTGCCGCAGCGCCGCCTGCGTCTCCCGTACCCGTATCTGCGCCGCCTGCTGCCAAGGCGCCTGAGAAACCCGCGTCCCTTCCTTCGAAGGAAGAACTTGACATGGCATGGGAGAAGGCGTTCGCCGAGGAAGCGGGGGAGTCACCCGGGCCGGGAAAAACCGCCATGCCGAAGGCGCCGGTGTCTGCCCCGAAAAAGGCGGCGCCGCCGCTCCCCGCACCACCGAGGCCGTCAGCGGCACAAGCGGCCGCTGATGCCGCGGCCATTGAAGCGGCCGCGGAAGCGCCGCTCCAGCAGGAGATTGAAGATGCCAAACGGGCGGGTGTCGTGGAGAAGCGCGGCATCGGCAGGCGAGCCGCGGACGCCCCCGATATCGAGAAACAGTTCATCCGGGTCAATATCGAACGGCTCGATAATCTCATGAACCTCGTGGGCGAGATGGTGGTGAACCGCAACAAGCTCACCCGCCAGGTGGACCTTATCAAATCCCTTCGTGATGAACTTACTTTCAGCCAGAACCGTCTGCTCTATGAGATCCGGAAATTCGAGGAGAAGTATGAATACACCATGAATTTCCAGGCTCCGGCTCCGGCAGGCCCAGAGCAACGCCCGGCCGAGCAGCCGGGAGATTTCTTTGAGCTGGAATTTGACCGGTATGACGATTTTAATCTGCTTTCGCGCAAACTGACGGAGATCACGAACGACACCAACGAGATCATGATGGAGTTTTCCGGTTTCTTTGACTCCTTCGAGCTTGATACGTCCAGGATCTCCACCATCACCTCCAACCTCCAGAACGAGATCACCATGGCGCGCATGGTGGAGATGGACCGCCTTTTTCAGCTGTTCCAGCGGCCGGTGCGCGACATGGCCCAGTCAGAGAACAAGAAGATCAATCTGGTGGTGACGGGCGGGGACACCAAGATCGACAAGACGATCTTCGAGATCATCTCCGATCCTCTGATGCACATGGTGCGGAACGCCATCTCCCACGGGATCGAAGGACCTGAGGAGCGCACGCGGAACGGGAAGGACCCGAGCGGGGCGCTCATCCTTTCAGCGCGGCACGACGGGAGCAGTATTGTGCTCCAGATCGAGGATGACGGCCGCGGTATGGACCCGGAGCAGCTGCGGCGCTCAGCGGTGGAGAAAAGGTTTATTACGCAGGGTGAAGCGAAGTCGATGTCCGATGCCGATGCTCTGAACCTTATTTTCCGCGCGGGTTTTTCCACCGCCGCCGCGGTCGGCAAGGTGTCCGGCCGGGGCGTGGGCATGGACGTTGTGACGACCCAGCTCGGGAAGATCAACGGACGCATCGAGATCAAGACGGAAAAAAATGTCGGTACCCGGTTCATCATCAGGCTGCCGCTCACCCTGGCCATCGCCCAGGCGCTGATCGTCAAGGTGAAGGACCAGGAGGTTGCCATTCCCATGAACCTCGTGGAGGAGACCACGCGGTTCTCCGACAAGGACATCCAGCGGGCCGCCGGCGAGGAGATGGTGAACCTCCGCGGGACCCTCATGCGCCTCATGCGTCTGAACACCCTTCTCGCGGCAGGCAAACTCCCGAAGAAGGGAGAGGACTATCGCTATCCCACCCTGATCCTCGTCCTTGCGGAGAAGCGGGTCGCCCTCATGGTGGAGGACATTGCCGGCCGGGAAGAGATCGTGGTGAAGTCCCTCGGAGAGTACCTGAAGAACGTGCGGATGTTCTCCGGGGCAACGATCTCCGGCGAAGGCGACGTTCGTCTTATTTTAAATGTTGCGCACCTTTTTGGCGAGGAGACCATCAGCACCAAGACGAGCTATATCGGCGGGCGGGAATCGGCCGCAGCGGACACGGCACGGCGCAAGCCGCGCGTTCTGGTAGTGGACGACTCCATCAGCATACGAAAATATGTTCAGCGCTTCCTCGATCGAAGCGGCTATGAAGTGGAGACCGCGACCGACGGCATGAACGCACTTGAGGTGCTGGGCAAGACGAAGGTTGATGCGGTGGTCACGGACCTCGAGATGCCGGTCATGCATGGTTATGATCTCATGGCCGAAATGAAGCGCAACCCCGTGTTCATGAACATTCCTATTATCGTGCTTACCTCGCGAGCGGGCGAGAAGCACCGGCAGAAGGCTATCGACATGGGGGCCCAGGACTATCTCGTGAAACCCTTCGAAGAGCAGGAAATGATCGAAGCGCTAAAGAAGCTCCTGAGCAGCGCCGCCCTGGCGTCACGCGCATAGTCACCGGGCATCCCTATGGACGATAAAACACGATTTCTCATTGTATCGCTCGAAGGCGAAAGCTTTGCCATTCCGATCACCAGCCTCCTGGAGATCACCGTTGCGAGGAATATTCAGAAGGACCAGAAGCTATCGGAGATCTTTGAAGGGAAACTCGATTACCGGGGCAAAATGATCCCGGTGGTCAATTTGAAAAAAGTCCTGAAACTGCCGGGGAATCCCGGCGGCGGTCTCATCGTCGTGAAAAGCAGCAAGGGTGTTCTGGGGCTGTTGGTTGACACGGCAAAAGAGCTTCTGGAGACAACGCAGAAGCCTGTTCCCATGCCGCGGGGCGTGCTGAATCCCAGCCTGAATTACTATGCCGGCATCCTGCGGAACCGGGAGGACCTGGTTGTCCTCCTGAACGAGGACGGGCTGCTGCCATGATGAATAACTATCTGTTGTTTCGGATCGCGGAGCGGCTCCTCGGCGTCAAGCTGCAGGGGGCCATCGAGATCCTGCCCTGGCGCCGTTCACGCCCTGTTCCGCTGGCCTATTCTTATATCGAAGGCGTCATGGAGTATCGGGGGGTTATCTATCCCGTGTTCCACCTGGCCCAGGTACTGGGTCTTTCCCGGATGGGGCCTATCGGGTTCACCGCACACGCACCGGGGGGCGATGAACTGCGAAAAGGACAGAGCATCATTCTGCTCGAGGAAGGCGGCAAACCGTTCGGCATAACCGTGGACAGCGTCGTGAAGATGGCGCGTCTTGAGGACCCGAAGGAGCCGCCCGCCGGGAGCAAAAGCATCGATATGAAGCTGGTCAAAGGAATACAAGTCGACGACGACCAGGAAATCACACTGCTGAACCTCGAAAGGTTGTTCCATGCCGGTTAAAATACTACTTGCAGATAAAAGCATCACGATCCAAAAAGTGGTTGAGATGCTGTTCTCGGGAAAAGAATATGAGGTGGCGTGTGTCAGCGACGGAGACACGGCCCTGGGAGAGGCGTCCCGCATCGTACCTGACGTTATCCTTGCCGATGTGGACCTGCCTCGCATCGATGGCTACCGTTTCGCCGGCCGTCTGAAGGAAACCCCTGCCCTCGCAAAGGTCCCGGTCATCCTGATGCTTTCCCGGGACGACGTGTATGATGCCGGCAAGGGGAAGCAGGCGGGTATCGTGGACACCATCGCCAAGCCGTTCGAGTCCCAGGACCTTATCGGCAAGGTGAAGAAAGCGCTCACCGGGGCGCCGGCCGGCACACCACCGTCTCCCGCAGTTGCCGCGGCAGTCCAAAAGGCGGCGCCGGTTGCACCCCTGTCGCCTAAGACAGCTGCGGCGCCGACGCAACCGGCGGTACGCATAACCCGGACAGCACCTGCCCTTCCAAAAGAGGAGAAGGTCGAAGAGGAGACATTCGAGGTCGAGCCGGAGTTTGAGGTTGAGCCTGAGGTAGAATCCGAGCAGCCCGCTCCTGATGCCTTCGACACGAACCAGTTGTTTGGCCGGGAACGGTCTCCCGCCGAAGAGGGCGGAGGAACAACCGCTGCGAGGGAGACCCGGCCGGCGGAGCCGGCCGAAATGCCTTCGTTCGAATTTGGGGCGCCGCTGTCAACGGAAGAAGAGAAGGCCCTGCCTGTCGGTCAAAAAGCGATGGACGAAATGCGCGAAGGGCTCGGGCTTGCCGAGGATGCGGAAGGCGCCTCCGCCAGACATCCTGATATCGTGAGCTTTGAATCCCTCGACATGGCATCGAGGGCCTCCCATGAAGATTACGTCTATACGCCGCCCGTAGTCAAGGCGCCGGCGGCGCCGGCATCGCGGCCCGTAGCCGCGCGCGAACCCGGACAGCCCTTCAGCACGCCGTCCCGTGCTCCAGAAGTATCCGACGAAATGCTCAAGGGCGTTGCCCGGGAAGCCATCGAGAAGGCTGCGAGAGAGATCCTGGAGCGGGTGGCGTGGGAGGTCATTCCCGACCTGGCCGAACGTCTGATCAGGGAAGAGATCGAGCGGCTGAAGGCGGAAAAATAAAAGATTCATCATAAATATATTTCCCGCATCAACGGACAAGCTCAAAACCAGCGTGGGGGTTATTTTTTGATACGGTCCGGGATTTGATATTTTGCAGACAACCTGAGGGGACATGTTCCCCTCTTTTTATTGTATCACCGGTGTCCCGGGGAGGACGCAGCAGCAAAAGAGACACGTTAGATTCGCCCATTCTCTAACTGAAACGTCAGTACCGGCGATCATGTGTTAACGATGTGAATTCAGAAACGAGCGCACTCCCCGAAGCCGGGGATAGCGAGCGATTAGAATAAATATTACCTTGAGGATCGAAGAGTCCCTGCAGTTTGCTGCAGGGAGCTTCAGCATGAAGGAGTTGGTTGATGTCCCTGAACGAACTATCAAAATCCTATGAGCCGAAATCGGTCGAAGAGACCTGGTACGACTTCTGGCTTCAGAAGAAGTATTTTCATGCAGATGAGAACGCGACAAGCCCGCATTATTCCATCGTTATCCCGCCGCCCAATGTCACCGGACAGCTCCACATCGGCCACGCGCTGAACGCCACGCTCCAGGACATCCTTGCCCGGTGGATGCGCATGTCCGGCAGGAACACGCTCTGGGTCCCCGGCACGGACCACGCCGGCATCGCGACACAGAACGTGGTAGAGCGCATGCTTGCGAAAGAGAACATCGACCGTCACGCAATGGGACGGGAGAAGTTCATCGAGAACGTCTGGGAGTGGAAAAAGGAATACGGCGGACGGATCATCGGCCAGCTCAAGCGGCTCGGCGCGTCCTGCGACTGGGACCGCGAACGGTTTACCATGGATGAAGGGCTGTCAAAGGCGGTCCGGGAGGTCTTTGTCAGGCTCCATGAGGAAGGTCTCATCTACCGCGGCGAGCGGCTCATCAACTGGTGCCCCCGCTGCCACACGGCGCTTTCCGATATCGAAGTGGAGCACGAGGACGAAAAGGGCAAGCTCTACCATATTTCCTATCCGCTGAGCCATGACCATTCGGTCCGACTCACCGTTGCCACCACGCGACCCGAGACCATGCTGGGTGATACGGCAGTGGCTGTGCACCCATTGGACCCCCGCTACAAGGACCTGATCGGCAGGACCGTTGATCTTCCGCTCACGAACAGAAAGATCCCCATCGTGGGCGACTCCATCCTTGTTGATCTTGAGTTCGGCACCGGGGCCGTGAAGGTCACGCCTGCCCACGACTTTAATGATTATGAGGCCGGTTTGCGGCAGGACCCAGAGCTCCTCCGGATAAAGATGCTGAATGACAAAGCCGAGATCCTGACCGACATCCCGGACGTGCTTCCCGAGGTGCTCCGCCAGATCGCTGGCAAGCCCGCCAAAAAAGCGCGCGGGATGGTCGTGGAACTGCTCAAGGAACAGGGGTATCTCGGCAAGACGGACGATCACAGCCATTCCATCGGCAAGTGCTATCGATGC
>CAYILT010000106.1:0-10813 GCA_964364055.1 uncultured Nitrospiraceae bacterium | reverse complement strand
TGTAACACCGTGTAATGGATAGATTTATTTTTGATAGTGTTAAACATGGGCTAAGCCGAGGTTTGCAAGAAGTTCCATAGGTTCCCTTGAGATGGTTTACCGGTTACCTGCCGAACCATGATCCCAGAATTGGAAGCGGCACTCCCAAACCCTTCAGGAATATCACAACACAGAACACCGTGAGCCCAGCGGCCATGGCGAGTGAATGCTTCCAGCGGAACTGATTGCTGGCATAAGAACTGATGATCACCAGCAGCGGCAGCGCGATTACAAGACCGGCGCCCCGGACGATAAGGCCGAACAGGAGCGTCGAAGCAGTGACCAGCAGAAGTCCCTTGAACGCGTACCTGCTTATGGGGCTGCCCGGCTGGATGAACGAGCGGATAAGAGAACTGATCCCGATCAGGATAAGCAGTCCGCTGAGAACCGCGGGGAAATAGGCGGGACCCATTTGAGGGCGGTACCCATCCCGTAGTCACGGGCGATGATGATCGTAGCCGTTCCGAAAGCGATATAGATGATGCCGGTCCAGAAATCCTTGGTATTGCGAGTGAGTGAGGTCAAGGCATTCTCCAGGAGAAGAGGAACGGGGCATGGTCCGCAAAACCTTCATACGGCTGACCTGCGTCCCCGGCCTTCAGGTGTATCCCACGGGAAATTCAGAGCACGCATTCCCGCGCTCAGAGGTGGCAGGGATACCGTGTCGTACGCACAAGCATGGTGATAAAAGTGAGGCCGGGATCAACTCCCGGCCTCTGCAGCAGCGAAATAGTCCCGCTCAGTCGGCGTAGACCCCGGCCTTCTTGATGATCGGAGCCCATTTGTCAATTTCAGACTTGAGGTGCTTACGCAATGCCTCGGGGGTGGCGCTCTCTTTCGAGGCTGGTTCGGTCCCCAGTTCTTCGAAACGCTTCCTCAGCGCAGGATCGGCCAGCGCCGTCTGCAGGGCCTTGACGAGCGTGTCAATGACCGCCTTCGGCGTCCCCTTTGGCACGTACAGGCCTTGCCACACGGAAACCTCAAAGCCCGGCAATCCGGCTTCCTGCAGCGTCGGTACGTCGGGCAGCGCGGCCACCCGTGTCTTCGTCGTCACCCCGTAGACCTTGATCTTGCCGGCCTTGATCTGGCTGATGGTGTTGGAGGTCTGGTCACACATGAAGTCCACCTGGCCTCCGAGAAGGTCGTTCATTGCCGGGCCCGTGCCTTTATAGGGAATGGTGGTGAACTCCGTCTGGATCGCCGTCATGAAGAGCATGCCGCACAAGTGCGAGGCTGCGCCCAGTCCGGCGTTGGCCAGATTGACCTTCTCCTTATTGGCTTTGACGTACGTGACCAATTCCTTGAGGTCCTTGGCCGGAAAATCCTTCCGCGCGACCAGTGTCATCGCCACATCGCCGATCAGGCCGATGGGCTCAAAATCACGGATCGTATCATAAGGCAGCTTGCGATAGAGGGACGGTGCGGTGGAAAAACCGATATGGTGGAAAAAGACCGTGTACCCGTCGGGAGGGGAACCGGCCACCCGTGCGGCGGCGATCGTGCCTCCGGCGCCGGCCACATTCTCCACGATCATCTGGGTCTTCAGCGCGGCGCCCATCGTCTGACCGAGCAAACGTGCGGACGTGTCCGTTGGACCGCCCGCGGAGAACGGCACGACGATGGTGATCACTCTTGACGGATACTGTTCCGCATTCGCCAGCGACACACCGAAAAACGCAAAACACAGGAGCACTCGTACGATTTTGTCGATCACAGCCCACCTCCAGCAGTATCGGATTATGGTGCGCAATTCTCTTCAGTCAGAACTGACCTTCAGAGATGAAAAAGCATATCATGCGAACAGGGAATTATCAAGACAAAACCCACCCCTTATTACATGAGAAACCACCAATTAAAACTCATATCTCGCTTGCACATAGACATTGTCATTATCAGCAAACTGTCCAAACTGGCTCCACAGCTTGCCGCCGCCGAACACATTACCTCCGACAGCGACCCAGATGGAATCCGTAAGGTTGTACTTCACCTCGGGATTCAGCAGATAATCTCCATCCGATAGACCGTATAACGCGAAGAAAGAGAGCTTCAGAGTCTGGTGTATCAGAAATTGCGTAAGCCGCAGCGAGGCAATCTGATGGAGACGCTTCTCCTGGGGGAAACCGGGGGGTAGACTGTTCCCGTATTCAGCATAATCCATTCTTCAGGTATTCCAGCGGTCTCCCTGAAAAAAATGCTTTGTAGTCCTTAGTGAAACACATCATTGATGAAAAGCAGGGCGACAGCCCTCTTAAAGTGCGATAGGTGTTATGAGCGTTTTGTGATTGAAAAAATCACTTGACTTTATATTATTTAGAGTATATAAGTAATTACTAATATACTTATAGGTGTGAACGTGAAAATTGAAGCGGAAGCATTTAAGGTTTTCTCAGTAGAAACCAGAATAAAAATTATTGAACTACTCAAGGCAGGACCATTGTCCGTTAATACAATGGCCGATGCATTGGGGGTCACCCAATCTGCTGTTTCTCAACATCTTCGTGTATTAAAACAGGCTGGTTTGGTTACAGATGAGAGAAAAGGATATCATATTTTTTATTCACTAAATAGAGTCAATCTCGACAAATGCCAGCAGGAATTAGTAAAAATCTGCACCTGTGGCTGTGAACTCGGCAAGGGAAAACAGATCTCGGAGCCAAAAGAAGTTTTACTTAAATTTAAAAATCGGATAGAAAGCGAGTTGAAGCAGGTTGAAAAGAAGATCGCAGAACTGGAAAAAAAGAAGCCGTGATTTTTTTTGCGAATTTATATAAGTATATACTAATAAACTAAAATAGGAGGGCAACGGCAATGTGTCAGGATGGCGAATTGATCCGGTTAAAAAGCAAGTGCATTTGTGGACCCTTGATTGACGACAGGCTTCTCAGTAAAAAAGAACTTCTTACACGGTTAAATGAGTATAAAAATAACCTGGAATCCGAACTCAACACAGTCAATAAAAATCTGGAGTCAACGGCTATCGCCGCGGAAGGAGGTGACTGATTATGGCAAACACGACAGAGAAGAACGCAACCGCAGAGAAAATTGAAAAAGAAACCAAGGCATCAAGCTGCGGCTGTGGTTGCGGGTGCGTTCCCCCCATGAAGGAGAGGAAGTAGGCGGTAAAAATTCGTGGGGAGATGAAATTCTCCCCACGAAATTCTACAGGAGGATGATGAAATGGACAGATTATTGTTGACGGTAACTGCGTGGGTGCATCTTTTATCGGCAGTTGTCTGGATCGGAGGAATTTTTTTTATTTTGTATGTTGCCCTCCCGGTTGCGGGGAAAATTCTTGACCAACCGGGTAAAATCATGGGGCCTCTGAGCAAACGTTTTGTTCCTCTGGCAAATATCAGCATTTTTCTGATCATCTCAAGCGGCATCATCATGAGTATCGCTTCTCATGATTTTGCCTGTCCCAACGGACTTTCCGGCCCGCGGGCGCAGTCGCTTGTTGTAAAGATACTGCTCGTAGTAATAATGACAAGCATTCATTTTTACCGGGGATTGATCCTGACTCCGGGGATAGCACGGTTGTCGCCGGAAGGAGGCCATCCTGAAAAAGTTCAGCAGCTACAAACATTATCCCTGAATCTGGTGAAGATCAACTTTCTTCTGGGCATAATGGTGCTCTTATTAACCGGGATGCTTTATGTTTACAGGGCCTGAATCTTCCATTAAAATCGATTTTCTCAAAATATTCTCGGTGCCGAGATCAGAATTCATATCTCATCTGCGTATAAACATTATCGTCCTTCGCGAATTGTCCAAACTGGCTCCATGTTTTGCCACCGCCGAAGACATTTCCTCCCACTGCAATCCAGATGGAGTCTGTGAGGTTATACTTCACCTCGGGATTCAGCAGATAATCTCCATCCGATAGACCGTATAGCGCGAAGAAAGAGAGCTTCAGTGTCTGATGGATCAGAAACTGCATAATTCGTATGGAGGCAAGCTGGTGAAGTCGCTTTTCCTGTGGAAAACCGGGCGGCAGATTTTGAACGTATGAGGAGTAATCCTCCATGTATTCGCCGTAATACTGTATCCCGATGGTAAAGTCCTCCCAGAGCTGCCTCTGATATCCGATCAAATATCGCGCCTGAGAGTTGGGTATCATCGGGTCCGTACCGTGCGGGTCCTGGCGAGAAGCGCAGTAACCTGTTTCAAAACTCAGGACTCCGTCCAATGCCCTGCCCTGAATGCTCGCGCCGTAAACGGAAAGCTCCGGGTAAAACAATGTGAGTTTGGTCGGCGCAAGTGGATTGTCCGGCCTCATCGATGGCTGTCGTGAGAAGCCGCGATAGTAATATAAGGACGTATCGAACCCAGCGACATCGCGGTATATACGCAACGCCGTCTCTGTTTTTCTTAAGTCTCTGTACGGATCTTGTGTTTCACGGCTGGTAATGCCGGGCAAGGGATCATACATCCAGAACCTGTTCGGATCAGGATAATTGTTCGGCTCGAAATACGGGATGGCAATGAGTTCGATTGACACGAATCCAGGATAGATGCCGACCTTCGCGCCGTCAATGCCCTTTTTCAAATATTCCATGGGCCTGCCGGAGAAGAACGCTTCATAATCCTTGGGGAAGACATCATTGATGAACAGCAGGTCGCCTACGCCCCAGGTTATGACCTGCCTGCCGATGCGCGAGTCCCACTTCTCCGAGGTGTAGTCGGCATAGCCCTCCCGCAATTCGAGCATGGAGTGTTTGTCGATATTATCGTGAAAGGCGTCACCTTTGATGAACAGGCGGAACGGATCAGCTGTAGCCTCAAGCTTCACCTGTGCGCGCTCCTCGGACCACTTGAAATCCTTGCCGTCGGGATTATCTCCAGCCGTATTCAGTGAATAATTTCCCTGCACGAAACCGTGCAGGGAAACATCGGCTGCCCATGCAGTGGCAGATGACAGAATACAGAAGACAGAGCACAGACTTAAGACAAACGCCCTGCCCCAGTCTGCCATCTGACACCTGTCCTCTGTTGTCTGATCCTTCTTCATTCAATCCACCTCTTCGGCGGCTGCTTGAGATACCGCTCGGTGAAAAGACTGTCCTCAATTCCGGCATTATAGTCCGCCTTGAGATACGACACTTCGGTCGTGTGTCCGCTCAACAGGTTTTTCATCGAGCGCTTGGTGATCGTGGGATGGCCCTTTACGTCCTTAATCTCGTCCGCGTTGAAGACCTTATACAACTCGCCCCTCTTGTCGTAATACTCTTCCTTGATCGGCAAAAAGGTCGTTTTATCTATCCATGAGAGCTTGTAGCTGTACTCCATCTCCGCCGCCTTGGGAGTGCTCTTTATTACCGTGCAGTCTCGTTTCTCGATTTTTTCTTCTTTCACGACAGCATGGGCATCATCCTCCAGGTTCCTGCCGGAAATGTCCTCGTAGGTGAAATCGGAACCCACGAAACTCGACCGCTTGTCCTGCGCCGCGATACGCCTGACCATGTTGATGGCGGGGACAAAGAGCCACCTGTCAGCGTCCTTGCCGGGATATTTGTAGACCATAAACGTCATGTTCCGCACGTCAGCGGGCTGAAAGAAATACATGAAATACTTCTGTTCGCCGCCTGGCCCGCCGTAGTTCTTCCTGAGCATCATCATCTCGCGTACCCGCTCCTGACCGCCTTTGCTGATAAGCTTCATCAAGACCCGCGCTTTGAGATCAGCGCCGGGGTAGAGAAAGGCCGCCTGTGACTTCTTCATGATCTCATCGGCGGTCATAGCATGTACACGTCCTGAAACCAGAATGACCGTAATCAGTACTGCCGCTATTATGAATATTCTTTTCATCGTACCCCTCCCTTGAAAAGCCAGCCCTGCGTCAACGTAATGAGGGCGGGCAGATAAAGTATCGTCATCAACGCGCTCAGCAGCATCATGCTCACGATGAACGCGCCCACGGTGATATACGGCGTGAGCGGCGCGAAGAGCATGACCGCAAAGGCTGCGGCGAAAAGGATCGCGTTCCGCATGATGCCCTTGCCTGGCCGAGCAGCGGTCCAGAGAAGGGCGTCGGTTAATGATTCGCCTGGCGTCTCTTTCATTCGCTGCCGCAGCCTGCTGACAAAATGGATGGCGAAGTCAACAGCCATGCCGAGAGAGAGGCAGCTCATGACCGAGATCGGCATATCGAAATCCTTCCCGACGAACCCGACGACACCGTAAATGAGAAGGATCGTGAACAGGAGCGGGATATAGCCGATCATCGCCCATTTGATGGAGCGAAAGTCGTACGCAAGGATCGCGAACACGGCGATAAGGGCCAGGATCAGGCCTTTTACCATGTCCCAAAGGACCTCATGGTTCCAGACCAGGTTGAAGTACGCGATACCGGCGGGCTTGAACTCCAGGGGAGTTGCGTTCTCCTTCCGGTAGTCATTAACCGCTGCGATGACCGATACCATCGCCTTGGCATCCCACGTCTTGAGCTGCACCCAGATATTGGCTTTGCGGAAAGGATAATCCGCAACATTGTCGAGGTCGGAAGGCTTTGCCGACATGGCGAAGATGAACAGATACTGGCCGATCATCTCCTTGTTCTCAGGGACGGCGTCGTACTTCGGATTATCGTTATGAAGCACTCGGTTGATCCTCTTCACGTAATCCACGACAGAGGTCGTCTTGCCCACAACCGGAAGTTTTTCCAGGCGTCGCTGAAGTCCTTCGATGTAGCGCATGGCCTCGGGTGTTTTTATGTAATCGTCCTTGTCGGAGATCGCGACGATATAGCCGAGCGAGGTTCCGCCCAGGGCCTTGTTCATGACCGTGTCGGCGACGCGCACGTCGCTGCCCTTCTTGAACCACTCTACGAGATTATTATTGACGACTGTTTTCGATATGCCGATGACCGCCGCAATAACGAGAACAACGCCGACGAGAACGGTCGTCAGGGGTTTATGAATGCCGATGCCCGCGAGCTTCCTCAGGAACGACGACATCCCGCCCGCGCTGATGTCTTCAGACTGCGCTATCTTCTCGATCTTTTCCTCTTTCACAAAGGTGAACATGGCGGGAATGAAACTGAAGCTCAAAACCCGGAGAGCGATCGTCCCGAACGCAACAAGTCCGCCGAAGACCTTGACCGGAATGATGTTCATGAACAGCAACACGCCGAAACCCGCGGCCGTCGCCAGGGCGGTATTGCGAACGGGCCTGCTTACGGCATTCATGGTCGCGATGATCGCGGCCCGCTTGTCCTTCTTTTCGCGAAAGCGGAAATAGAATTCATTGAATATGTGCATGCTGTCCGTTGCGATGGCCATAAGGAACACGGGGGCCATTGAACTCATAATGTGTATGGGAAAGCCGAGCGCGATCAGAAGTCCCATGCTCCAGACAATGCTGATCATTGCGTCCATCATCAGCGTGATCGAAAGGAACAGGTCCTTGAACATGAGAAACCGGACCAGCAGCATGACCATTCCTGCTATGGGCGCGAACACTGCCATGAGTTTGAACATGTCAGCGCCGAAGGTGTCCCGCGCCACGGGATCGCCGGCAACGTAATAGTTCTCGTCACCCTTTTCTTTCTTGACGATCTCCCTGATCTTGTCCGCAATCTCCTTTCCGTTCCCGCCCTTTTCGAGCGGAACATAGATCGCCGTGGTCTTACCGTCCTTTGATATAATGCGGTCGACAAAGAGCGGATTTTCGAAAAGCATCTTCCGCATGAGGGCCATCTCTTTGTCCGTCTTCGGCACCGTGGTCATGAGGGGGCTGACCTTCAATGTCTCGCCCTCGACCGTAACGTTGTCGATGGTCGTGAAACTCGATACGTCCCGGGCCGCTACGCCCCTGATCTTCAGGATCTCGTCGGTGATCCGCTGTATCTTGCCGAGCGTGACGGGATTCAGGATGCCCTTCTCGTTCTGGATGCCGAGGACGATCATGTCTTCGTACAGGCCGAAGGTCTTTTCAACTTCATCGTTCCAGACCCGCACGTCCGACGTGGGCGGCAGCATATTCTTGGGGTTTGTGTCCGTCCTCACTTTCGGGAACTGGGTCAGGAAGAGGAGCGTGAGAATGATCGACAGAGCAACAATAAGCTTCGGGTGGTCGACCGAGAATTCTACCAAAGAAAATCTTTTCATGCGCACCTCCTGCAATTTAAATACAAGAATAACGATACTTGCATGTATCTACACTAAAAAGTCAGATTCATATCAGCCGGAATCACGGTTTCTTTGTAGTACTTCGCCGGATCAGCGACCTTCACGCCATCAATCAACTGCTTTGGAGAGATATTGAACAGTGAGACGTTCAAGGGACAGGCAAGAACGGTCCCGCCCTCGGCGATCAGCATGAAGAACAGGTCTTCCACGCTCGGCAGGTTCATCTCCTCCATCTTCTTCATCACCGCATCGCCCTCTTCCTTCGGCTGGTCAGGCAGGCATTTGAGGTCCTTCACCTTTTCCTTGTGCACTGCATTGATGCCCCGTGAACCGAAGAACATCGTGACCTTCGATCCTTCGCGTAGAAGACTCAGCGCGGTCATAAGCGCGTTATAGACCTGACAGAGCTCCTCGTGAAAGCACATGATCGATACATTTTTGACAATCTTTGTCATTGAATTCTCCCTTCCCTTACGGTTCTTGCCCTTGGCATCTTCCCCATCATACCGGCAAGTGCTTCCTGCATAACGACACAGGCATGTGCGATCTTTTCGTCTGCAATACTGTAGTAGACGTTCGTGCCGGCCCTTCTCGTTTTAAGAACGTTTTTCACCCGCATGAAGTTCAACATCAGCGACGTATGGGCCTTCGCGATGCCGATTTTTTTCTGAATCTCGGTTACAGTAAACTCACCATCCCTCAGGAGGTCCAGAATCTGGACCCGTTTCGGGTTTGTGAAGGTCTTGCAGAAGTCAGCATGTAACTCGTAGAATTCTTTATTCTTCATGGCAGCTGGCTCAACCCACTTTTCATCTTCCACAAGAAGTATCTTTCAAATCCGAGCTTCATCCATTTCGCCCAGATCGCCTTCTTTGTGTAAGAGCTTTGTCTAGGCGGGAGGACTGGGTACGCCTTCATGAAAGCAGCGGTGTTTCCCATGTCCATGAGACAGATGACGCCGAGCTCGTCCGCGATGGGCGGGGTTTTCCCGGTAACATCAGATTCGATGGTCGCGGCGGCGGTCTTCGCCATCTTGACGGTCATGAATCCCGTCTTCGGAACGCCCGTGGGCACCGGCGTCACCTCCGGCGGCGCAATCGCTATCGCAACACCGATGGCAAATATATTTTTGTGTTTTGTATGCCGGTAATTTTTGTCCACCGGGATGAATCCCCGAGGATTCCCGAGGGGCGCGACAGCGGGAACGCCCTTGAACGGCGGCGCGATCATGGCGAGCTTGAACGGAAGCTTCGTACCGTCTTTTAATTTGATCTCTCCCGGCGTGACCTCCTCGATGGCCTGGCTGACGATCGGTTTGATATCCCGCTCGGCGAACTCGTCCTCGATGAATCGCCTTGATTTACCAAGGCCGCCAACACCCATATGACCAAGGTATGGCTCTGACGTGAGATAGACGATAGGGACCTTGTGACGCATCTTCCTGCGGCGAAGCTCGGCGTCCATTTCGAATGCAAGCTCATAGGACGGGCCGAAGCAGCTCACCAACTGCGATGAGCCGAGGACTATCGGCCCTGGATTTTCCAGAACTTGTTTCCATGTTTCTCCGGTCTTGATCGCGTGGTCGAGCGTGAAGGTGCAGGCCGTATATCCTTTATCCGGTCCGAGGCCGGGTATTTCGTCAAAAGCAAGATGCGGACCGGTTGATATGACGAGAAAGTCATAAGGCAGCTCTTTCCCTTTTGAAGTGATGACCTTCGATGCCTCGGCATCAACCTGCCTTGCCGCCTCATGGACGAAATCAATTCCTTTGGGTTTGAGTATCTCGCTCACTTTGAGCGTGATGTCCTCCGGCCTACGCCAGCCCATGATGAGCCACGGCAGAGACGGCAAAAACACGAACAGGTCATCATCGCTCACCACGGTCACATCCGCTTTTTTGCCGAGCAGCCGCTTGAGTTCAAAGGCCGCTGTCAATCCCCCGAACGATCCCCCTAAAACAACGATCCTTGCCATGGTTTCCTCCCCTTGGTTCAGAGGACAGATGTCAGATTACAGATGACAGACTAAAACCAATAAGTATTATTGTGCTTGTTATCGATATCTGTCCTCTGTTGTCTGTCCTCTGTTGTCTGTCTTCAAAACATCCCGACGACCTTCTCGCCGCCGGTCATGATGTCCGTCAGCTTGTCGTAGTCGATAATTTTGACTCGTTCATCCATCTCGGCATCCTTGAGACCCCTGAGCCTTTTGTCGTCATCCAGAACATACACTGCGCCCAAAACAGCCCCCAGCCGCTCCTTCTGAGCAAAATAGACGCCGTTCTGCAGCAGGACAAGATCTGCCCCGCCTTCCTTCGCAAGGATCAATCCGAGTGCTCCATCAGTCGTATCCGGTGCGCTCTTTATCATCACGAGCATAGCAGCCTCCTCCTTAGAATATCATTGTTGTTTTTGCTTCTTTCAACAGTCCTGCGATCTCTTTGCTGCCGACTAACTTCACGTTTTCAACAAGGTCATTCGACGCGACGCGCTGCGCTTTGAGTGAAGCAACGTCGGCATAGACCGTGACTCCCATGTCCAGGCAATCCTTGAGAGTGCCCTCAAGATTGGTGAACCCGGTTCCGGTGTCGTCCTGTCCTTTTTTTGCGAGCAGCACCCCGCCGTCCATCAGGATCAGGTCAACGCCCA
>CAYILT010000105.1:0-10926 GCA_964364055.1 uncultured Nitrospiraceae bacterium | reverse complement strand
TCCAGCTCCCTCAGCATCCTGTCCGGCGCAGAGGTCCACCTCAAGCTCGAGAATCTCCAGAAGACCGGATCGTTCAAGGTCCGGGGGGCCTTCAACAAGCTGACGCGCATAGCGGAGCACCGGGTCATTGCCGCCTCCATGGGGAACCATGCCCAGGCCGTCGCTTATGCGGCCGGCAAGCTCGGCAAGCGAGCGACCATCGTCATGCCCGAGACCGCGTCGATCATCAAGCAGGAAGCGACCCGGGGCTACGGGGCGGAGATCATCCTCCATGGAGAGAAGTTCAGCGACGCGCTGGACTATGCGCTCTCCCGGAAGGACGCGGTCTTCATCCATCCCTTTGACGACGACGACGTCATTGCGGGCCAGGGGACGACAGGGATGGAGCTCGCCGAAGAGCTCGACGCCATCGATGCGGTGTTCGTGCCGGTGGGCGGCGGAGGACTTATCGCGGGGACCGCAGCGGCAATAAAGGCCCTTTCTCCCCGAACGATGATGATCGGCGTGCAGGCCGCGGCCGCAACCTCGGCCTGCGTCTCCTTCGGGGAACACCGGGTATGCTCACGCGTTCCGGAGAACACCATCGCCGACGGCATCGCGGTCGGGAAGGTCGGGGAGAGGACGCTGGCGCTGATGGGGAAGCATGTGGATGCCATGCTCGCCGTGGCCGAGGACCCCATTGCCCGCGCGATCCTGCTGTTCCTCGAGCGGAAGAAGCTGGTTGTGGAGGGCGCCGGTGCCGTGCCGCTGGCGGCGCTTCTGGAGAACAAGGAACAGTACCGCGGAAAGCGGGTCGTGCTGATCGTCAGCGGCGGGAACATCGATTTCACGCTCATCGACCTGATCATCCTGAAGGGGCTCATGACGAGCGGCAGGATCGGCGTCTTCGCGGTCGTTATTGACGATATTGCCGGCAGCCTCCATGCCGTTACCGGGATCATCGGATCGCACAAGGCGAACATCCTGAGCGTCGCCCATGACCGGGCGGCCGGCGACGTCGCCATCGGCAAGGCGAAGGTCGTGTTCACCGTTGAGGTAAGAAGCAGGGAGCATCTTGCTTCGGTCCTTGCCGCCCTCAGGGACAGGGGATACGGAGTTCGCAGCGAGCAAGCCTCTCGAACGTAAGACCAAAATCTTTTTTTACCGCAGGGGACGCAGAGGACGGTAACGTCAGAGAAATTCTTTTGATTAAGAACCAATTCAAATTCCTTGAGCTTTCTTATAAAACACTTCAAAGGTGCTGACTTCCTCGCCTGCTTTTCCTCTGCGTCCTCTGCGGTACATGCTTTGCCTTCTGCCCCCGCCCAATCTGTCCGATTGACACCCCAGTCCCGTCCTACTATAATGTACTGCCGTTCCATTCCGAACCATCCCATATCCTTTTTTTCTAGTTGTTGCATCGAGGAGTCCGACCCTATGAACAAAGACCTCTTTCTTGGGATCGACATAGGCTCCGTCAGCGTCAAGACGGCGATCCTCGATCCACAAAAGTCACTGCTTGCCGAGAGCTGCACCCGCATCAAGGGAGATCCGGTCAAGACCCTGCGGGATGAACTGAACCTGCTCGTATCCCGTTTCCCCGACGGGCGGATCGCCGCCTGCGGCGTCACCGGCAGCGGCGGGAAGCAGGTGGCCGTTTCCCTGGGCGCGCTCTTCGTCAACGAGATCCTCAGCCAGGCCGCGTTCGCCGGCGCTTTCCAGCCCGAGGCCAGGACCATCATCGAGATGGGCGGCGAGGACGCCAAGCTCATATCCCTGGGACAGGAGCAGGGCGGCGGGGTCAAGATCGAGGACTTCTCCATGAACACCGCCTGTGCCGCGGGCACGGGTTCCTTCCTTGACCAGCAGGCGCACCGCCTCAACCTCACGATCGAGGAGTTCGGCGCCATCGCCCTCCGGTCCAAGACCCCTCCCGCCGTCGCAGGCCGCTGCAGCGTCTTCGCCAAGAGCGACATGATCCATCTCCAGCAGATCGCCACGCCTGACTACGATATCGTTGCAGGGCTCTGCTACGCCATGGCCAGGAACTTCAAGGCCACCGTGGGCAAGGGCAAGAAGTTCATAGCGCCCGTGCTGTTCCTGGGCGGTGTAGCCGAGAATCCCGGGATGCGCCGGGCGTTCCAGGACGTGCTGAAGCTCGCCGACGGCGCAATGACCGTTCCCGGCCATTTCCGCACGTCCGGCGCCATCGGCGCGGCGATCATGGTCATCGAACATCCGGAGAAGACGGTGCCCTTCCGCGGCCTCGACGGGCTCACGACCTGGCGGGAGACTGAGCGGACAGACGTGAGCGGCGGCAACGATCCTCTTACCCAGCCCGTGCGCATCATGCCGAACCCGGACCAGGACGTGGCGCCGGGCGACGACGGGCTGATCGAGGCATACCTCGGCGTGGACGTGGGATCCGTGTCCACGAACGTGGTGGTGATCGACAACGAGCTGCGCGTGCTCTCCAAGCGTTATTTGCCCACAGCCGGACGGCCCATCGAGGCGGTGAAGCAGGGACTGACCGACGTAGGGGACGAGCTCGGTCACCGCGTCCGGATCATGGGCGCCGCCACCACGGGCTCGGGACGGTACCTCACGGGCGACATGATCGGCGCCGACATCGTCAGGAACGAGATCACCGCCCAGGCGACCGCCGCCGCGGCCATCGATCCCCGCGTGGACACCATCTTCGAGATCGGCGGCCAGGACTCGAAGTTCATCAGCCTTCGGGACGGCGCCGTGGTGGACTTCGAGATGAACAAGGCCTGCGCGGCCGGGACCGGCTCGTTCCTCGAGGAGCAGGCCGAGCGGCTCGGCATCCGGATCAAACAGGAGTTCGCCGACAAGGCGTTCTGCTCCGATTCACCCTGCCATCTCGGCGACCGCTGCACGGTGTTCATCGAGTCGGACCTTGTGCACTGGATGAACCGGGGCTCGGGCGTCCAGGACCTTACGGCCGGCCTCGCCTACTCCATCGTCCAGAACTACCTGAACAAGGTCGTTGCCGGGAAAAAGGTGGGCGATCATATCTTCTTCCAGGGCGGCGTGGCCGCGAACAAGTCCGTTGTTTCCGCCTTCGAGAAGGTCACGGGAAAACCCGTCACCGTCCCGCCCCACCACGAGGTGACCGGCGCCATCGGCGCGGCCATCCTCGCCCTGCGCAGCCAGAACGGGAGGCCCAGCTCGTTCAAGGGCTTCGACCTGACCAAACGGGCCTACACCGTGTTCACCTTCCAGTGCGCCGAATGCGCGAACCGCTGTGATATCCGGCGCGTCAGCTTTGAAGGCGAAGCGCCGCTGTTCTATGGAAGCCGCTGCGAAAAATATGATGTCAAGAAGCGGAGCGGGACGGAGGAGCACATCCCGGACCTGTTCGTTCAGCGCGACCGGCTCATTGCCGCGGCGATCACCTCGCGCGTAGCAGCCGAAGGCCCGGTCATCGGCATCCCGCGCATGCTCTATCTGAACGACGAGATGCCTTTCTGGCAGACCTTCTTCACGGAGCTGGGTTTCCCGGTCATGCTGTCCGACCGGACCAGCAGGACCATGGTGAACCGCGGGCTGGAGAGCTCCGCCGCGGAGACCTGTTTTCCCGCCAAGGTCGCGCTTGGGCACATCCAGGACCTCGTTGATAAAAAGGTGGACGTTCTCTTTCTGCCGAGCTTCGTCCGCTTCCCCGCGGCCCACGGGGACGGCAAGTATTCCCAGGCCTGCCCCTATGCCCAGGCGCTTCCCTACCTGGCAAAGGCCGCACTCCGGTTGGGCGGGACGAAGGTCATCGAAGCGGTCCTCCGGCTCCAGAACGAGAGGCAATTCGCCGCGAGCGTCAGGGAGGTGGGCAAGGCCCTGGGCAAAGGGAGCCGGGTGGTCGCACGCGCAATGCGGCTCGGCCAGGAAGCGCAGGAGCGGGCGGGGAAGGCGGTCCAGCAGAAAGGCCGGGAGGCGCTGTCGGGCCTCAAGCCGGGCGAACGGGCGCTGGTGCTCATCGGCAGGACGTACAATACCTGCGACCAGGGCATGAACATGAACCTTCCCGCCAAGATCCGGGACCTCGGCGTCCAGGCGATCCCGATGGACTTCCTCCCGCTCCATGACGCGGATTACACGGACCCCTCGAACATGTACTGGCGCTCGGGTCAGAAGATCCTGGCCGCTGGCCGGTACATCAAGGACCATCCCAACCTGTACCCGGTGTACATTACGAATTTCGGCTGCGGGCCGGACTCGTTCATCTCCCATTTCTTCAAGGATGCGCTTGTAGGCAAACCCTTTCTCCAGCTCGAGATCGACGAGCACAGCGCCGACGCCGGAGCGATCACCCGGATCGAGGCGTTCCTCGACAGCCTCCGGAACGTGAACTCCGTTAGAGAACAATCTTCCCTCACTATCGCCACCGGCGGCTTCGCACTGCCATCATCAAGGAATACTATTCGCGGACATGAGCAGGAGGTTTTCTCTAACGGAGTGAACGGCACGAAGCCGGTCCGGTCCTTCTCCCTCCGCTCGAAAGCGGCCCCGCACCGGAGAAAGGTCTTCCTCCCGCCCATGGCCGATCATGCCCACGCCCTTGCCGCGGCGTTTCGCGCCTGCGGCGTGGAGTCCGAGGTCCTGCCCGAGTCCGATGCGGAGACCGTCCGCATCGGCAAGCAGAACTGCTCGGGCCGGGAATGCTATCCTCTGGCGCTCACCACGGGCGACATGATCAAGGCCACGAGGCTACGCGACTTCGATCCAGACCGCAGCGCCTTCTTCATGCCTTCGGGCAAGGGGCCCTGCCGGTTCGGCCAGTACAACCAGTATCACCGCCTGGTGCTTGACAACCTGGGCCTGCACGAGGTGCCGATCGTCGCGCCCATACAGGACGAGGGCATGTACCACGAGCTCGGCATGGTGGGAAAGGACTTCCTCCGTCTGCTCTGGAACGGCGTGGTCAGCGTTGACATGCTCCAGAAGGCCTTGTGGGAGCACCGCCCCTACGAGAAGAAGAAAGGCGCCGCGGACCGCATCTACCGGAAAGCGCTCGCCGACGCGGCGGGATCGATCGAGCGCAGGGAAGACCCCCTGCCCGTGCTGAAGGCGGCGTACGAGGAGTTCACCGCGATGGAGATCGGCGAGCGGAACAAGCCGGTCATCGGCGTCGTGGGAGAGATCTACATCCGGGCGAACCGCTTCGGGAACGAGGACGTCGTCGGACAGATCGAGCGGCTTGGAGGCGAGGCCTGGGTCGCGCCGATCGGGGAGTGGTTCCTCTACCTGAACGAAACGGCGAAGGTGTCGGCAAAACTGAACCGCTCCTGGCGCGAGCTTCTGAAGGCCCACCTGTCCCACTGGATGCAGGTGCGGGACGAGCACCGGCTCATGAGCGGGTTCAACGGCAGCCTCCGGAGCCTGCACGAGCCGGCCATCGATACGACGCTCCGGCGCGCCCTGCCCTACCTTCACCACTCCTTCGAGGGCGAAGCGGTCCTCTCCGTGGGAAAGGCCATCGATTACATCGGGCGGGGCGTCTCGGGCATCGTGAACGTCATGCCCTTCTCGTGCATGCCGGGGACCATCGCCGGGGCGCTGCTCAAGCGGGTGCAGGAGGACCACGGCAACATCCCGCTCCTCTCCATCGCCTACGAGGGCCAGCAGGACACCCAGACCGTCACGCGGCTCGAGGCCTTCATGCACCAGGCGAGGGCGTACCAGAAGGGGAAGAAGGGGTGATGGATGGAAAAGAGGAGATAATTTCAGGAAAACAGGTCTGACCCTCTACCGATCCACCGGCAAGGTTCATGCGTGACGCCAGGTAACATTGAATATGCAATGACTGATAAACTTATTGTCAAATACAACAGGTCTCTCTGGGCGCTAATTATCTATTACCCAGCTCTGGTTGTTTTGGTTGGTCTTACGTACAAGCAAGATGTTGTTGGTGCTATGGTGATTATAGTTGAACTATATGGTCTTCCCTTATTTGCATTTCTACTTATATATACGGTGATTATGGCCAATGCTGTGTACAAGAGATCCAGGCACCAACGCGAGTTTCAGAAAATCCTTATTCCGGTCACAATAAAATCAACCCTTGCAACTTTACCAATGTTATTTTTTGACAACAGCCTAGCAAACGCACTTCATTATTTGAATCATTTGTAATTTGCTGCCTAACCGGTCACTCAAGAGGGCCGGGCAAAAGGTAGGTGGGGTCAAATCTTAGCAGGCTGTTGAAAAAGCAATATCGCAGGCTAAGGCCTGCGGCTACCAAATCGTAATGCATTGATTATATAATAGGCAGCCGCACCACCCAGGGTGCGTTTTGGCGTTGAGGGGCCTTTTTCAACTTAAGATACTTCGGAGCAGCTAAAATCCAGTAACCGACTTCACTGCACCCCGCCGCCCGTATTACTATCAAGATTGCTTGACAATGGTTATCAAATTTGCTAACATACCGAACATGAAATATACCATCGATTACTTCCATGCCCGTGTCAAAAGCGACATCGAAAGCTGGCCCGATGGTATATTGGCAGATTATGCGCGATTGGCTGAACTCTTGATGGAGTTTGGGCCGAATCTGCGGATGCCGCATTCGCGTGCCATGGGCGAGGGTCTTTTTGAATTGCGGCCACGCGGCCGTGAAGGCATCGGGCGTGCATTATACTGTTACGTCGATGACCAACGCATTGTCATACTTCACGCTTTTGTAAAGAAAACGCAGGAAACGCCGGAAAAAGAGTTGCACCTTGCCCGGAAAAGATTGAAGGAGGTACGAAATGGCTGATATAAAGTATAAACCCGTTTCTCATGACCATGAGGCTTTCCTCAAAAAGGCCTCGAAACGGAAAGCGTTCAGGAAAGCATACGAGGATCTGGAAGAAGAATACCGGCTTACCCGTGAAATGCTTGCCGCTCGTTCTAAGTTCGGCCTCACTCAGGAAGCTGTTGCAGAGTTGATGGGCACGACAAAAAGTGCGGTATCACGTTTGGAAGCTGCGGGGAAGCATGCCCCGTCTCTGACTACGCTCAAGAAGTATGCACGGGCAGTCGGTTGTCGCCTGGAGATCAAGCTCATTCCCAACACTCGCCTGACCAAGCGCTCAACACGGGCCGCCAAAAAGGAGGCGGCAGGTTAGCTTCGCGTTTTCAGTTTGAGCAACAAGAGGAATATGATATAAAGACAGCACATCTCATTTTGACGTTCGCGGTGATCGTTGGTCTAACAGGTTCCGGTTCTGCGCTCGCCGCCGGCGACTTGACCGCGCAGACCCCGGTCGAGATAAAGGTCCAGCTCGGGGACAAAGCGAATGCCCTGCGCTTTTATCCGGACAAATTCGAGCTGGAAACGGGAAAGCTCTATAAGCTCGTTCTAAACAATCCCAGCGCCATGGCGCACTACTTCAGCTCGGAGGGACTGTCGCGCGCGGTATTCACGAGAAAAGTCCAGGTCCTGAGCCCGGACGGAAAGGCGATCGCGGAGGTGAAGGGCGCGATCGCGGAGATCGAGGTCCATCCCGGAGGAACAGCTGAATGGTGGTTCGTGCCGGTCAAAACGGGTACGGTGAACGATCTTAAATGCACGGTGAAAGGCCATTCCGAAGGCGGCATGTGGCCGGTACCATTATCATCAAGTAGCTTCAGCTCGCTGAGTTCGAAGTTATTGCGTAATGGGGAGAGAGATTTATGAAGAGCAAAGTTAAATACACGGACGAACCGATGGGGAAATTGAAGGTCATGAATGACTTTCTCCCTCCTCCGGAACAGCTGGTTCTGAAAGAGGACAATGTCAAGGTAACGATCGCCTTAAAAAAATCAAGAATCGAGTTCTTTAAGAAGGAAGCAAAGAAGCATCATACGTCATATCAAAAAATGATACGGCAGCTCGTCGATTGGTATACCTCGCATCATCAAAAGAGCGCCTGACCGGTCGATGAACCCCCGATTCAAGCATTCGGGGGCAGGCTCCGAGTTCACGGAGAAATGCCATGATATTAACGGTCTCATAATAAAAACGACAGGGCATCTCTTTAAGAACGTTATTCCCGCGTTGATTCTGAGCGGGAATCCAGTCTTTACAAGTATTTTCTGGATCCCCGATAAAATCATCCGGGGATGACGAACTGGTGGTACGTCAATACTATTTTGAGACGATTAATAAGAGGTGTTTAGCCTTCCTCGGGGTCCTCGGCGACCGTTCGGCTGATACTTCGACGAGACTTCGACGAGCTCAGTCGAGTCGCTCACGACGAAGCCTCTGTGGCGCAAAGAATTAATGCTCTTGTTAGTCGAACGGATGATATCAGGAACAAAATTTATTTTACGCAGGCACAGGTGCCTATGAAACAGTTCGTGTTCTTCTTGATGATTCTCGGCGCGCTAACGATGCCGGCAGGCGGCGCGACCGAGGAAAAAAAGCCCGGGCCGCTGGTGGTGTACGGCGACAACTTCATGTTCGTCATCCAGGAGCCGGAGGGATGGACCGCTGACATCGAGAACGCGCCCAAGCTGTCGGCGGGGGTCGTCCTCTACCGGGAGGGCGAGACCTTTGAGAAGCACGGCGTCCTCATCGCCATTCGCGTGGCCAAAAAGGTCGATGAGAACACCGCGGACGATCTTGCCCACGACATGAAGGAGTTCCGGAACCTCTATCCCGACGTGCAGTTCAAGGCCCTCAAGGCGCCGAACCCGTCGTATGCATCGCACGCAAAGGTGTTCGCCATTTCCAAGAGCAGATATGATTACGTCGCCTATCTCAATCCCGGACCCGTCACGCCGTTCCTGTTCTCCGTGACCATGTACACGGGGAAAAATCAGGCCGGCAACAAGGAGCTGAAGGCTTACAAGGACGTGATCAAGTCGCTGGAGTTCATACCGCAGAACGCGGCCGCCCCGCCGCGCTAGTGTAGTGCGCCCAACGCTTCTTTAACTTAAACAGCCTCTCTTTTTGAAAAGAGGGGTCTCGCAGTCCTTCCCGAGCATTAGGTTCGAATCACCTCCCCAGCCCCTCCTTGGCAAGGAGGGGCAGTAAAGAGTCCCTCCCCTTGCTAAGGGGAGGTTAGAGCCTGCCCTCGAATGATTCCATCGAGGGTGGGGTGATTTCAGTTGAATTGCATAGGTAAAGTAATTTACGACTCACTACGCTGAGGAGGCGCCATGGACAAACTAAGGGCAGCATACCGCGTCGCCGTTATCATCGGCCTCGCCATGATGGCAAGCCTTTTGGTCTACGCCGTCATCGTCGGACTGTTCGAGAACGGGTCCATAGAATTTCCGGGTACACCGGCCTTGTCGGGCAAAGAGCTCGAGCTCATGAAGTTCGCGCTGCTGGGGGTCTCGATCATCATCTTCTTCCTCATCCGGTTCGTCAATACCAGTATCCTCAATGCCGAAGGGGAGCAGGGGAAGATGCTTGATTCGCGGCCCCGGTCGGCCACCGGCGTCGCAACCGAATTCGGCCGCCTGGCCACCGCAGCGATCATCACCTATGCGTTCTGCGAAGCGCCGGCCATTTTCGGGCTGGTCCTGTTCTTTATCGGCCGGAACTCCTCGGACTTTTATCTGTTCATGCTCATCTCGCTGTTCTATTTTGCCGTGTACTTCCCGAAGTTCAGCCAGTGGGAGGAGTGGTACCGGAAGCAGCAGCCCGGGCAGGGCATGAGACGGCAGTGAAAACGGTGAAATGCGGCCAAACACCGGTTCGTTATGCCCGTGCAAACGGGCATCCAGGGATGATCGAATGAAACTGGATTCCCGCTTTCGCGGGAATGACGTTGAATGAAAACGAACCAGCTTATCGGCGGTAAACATTAAGAGATCATGAACGACAAAGGCAAAACAAAGAAGCCCCCCCGGAAACGCGCCACGCCAACGCCGTCTTCAGCGAAGAAGAAGCCATCGAAAAAGAAGCCGGCCCCCGCGGCAGCGCCGCGCAGGGGGAAGACGTCCCTGCGGGAGATCGAGTTGCTGTTCCAGGAAACCTTCGACCTCGCCGCGGTCGGCATCGCCCACATTGCGCCTGACGGCCGCTGGCTCCGCGTCAACAAGACGCTCTGCGAGACAGTCGGTTACAGCCGGAGAGAACTGCTTGAAAGGTCCCTTCCGGACATCACCCATTCCGAGGACCGTGCCGGTGCGCAGAACAGCCTGCAGCAGATGCTCCGGGGGGATGTCCAGTCGTGCTCCCTGGAGCTTCGCACGGTGCGAAAGGACGGGTTCGCCGCCTGGATCAATCTCACCCTGTCGGCAGTGCGGCATCGCTCGGGGAAGGCCGGATATTTCGTCGCCGTCATCGAGGACATCACCGGCCGCAAACGGATGGAGGACGGTCTCAGTCTGTTCCGGACCGCCGTGCAATCCATTCCGCTGGGCGTCACGATCACCGACCTGGACGGCAAGGTCATCTTCATGAACCCTTCCGAGGCCCGGATGCACGGTTACACCGTGGACGAGCTGCTCGGCAGGGCGGCTGCGATCCTCGGCCCGTCCCGACAGCGGAGCGGGCTGAGCGTGCGGGAAATGATCTCCCGGAACCTTATCGGGGACACTCCCTTCACGCGTGATGCGGCCAACGTCCGGCGCGACGGCACGGTGTTCCCGGTCAACATCAGCTCGGTCATCGTGCGCGATATGCGCGGGACCCCCCTGGGACTTATCAGCGTTTCCGAGGACATTACCGGGCGCCGGAACATGATGGAAGCGCTCCAGGAGTCGGAGCAGCGGTACCGCAGTCTTTTCGAAAGCGCCAGTGATGCCATCTTCATTGCGGACCACGAATCCGGCATCCTGACCGACTGCAACGTGAAGGCCTGCGAGCTTCTGGGAATGATCCGGGAGGAGATCATCGGCACGCACCAGAGCCGCCTGTATCCTCCGGAAGAAGCCGAGGCGTACCGCCTGCGGTTCAGCACGCTGAACGAGCAGCAGCGCGCGGGCATGTTCTACGACAATATCGTATGC
>CAYILT010000104.1:0-10938 GCA_964364055.1 uncultured Nitrospiraceae bacterium | reverse complement strand
TGCAAGAAGGTCTAACGGGGTGAACCGGGGAGACGACTTTTTACGAACCCATCAAGATTCTGGCCTGCATTTTTTACAATCGGTGAAATCTGTGTAATCTGCGGACTAAACCTGGCTTTTTTCTGTCTCTGTACTTCCGTGGTTTCCGGTTTTTTTCAACTGAAATACAAAAGACCCTTTTGTTAGTATCATCATCCTTCCGATAATCCATTCACCATAGCGTTCACCCATCAGCAAAAAGATAAAGGTTGACATCACAACAAAATATGTTTATATTGATCGCTATCACACAACAATTGTTTTGTTAATCTTTTCGGTGGATATATGAATATTCCTAACGCCATCACGCTTATCAGGGTGATCCTGATCCCGTTCTTTGTCGATCTCATGATCTACGGTTATTACCGGCCGGCCCTCCTTGTTTTCGTCGCAGCCTGCCTGACTGATGCCCTTGACGGCATGATCGCCCGTCTTACCAGCAGCAAGACAGAGTTAGGGGCATTCCTGGACCCCATGGCGGACAAACTTCTGATCGTATCCTCCTTTGTCACCCTCGCCATCCTGACGAAGATCCCCGTGTGGCTGGTTATCATCGTGGTGAGCAGGGACATTATCCTGACCCTGGGGAGCATGGTGATCTATTTTACCGGCCACAGCCTCTCCATTAAGCCATCCATGCTCGGTAAGTCGACTACATTCTTGCAACTCCTGGTCGTAACCCTCACCCTGGTGCTTATCGCGTATGGCATCAAATCGGATTTTCTGAGGGGAGCTTACTGGGCCACTGCCGGGTTTACGGTCGTTTCGGGCGTCCAATACGTGATACGCGGCATGAAGATCATGGGTTAGAACCGCCCTCTGTCAGGGGGCTTTTGAGCTGTTACCGAGGAGGCTACGTATGAAGATTTCGGAGATGATACGTCATGCATTGGAAAAAAAAGGTTTTAAGAACCTGAAGGACGCGTCCAAGGTGCTGGGAATAAGCCCTGAGCTCCTTCGCGTCACGATCAATAAGGGCCACATCCCAAAGGACAAGACCCTCATCATGATCGCAAACAAACTGGGGCTTGATAAATCCGTTCTGATCCTTTCCGCGCATCAGGAGAAGGTGCCGGACGAGGTGAAAGGCTTTTTCCTTTCACCGTCCACCACGAAGTACCGGCGGGGAAAACGCAGGTACCCGCTGTCAGAAGAACAGATCAACTACCTCGAGAAGATCCTGAGCATCGAGGAGATCATGATGCTCCGGAAATATCGCCAGGTGTCGGAGGAGGCGAAGACCCAGATCAACGGTTACGTGGATTTCATGTTTGCCTCGAAAAGGAGCGCCTGATTGCTGGAAATATCGCGCGTTCTGCCAGGGAGCACCGCGGCCCGGTATGGCCTTAAGAAAGGGGACCGGCTGGTTTCCGTAAACGGCAGTGAAGTTCATGACAGCATTGATTTTCTGTTCCATGCATCGGAAGAACGGCTGTCCCTGGTCATCACCGGCCGGAACGGCGCCTCCCGAAGGCTGCGCATCGTCAAGGACCCCGACGATACGCTTGGCGTCGAGTTCCCTCCCTTGACCATCAGACGGTGCCGCAACAAGTGCATCTTCTGCTTCGTTGATCAAATGCCTCCCGGCTGCCGCAGGAGCTTGTACGTCAAGGATGACGACTATCGGGCCTCGTTCCTGTACGGGAACTATATAACCCTCGGCAATCTTCGTGAGGACGACTGGGAACGGATCTTTGCCCAGCGGCTCAGCCCTCTGTATATATCGGTCCACGCCACCGAACCGGGATTGCGAGCGTTTCTCATGCGGAACAAGAACGCCCCTGATGTCATGGCAGGCATGAAGCGGCTTGCCGCCGGCGGCATCAGAATGCATACGCAGATCGTTCTGTCTCCCGGGATAAATGACGGCCGGCATCTGCTGAAGACGATCGACGATATTGCGGGCTTGTTCCCGGCGGTGCTTTCCATCGCCGTGGTTCCCGTCGGGATCACCGGACATCGGGAAGGGCTGTTTCCGCTGAGACCGTTCAAACCAAGCGAGGCGCTGCGGGTCGTCACAACCATTCAATCGCTTGCCGGCAGGTTCAAGAAGCGGATCGGCGCCCGTTTGGTGTACCCGTCCGATGAATTCTACATCAAGGCACGTTTGCCATTCCCGCCATTGTCGTCCTATGAGGACCTGCCGCAGATAGAGAACGGCGTCGGCATGGTCGCTTCGTTCCTGCACGAAGC
This sequence comes from uncultured Nitrospiraceae bacterium, assembly GCA_964364055.1. Taxonomy (GTDB): domain Bacteria; phylum Nitrospirota; class UBA9217; order UBA9217; family UBA9217; genus JAAXXJ01. The sequence goes on along the minus strand of CAYILT010000104.1, from coordinate 8,706 downwards.
CAAGCATACGAGGCTTCCTCGAAGAGTAAGACCGGTAACGATGACCGCTGTCACCGGCGTATCGTTCAGCCCGATCCTGAGAGCGGTGCTGAAGCGGCTTCAGGGGACCGCGGGCGTCTCCGTCAGAGTCGTAACGGCAAGGAACACCCTGTTCGGCCCCCCGGTCACGGTCTCGGGCCTGCTTTCCGGCCGGGACATCCTGACGGCGGTGCAGGGAAAACGCCTCGGCTCATTGCTCTTGATCCCGTCCAGCACGCTCAATGAAGATGAAGGAATATTTCTCGACAACATGAAGATTGCCGACATCGAGGCGGTTGTAGGTGTACCGGTGCGGGCTGTCAGTACGTTCGGCGACGTCGTTGACCTGCTTACCATGCCGGGAACAGCGGTCAAGAGGAAAAACAAATGATCTCGGGAAAGACTTCGGTGTTCGGAATATTCGGCCACCCCGTCGAACACACATTCTCGCCGGGGATGCATAATGCCGCTTTTGCGAAGATAAAACGGGATGCATGTTACGTACCCTTCGCCGTGGCTCCCCCTGATCTCGAACGAGCCGTCAGGGCCATCGTACCCCTCGGGATTCGCGGCTTGAACATCACCCTGCCCCATAAGGAAACGATCATTCCCTTTCTGGATGATCTGACCGATGATGCACGAATGATCGGAGCGGTCAATACGATCGAGGTGACCCGGGGAAAACTTATAGGGCATAATACCGACGGAAGGGGATTTCTCCGTTCTTTGCGCGAGGAGACAGGATTCCGTCCAAAAGGGAAGACCATTTTGATGGTTGGCTCCGGTGGTGCGGCCCGTGCTGTCGGCATCAACCTCGCCCTGTCAGGAGCGCAGACAATCCTGCTCTGCGATCTAGACACCGTCAAGGCCACGAAACTCGGCAGAGATATCCAGAACAAAACCGCAACCCGGGTCAAGGTTGTCAATCCGGAAGGTCTGGAAAAAACCGCGCAGGTTGCTGAATGTATCATCAATGCAACGCCTCTGGGCTTGAAACCGGGCGATCCTTTGCCGATTCCCCGGCATTTGATCCGAAAGGACCAGCTTATCTGTGATCTGGTATATAATCCACTCCGGACCCCGCTGCTGAAGGCGGCCCGGTCAGCCGGCGCGGATACGCTTTCCGGAATCGGCATGCTCTTATATCAGGGAGTCATCGCCTTCGAGATATGGACAGGGGGAAAAGCGCCGGTAAACGTAATGAAAGCCGCCCTCACCGGGCAGATAGAGAGACGGGGAAAATAACTGGAAAATCAAGCCTATACTTGACAGAAGGATGCGGTTTCAGTATTATTATCCCTAATAACGAAGAGAGTGAACTAAGGAGTTCTTTATGGCAATGTCAGGCAGACTCGGTGCCATGCTCGTGTCATCGGGTCTCATAACGGATGAACAGCTAAAAAAAGCTCTTTCCACGCAGAAAATGGAAGGCGGCAGGCTTGGTTCGATCCTGGTCAAGCTTGGTTTTGTCCAGGAAGACAAACTGATGACCTTCCTGAGCAAACAGTACGGCGTTCCCTATGTGGATCTGAGCAAGTTCCAGATCAATCCCGCCGTCATCAAGCATATCCCCCCCGATACAGCCCAGAAATACCGGATCATGCCCATCAACCGTTCCGGCGCCACCATTACCATTGCCATGGTGGACCCGTCGAACATCTTCGCCATAGACGACATCAAGTTCATGACCGGCTACAACGTTGAAGCGGTCGTTGCGACTGAAGGCGCTATCATCGACGCTATCAAAAAATACTATGGCGGCGCCAAGTCCCTGGTAGCGTCCAAAGGCGGCGCCTCACCATCGGTCGCGGGAAAAGAAGATAAGAAGATTTCCCTCGAAGCCAAGGACTACAGCATGACCGGCATGAAGGAGGATGAAGAAGACTTACTCGACGGAGAATCCGGTGTCGTTGATGTTGAGGATTTCGACAACCTGGTCCATGGCGCCGTGGATGACCTGGAGGTGGTGGAAGAACAGCAGGACCAGCTCTCCGGCGAGGTTGAAGCGCCGATCATTAAGCTCGTGAACGGCATCCTGCTGCGGGCGGCCACCATGGGCTGTAGCGATATCCATATCGAGCCCTACGAAAAGAGCTTCCGCGTGCGGTATCGCCTGGATGGCTCTCTTCACACCGTCATGGGGCTCCCCCTCAAGATCAAGAACGCCGTCATCTCCCGCATCAAGATCATGTCGATGCTTGACATCGCGGAGCGCAGGCTTCCTCAGGACGGCCGTATCAAGCTCAGAATGGGTGGGAAGAAGACCATGGATTTTCGCGTTTCCGTGCTGCCGACCCTGTTCGGCGAAAAGATCGTCATGCGGCTTCTGGACAAATCCAACCTCCAGCTCGACATGACAAAGCTCGGCTTCGGCACGGACCAGATCACCCTGCTGAAAGAAGCTCTGGACAGGCCCTACGGGATGGTCCTGGTGACCGGACCGACGGGAAGCGGAAAGACGACGACCCTCTACTCGGCGCTGTCCGAACTGAACAAGGAAGACACCAACATCATGACCGCGGAAGACCCGGTGGAGTTCAACCTTGCCGGCATCAACCAGGTCCAGATGAAAGACGACATCGGGCTCAACTTCGCCGCTGCACTGCGGTCATTCCTGCGGCAGGACCCCGATGTGATCATGGTGGGAGAGATCCGCGACTACGAAACGGCCGAGATCGGCGTCAAGGCGGCCCTCACCGGTCATCTGGTGCTCTCGACGCTCCATACGAATGACGCGCCAGGCACGATCAACCGTCTGCTGAACATGGGCGTTGAGCCGTTCCTCGTCTCGTCGGCGGTGGTCCTGATCCTTGCCCAGCGGCTCGTGCGCAAGGTCTGCCAGAACTGCAAGAAACCGGAAAAACTGCCTCCCCAGGTCCTGATCGATGCCGGTTTCACCAATGAGGAGGCGGCCTCCCTGGTAACGTATAAGGGGTCCGGATGCGATATCTGCAATAAGACGGGATATAAGGGCAGGGTGGCGCTCTATGAGATCATGCCGATCAGGGAAGAGATCAAGGAACTGGTGCTTCAGGGAGCGTCGGTCATGGACCTCAAAAAACAGGCGGTCGCCCTGGGAATGAAAACGCTCCGTGCGAGCGGCCTTCTGAAGATCAAGGAGGGCATGACCTCCCTTGAGGAAGTGCTCGAAAACACGTTCCCGGATAAGTAGTAGTACGATTTCTCTTGATTTCGCGAGACAGGGACGGAATAATCTGAGTACGAGGTATACTGAATGTCAAATCTGCATGATCTCCTCAAGTACATGATCGAGAAAGGCGCCTCTGACCTGCATATAAGCACCGGCATTCCGCCTTCGATCCGCGTGGACGGAAAAATAAAGCCGATACCCGGTCTTGAACCTCTCGGCGTAAATCAGACGAAGGACCTCTGCTACAGCATTCTGACCGACGCACAGAAACACAAGTTTGAGGAGAACAATGAACTCGACCTCTCCTTTGGCGTCAAGAACCTTTCCCGGTTCAGGGCAAATATCTTTGTACAGCGCGGCGCCGTGGCTGCCGCTATCCGGACCATTCCGTTCAAGATACGGTCCTTCCAGGAGTTAGGCCTCCCGGAGATCGTCTCGGACCTCTGCAAAAAGCCCCGGGGTCTCGTCCTGGTCACGGGACCTACCGGAAGCGGTAAATCGACGACACTCGCCTCGATGATCGACAAGATCAACTCGGAACGCCAGGAACACCTGATCACCATCGAAGACCCCATCGAGTATCTCCATCCGCACAAAAAATGCCTCGTCAACCAGCGCGAAGTGAACGCCGACACCAAATCCTTTAAGGACGCGCTGAAGTACATCCTCCGTCAGGATCCTGATGTTGTTCTCATCGGTGAAATGCGCGACCTGGAGACCATTGAGGCGGCCCTGACCATCGCGGAGACCGGCCACCTTACCTTCGCGACGCTCCACACGAACTCCGCTGCACAGACCATGAACCGCATCATTGATGTATTCCCCCCCCATCAGCAATCCCAGGTCCGGGCACAGCTGTCGTTCGTCCTGGAAGGGGTCGTCTCCCAGCAGCTCATTCCCAAGATCGGCGGCGGCCGCCTGCTGGCGATGGAGGTCATGATCCCCAATCCGGCGATCCGGAACCTTATCCGGGAGGACAAGATCCACCAGATCTACTCCATCATGCAGACAGGCCAGACGAAATTCGGCATGCAGACCCTTAACCAGTCCCTGTATGAGCTCTACATCAAAAAAAGCATTTCCTACGAAGATTGTGTCGGCAGATCGTCCAATGTGGAAGAGCTCATCCAGATGCTGGGCAGATCGGGCCTTGCAGCCTCACAGACGGCTCAAAAGGATTACCGGTAACGTGTTTCATCGGACTTCTAGAAACCCTGGTCCATTATTTTAATCGACGCGGAATGATGAGGTGAACAATGGCAACAACCGTATTTCTCTGGGAAGGGAAAAACCGTCAGGGGAACATACAAAAAGGGGAGATCGCCGCCAACAACAAGGACGAGGTAATGGCCCTTCTGCGCAAGCAGAACATCACCCCCGTCAATGTGTCCGCCAAAGCCAGGGAGATCAAGCTCTCGTTTGGTACGCCCAAGGTAACCGACAAGGACATTGTCATCTTTACCCGGCAGCTCGCAACGATGATCGATGCTGGTCTTCCTCTTGTACAATGCCTGGAGATCCTCGGAGGTCAAAAGGAGGCGCCGGCCTTGTCGAAGGTCGTGATCCAGGTCCGTTCTGACGTGGAAAGCGGGGCCACCTTCGCGGACGCCCTGAAAAAGCATCCCAAGGTTTTCGATAATCTGTACGTGAACATGGTGGCCGCCGGCGAAGCGGGCGGTATCCTTGATACGATCCTGGGACGGCTTGCGGCCTACATGGAAAAATTCGCCAAGATCAAGCGGCAGATCAAATCAGCCATGATCTATCCCGCCGTGATCATGGGTGTGGCTGTTGCCGTCGTGGCCATTCTTATGATCTTCGTCGTCCCCATGCTTTCCAATATGTTCGAGGAAATGGGCGGTACGCTTCCGCTTCCCACCCGGATCGTGATCTGGTTCAGCAAATTTTTGTCGGGATGGGGCGGCCTCAGCCTCCTGGTAGGATTCATAGGGATCATCGTAGGGTTGAAACGATGGAGAGCGACCGAGAGCGGCCTCAGGATCACCGATGGTCTCGCGCTAAAATTACCGGTCGCCGGCCTGCTGATCACGCGGGTCTCCGTTGCGAAGTTTTCCCGTACGCTGGGCACGCTGATGACCAGCGGCGTTCCGATCCTGGAAGGTCTTCTTATCGTAGCCAAGACGGCGGGGAACAAGGTCATGGAAGATGCCATCCTCCAGACGCGCCAGAGCGTCAGCGAAGGTAAAACTCTCGCAGAGCCGCTGAGCAAAGCCAAGGTATTTCCCGCTATGGTCAACCAGATGATCTCCGTTGGAGAGGCAACCGGAGCGCTGGACAATATGCTGAACAAGATCGCCGATTTCTATGACGAAGAAGTGGATGCTGCCGTTGCCGCCCTCACCTCCATGCTCGAGCCGATGATGATGGTATTTTTGGGAACGACCGTCGGCTTTGTCATCATCGCCATGTATATGCCGATATTCCAGATGGGCTCGCTCGCAAAATAATAAGTTATTGTGGACCAGGAATCATCAAGAAACGATTTTTATGCCAAGATAAAATGGTTGATACTGAGCAGGCTATTGCTCGCAGCCTTCCTGCTCGGCAGCCTTGCTTTTTTTCAGTACCGCTATCATATCTTTCAGTTCCCCTCGGCAACACCGTTCTACTTCGCGATCGCGGTCCTTATTCTGACCGGGAGCTATTGGTATCTTCTCAAGGTCGTTAACAACCTTCCGGTTCTTGCCTATATACAGACCACCGGCGACATCCTGTTGATATCGTGGCTTGTCTCCATGACCGGAGGTATCGACAGCGGATTTTCACTGCTGTACCATGTCACCATCATTTCCGCCAGCATCATCCTGTATCGCCGGGGCGGATACCTGTCCGCATCACTCGCCAGTATCTTGTACGGCGGCATGCTGGACATGCAGTATTACAGTGTGTTGGGGTTCACGAGAAGCCTGAACTATACACCGATCCAGGTCCTGTACCTGCTGTTCGTCAATATTGTCTCGTTCTATATGGTTGCTCTCCTGAGCAGCTATCTTTCCGAACGTCTCCGCAAGACCCGTCAGGAACTTCGGGAAAAGAGCATGGATTTCGATGACCTGCAGGTCATTCAGGACCATATTCTCCGAAACGTCGGCAGCGGCATCGTCACGATGAACATGACTGGCGAAATAACCTCCTGGAACAATGCCGCCGAACAGATCACGGGATACCGTTTTTATGAGATCCGCACCAGCTGGGAAACCGTGTTCGGTGACAGCATCAAGGGCCTTTTTGGTCATACCGACGACCTGAAGGCCCGTCCGGTGCGCTTCGAAGGACATATCGCCAAGCATGATGGCAGCAAGGCAATGCTGGGTTTTACCGCGTCCCTTCTGAAAGATGACGCAGAGACCGTTCGTGGCATCATCCTTACCTTTCAGGACATCACCCGTCTCATCGAAATGGAAGAGCAGATACGCCGGCAGGAGCGCCTGGCAACCGTGGGGAGCCTGGCGGCCGGCATCGCCCATGAGATCCGGAACCCCCTCGCATCCCTCAGCGGATCGATCCAGATGCTTCAGGGGGAGCTCGAACTTCAGGGCGACCACAAACATCTTATGGATATCGTGCTCCGGGAAACGGACCGGCTGAACACCATCATCACTGAATTCCTTGACTATGCCAGGCCGAGATCGAACCAGCTGGAACAGATATCCCTGGCATCTCTCCTGGAAGAAACGATCACCCTTTTCCGGAACAGCAGGGAATATCGAAGGAACTTCGTCATCATCTGCGATATTCCTTCCGCTATAGCCATTACCGGAGACCCCCGGCGTCTGCGACAGGTGTTTTGGAACCTTCTCATAAATGCCGCACAGGCGATACACAAGGGGGGAACGATCACGATCTCGGCTGCGTCCGGGACCGGTATTGATGGAGATGAGGTGACCATTCGGATACTTGATACCGGCATGGGGATCGCCGGCGAACATCTCGAGCACATCTTCGATCCGTTCTTTACGACCAAGCCTGCCGGGACCGGTCTCGGCCTCGCCATCGCCTACCGGATCATTGAGGACCACAACGGGACCATTAACGTGAAGAGCGAAGTTGGAAAGGGGACGGCCGTTATCATTAACTTACCGTACTTCGAGCTTCCCGCGGGAACCAGGCAGAATGTTCGATAAGACCGCTATTTCAGGACAGGCCCACATATGAACAGAATCCTCATAGTTGACGACGAACAGAGCATGCGGGAACTCCTCTCCCTCTTGCTCAGGAAAGAAGGGTATGAGGTCGTGACCGCCGAGAACGGCGCGGCCGCCCTCAAGGCCATTCAACGCGAAATCTTTGATCTGGTGATCACGGACCTGAAAATGCCGCAGTTCGATGGTATGGCGCTCCTCAAATCGGTCAAGGAAGTGTCACCGGACACGATCGTGATCATCATCACGGCATTCGGCACGACCGAGGGCGCGGAACGAGCAAGAAATCTTGGCGCCTATGATTATATCGGGAAACCCTTCAATAATGATGAGATCAAGCTGGTCATTCATAATGCCCTCGAAAAACGTCATCTTCGAAAGGAGAACATCCTCCTCAAACGGGAGATCGAGTCGAGGGCGGGATTCGAATACTTTATCGGCAAGAGCGAGCCCATGCAGCGTATCTTCTCGCTCATCCGTCAGGTCGCCGATACCAAGAGCACCGTCCTCATCACCGGCGAAAGCGGGACCGGCAAAGAGCTGGTCGCTCGGGCGCTCCATACCCACAGCGCCCGGAAGAACAACCCGTTCGTAACGGTCAACTGCGGCGCTCTTCCCGAAACGCTTCTGGAAAGCGAGCTTTTTGGATACATGAAAGGCGCATTCACCGGGGCGGTCTCGAACAAACAGGGACTGTTCGAGGCCGCGAACGGCGGAACGATCTTTTTGGATGAGATCAGCGCCACGACTCCAGCGCTCCAGATCAAGCTTTTGAGGGTGCTGCAAGAACGGGAGTTCAAGCGCGTTGGGGGAACCGCCGATATCAAGGTTGATGTTCGGGTGCTTGCGGCAAGCAACAGTGACCTCCAGCAAGAGGTCTCCAAAGGATCGTTCCGGGAGGATCTCTATTACCGGCTCAATGTCATTCCTATCCATGTACCGCCTCTTCGGGAAAGACGGGACGACATTCCTCTTTTGATAAATTTTTTCCTGAAAAATTTTTCTTCCGGCAGAGAACCAAAGAAAATATCACCAGAGGCAATGAACAGGCTTTTAAGCTATCGCTGGCCGGGTAATGTGCGAGAACTCGAGAATGCCATTGAACGACTGAACATCCTCGCCTCTGGTGACACGATCAGGATAGAGCATATTCCGGACAGCATCTCCGTGACCAAACCGTGCCCCGAACTTATTCCTCTGGATATCCCGGAAACAGGAGTAAACCTCGAGCATTTGCTCCAAAATGCGGAAAAGACCATGTTGTTCAAGGCTTTGGAAAAATCCGGCGGAGTAAAGACCGAGGCCGCCAGGCTCCTGGGCCTTTCCTTTCGTTCTTTCCGGCACCGCCTCCAGAAGTATGAACAAAGCTCCTAA
>CAYILT010000103.1:0-10949 GCA_964364055.1 uncultured Nitrospiraceae bacterium | reverse complement strand
TCCTACCGGTTCGACGTTGCTCACCGTGGTGAGTTTATCGAACCACTTCCTACCTTCTCACCTTCAGGTTTTTCGCCACCATCACCGCGGCCTGGCGCTCCGGCCGCAGCTCCACATAGGTATAGGCGAGGCCGCGCTGACGCATGTCCGCGACGATCTCTCCCATCCGCCTCAGTTTCTCGTTATAGTTCCCGCTGCCGATCCGGAACTCGTGGTCCGCATAGACGATGGCGACCGTCTCGGCCGAATCCGCTTTCACCGTCACGCTACGCGGGTCCCAGCCGCCCCGCGCCGCGAGCTCCTCAAGCAGCTCCAAAGCCTCCGTCACCGCGCGCGTAGTCACCGGCTCCCGGAGCACCGCGCGGCAGTCCCGCAGGGCGATGACCGGCAGCGGCGGCGCGCCCGCGCTGCCGCCCCGTATCGGCGCCATGACCACCCCTTCCCCGTCGATCAGATACTTCCCGTTGGACGCCTGCAGCACCGCCCTGGGCACACGCTCCGTAATGAACATGCTGATCCGGTTCGGAAGCCGCCGCTCGATCCTGACATCGCGCACCCAGGGATCGGCCATCACCCTGCGGGTCGCGGCGCCCAGGTCCACCCGGAAGACGTTCTGCCCGGTGAACATCGCCGCCACTTCCCGGATATTTTCATCGCTCATCGAGCGAACGCCCTTCACGTCGACGCCGGCGATAGAGAACATCTCGGCATGGGTGAACCACCGGTATCCTTCCCACCCTCCATAGCAGAGCGCGGCCGTCAACAGGGCGGTGAGGACCGCCCCCAGCGGGCCCTTGACGCTCCCTCTGCGCTTTTTCGGTCCGGTCCGCGTTTCCGCCCGCCGGACCGCAGGGCGGTTCGACGTTGAGCGGTATCTCCGGGGGACCTTTACATTCTTATAGTCGCGCATATTCCTTCGATCATCTTTTTTGGCTTTTTCGTATTTTAGTTGAAAAAGCCGTTCAAACCAAAATCCGAGAAAGGCTAAGATTCATCCGCAGATTCCAAAAGTAGGCGCTTCTAAGCGACGCAGATTACACAGATTAATAAAACGTCCCGAATCGTGTTTTAAAGATTGAATCTGCGTTAATCGTTCGACTGAGCTCACGTCGAAGTCTGCGAAATCTGTGGATAAGTTTTTCCTCCGAGCCTTTGTTTCTGTGTTCATCCTGCGATCGACAATCGCAGGATCTCCTCCACCAGGCCGGGGAACGGGATCCCGGCGCCCTGGGCGATCTCGGGCAGAAGGCTCGTGGCCGTCATGCCCGGAAGGGTGTTCACCTCGAGGATGTACGGCACACCGTCGTTGTCGATAATGAAGTCCACCCGGCTGTACCCCCGGCACCCCAGCGCGCGGTGCGCGAGAAGTCCGGCATCGAGCGTCCTGGTATACACGTCCTTGGGGATGCGGGCGGGAAAAAAGTGGTCCGACATCCCCTGTTCGTACTTTGCCTTGTAGCTGTAGAAGACGTCCTTCGGCACGATCTCGATGGCGCCCAGGGCCCGATCGCCCAGGATCCCAACCTGGACCTCCATGCCGCGGATGTACCGCTCCACGAGGATCTCGGGGTCGTAGCTGAAGGCCAGCTTGACCGCGGCGTCAAAGTCGCTCTGCGCATGGACCAGGCTCACGCCCACGCTGGACCCTTCGGAGCTGGGCTTCACCACGAGCGGGAAGCCGATCTCGGCCTGGGCGGTCTTGAGCATATCGCGGTCTCCGCGGGAGACGGAAAGGAACGGACCCACCTGCAGGCCATAGGCCTTGAACAGGGTCTTGGAGACGATCTTGTTCATGCCCATGGCGGAGGCAAGGATGCCGGAGCCGGTGCAGGGGACGCCCATGACCTCAAGCAGGCCCTGGATGGCGCCGTCCTCGCCGAACTTCCCATGCAGGGCGTTGAACGCGATCTCGATGCCGCTCTTCCGGACCTGTTCGGCCGCGTCCCGTCCCACATCAACGGCAACGGCATCATAGCCCTTGCCGGTGAGCGCCTTGAGGACCGCCTTGCCGGAGGCGAGCGATACCTCCCGCTCTGAGGACAGCCCGCCCATGAGAACGCCTATTTTTTTCTTCGTCACGAGAGCCATGCTAGATCCTTGTTTTACCGCAGAGGCCGCAGAGGAGAGCAACTCCCCTTATGCGCTTGCGTTCGCCGGTCTTTCGGATTTTATTCCGCACTCCGCATTCCGCACTCCGCACTTCCCATTCCGCATTCCGCATTCCGCATTTTGATCAATCTTCTCCGATGATCTTGATCTCCGGTTCCAGCCGCACCCGGTGCATGTCCAGGACCTTTTCCTTGATGAGCTCCATGAGCTGCAGCACGTCCGCCGCTTTGGCGTTCCCCCGGTTCACGATGAAATTCGCGTGCTTCTCCGACACCTGTGCGCCGCCGACCGTCAGGCCCTTCAGGCCCGCGGATTCAATGAGCGTGCCCGCGGACTCGTCCAGGGGATTCTTGAACACGGATCCGGCGTTCGGCAGGCCCCAGGGCTGCCGCTCCTTCCGCTGCGCCATGATCTCCTTCACGCGGGCCTTGATCTTCCCGGCGTCGCCGTACCGCAGTATGATCTTGGCATCGAGAACAACATGATCGGCGGGAACATTCGCCGTTCGGTACCCGAAGCCCATCTCTTCGCGGTGACGGAGGATCTGCTCGCCCGCGGGAGAAACAAGGGTGACCGTGTCGATGATATCGCCCATCTCGCCCTGTGCGGTGCCGGCGTTCATGCACACGGCGCCGCCCACCGTGCCGGGGATGCCCGTGGCGAACTCGAGCCCCGTCAGTCCGCGCTCCACCGAGAAGCTCAGGAGCCGGGCCAGCATCGCCCCGGCTTCGACCGTGATCACCGAGAACGACCCCCCCCGGGAGCGGTATTCGCGGGCGATCTCGATCGACGCCATCTTGTTCAGGCTGATGGCCACGCCGCGGAATCCGCCATCCCGGACCAGGAGGTTGGTCCCGCCGCCCAGGACCACGCAGGGGAGGCGCTGGTCCCTGATCTCCTGCAGCAGCGCGACCAGGTCCTGACGGTCCACGGGAGAGACCAGAGCGTCGGCTGTCCCCCCGATTCGGAAGGACGTATGGCCGCTCATGGGCTCCTGAAGTTTCACCTCACCGCGCAGGTTCGTGAATTTCATGGTTTCAGCCTCTCCAGCACCGTTTCTCCCAGCTTCCATACATCACCCGCCCCGAGGGTCAGCAGCAGGTCGCCTTCCCTGAGCGTTCCGCAGAGGTGTTTCACGATCTCGTCCCTGCCTCCAAGATAGGCAGCGTCCTTATGCCCGTATTTCCTGATCCCTTCGTACACCGCTTGACCGGAAACGCCCGGGATGGGCTGCTCGCCCGCCGCATAGATATCCATGATGATAACTTTGTCTGCCTGGTTGAAGGCGGTGAAGAACTTCTCCAACAGGTACTTGGTGCGCGTGTACCGGTGGGGCTGGAACACGCAGACCACCCGGCGGCCGAGCGCCGCCTTTGCCGCGGCCAGCGTCGCGCGGATCTCCGTGGGATGGTGCCCGTAGTCGTCCACCACCAGGACCCCCTTCGCTTCGCCCTTGATCTGGAAGCGGCGCTGCACGCCGCTGAATCCCTTGAGCGCCTTGCGGATCACATCGACGTCGATCTCCAGCTCCCGCGCCACGGCGATGGCCGCCATGCTGTTGCTCACGTTGTGCAGGCCGGGCACGGAAAGCTCGAACCAGCCGAGGTCGCCGGTGTGGTTCACGACCCGGAACCGGGAGCCCAGCGGCATGAACGTCACGTCCTTCGCCTGGTAGTCCGCCTGGCTGCTCATGCCGTAGGTCAGGTAGCGCTTCTCGATCTGCGGAATGAGGGACTGGATGTGCTTCTGGTCCAGGCAGAGGATCGCGACGCCGTAGAAGGGCACCTTGTTGATGAACTGCAGGAAGGCGGCCTTGATCTCGTTGATGTCCTTATAGTAGTCCAGGTGCTCCTCGTCGATGTTCGTCACCACGGCGATCGTCGGGGAAAGCTTCAGGAAACTGCCGTCGCTCTCGTCGGCCTCGGCCACGAGGAACTCGCCCTGGCCCAGCTTGGCGTTGGAGCCGAGGCTGTTGAGCTTTCCGCCGATGACGACCGTCGGGTCGATCCCCCCCGCGGCCAGCACCGTGGCGACCAGGGAGGTCGTCGTGGTCTTGCCGTGGGCGCCCGCGATGGCCACGCCGTACTTGAGCCGCATGAGCTCGGCCAGCATCTCTGCCCGCGGGATCACCGGCACCTGCTTCCCGCGCGCGGCGATGACCTCGACATTGTCCTTCTTCACCGCCGAGGAGATCACGACGACGTGGGGCGACGCGATGTTCTCGGGCCGGTGGCCGATCTGGATCTCGCCGCCAAGCTGGCGGAGCCGCCGGGTCGTGTCCGACTCGCGGAGGTCCGAGCCCGAGACCTTGTAGCCGAGGTTCAGCAGCACCTCCGCGATGCCGCTCATGCCGATGCCGCCGATGCCCACGAAGTGGATATGTTTAATCTTTTTGAACATGTTCTTTGCAAGCCCTCACGATCTCTTCCGCGGCCGTTGATAGCATGGGGGGGGGCGCCTCCCGGCCGTGTGCCGCGTATTTTTTTATGACCGCGGCCAACCCCGCCGCTGAAAGATCCTTCTGAACGATCACGTCCGCGCCGCCTCGTTCCGCCAGGGAACGCGCGTTGTATTCCTGGTGATTGTCGGCGGCATAGGGATAGGGCACCAGCACCGCCCGTTTGCCCAGGACCGCGAGTTCGGCGACCGTCGTCGCGCCGGAGCGCGAAACCACGAGGTCCGCGGCCGCGTACGCCCCGGCCATGTCGTGGATGTAGGGGAGCACGGCCGCTTTCACGCCGGCCTTCCGGTAGCCGTCCTTCACCTCGGTGGCGTCTTTCTCTCCGGTCTGGTGCAGGACCTGGAGGTCCGGAACGTCCTTCAGCTCCGTTGCCGCTTCCTTCATGGTCATATTGATGGCATGGGCGCCGCCGCTCCCGCCCATGGCAAGTACCGTGAACCGTCCCGGTTCAAGCCCGAACTCCGCGAGCGCCCTGTCGCGGTTCCCCTGATCGAGGCCCTTTCTGACAAGCGGACCGGTCAGCACCTTCTTCGATGCGGGAAAGAATCCCTGCCGGTCCTTCCCGGGAAAACAGACGAACACTTTCTTTGCGAACCTGCCGAGGACCCGGTTCGCAAGCCCGGCGTAGGAGTTCGGCTCGACGATCACCAGCGGTATCCCCAGGAGCCATGCCGCCAGGGCAACGGGTCCCGATGCATACCCACCCACGCCGACCACCGCGTGGGGCCGCTCCTGCCGGAGAAGTCCCACGGACCGGATCAGGCTCCGCGGCAGGGTGATGAACGTCTTCAGAACAGAACCGAGGTCCATCCCCTTGAGCCTGCCCACGGAGATGAACCTGACCGGCAGGCTTTCTTTTGGCAGCACCCGCGCTTCGATCCCCTGCTCCGTCCCGACGAAGAGAACCTCGTTCCCGGCTTCGCACAAGACCTCCCGCGCAATGGCGATCCCCGGATAGAGGTGCCCGCCGGTACCGCCGGCCGCTATTATCACTTTCATGCTTGAAACCCTTCAAAGACCTTTTCACCGCTGAGGACGCAGAGGACGTCGAAAAAGACAACTGAGATATTATTGTTTAGACCTGCTCTTTTCCCTCTGCGACCTCTGCGGTTCATATTGACTTTTATCCCGCCTCTTTAGAAATATTCAGCAGCACGCCCACCGACGCCAGGGTCACCACCAGCGCGGAGCCTCCATAGCTCACGAGCGGAAGGGTGATCCCCTTGGTCGGCATGATCCCCGTGACCACCGCCATGTTGATCAGAGCCTGTACGCAGATCAGGACCGTGAGCCCCAGGCTGAGCATCTTGCTGAACCCGTCGGTACGCAGGGCGATGCGTACCCCCCGCCAGAGAATGACGCCGAACAGGAGCAGCACCACCGCCGCGCCGATCAGCCCCAGCTCCTCGCCGATCACCGCGTAGATGAAATCAGAATGGCGCTCGGGCAGGAACAGGAATTTCTGCCGTCCCTCGCCGAGCCCCCTGCCGAACACCCCCCCGCTCCCGAGCGCAAGGAACGACTGGATGATCTGGTATCCCGCGCCCTGCGGGTCGTCCCAGGGGTTCAGGAACGACGTGATCCTGTTCAAGCGGTACGCCTTGTGCGCAACCGCAACATACACGAGGGGCAGGCCGGCGAGCAGGATCCCTCCGAGATGCGCGAGGGACGCTCCCCCGGCAAGGAGCAGGCAGAATATCACTACGACCATGACCATGACCGTTCCAAAGTCCGGCTGGAGCAGGGTCATTCCCAGGAACACCCCGGATACAACAAAGGCCGGCGCCAGGCCGCTCTTGAATGTTCCGATGAGCTCCTGCTTGGTGCTGAGATAGGAGCTCATATACACGACCAGGGTGAACTTCATGAGCTCGGCGGGCTGGAAGGTAAGGCCCCCCGCGCTGATCCACCTGCGCGCCCCATTGACGGTCCTGCCGACACCCGGAACGAACGTGGCGGCCAGCAGAACGAACGTCACCACCAGGAGAAGGAACACGACCCGCTTGTCCGCCAGCAGCCCGTGGTCCACGCGCATGGCCGCCATCATGCACAGGAGGCCGATGATCGCCCACATGATCTGGCGCCGCATGAAGTAGGAACTGTCGCCATAGGACGTGAGGGCGACCGCGCTGCTGGAGCTGTATACCATCACCACGCCGACGGCAAGAAGCAGCATCACCGTCATGAGCAGGATCCGGTCATAGTGTCCCTTTGCTTCCATCATAGCTCCAGATGCGTCATTGCAAATTTCAAATTGGAAATATTAAATTGTAAAATGGTGCTTTGCCCTTCTTCTTTAAATTTGCATTTTGCAATTTACAATTTCCAATTTGCAATTCATAACGCCCTCACCGCTTCCTTGAACTGCCGTCCCCGGTCCTCAAAATCCTTGAACATGTCGAAGCTGGCGCAGGCCGGGGACAGAAGCACCGCGTCGCCGTTCGCGGCGCGCTTCGCGGCAAGCTGTACCGCGTCCTGGAGCGTCTTCGCGAATACGGTCTCTGTTGCCGGACCCACTGCCTTCGCCATCTTCTCCGCGGCCTTGCCGATGAGGACCAGGAGCTTCACCTTCCGCCGGAACAGGTCGAAGAGGGGGCTGAAGTCGCTTCCCTTGTCCAGCCCGCCGGCGATGAGGATCACCGGCCGGGTGAATCCCTCAACCGACTTTACCACGGCGCCCACGTTCGTGCCCTTGGAGTCGTTGATGTAGGCGACGCCGTCCTTCTCAGCCACGAACTCGAGCCGGTGTTCGAGCCCCGGGAACTCCCGGAGCGCCGCGGCGACCGATATCCGATCAGCTCCGGCGGCAAGGGCCACGGCCGCGGCGGCCATGGCATTCTCAAGATTATGCACGCCCTTGATCAGGATCTCGTCAACGGGGCAGATGATCTGGCGACCTATCACGAGATTTCCGTTCTCTACATAGGCGCCGTTTTCGTGCTTCTCGAACCGTGAGAAGGGAATGATCCGCGAAGATGCGCGCGGGACCATGGCCCGCACCAGCGGATCATCGAAGTTCAGGACCAGGACATCGTCCGCGCGCTGGTTCTCGAAGATCCGGGCCTTGGCCTCTCCGTACTCGGTCATATCGGCGTAGCGGTCCAGGTGGTCCTGGGTGATGTTCAGGATCGCCGCCACCCGCGGCCGGAAGGTGTCGATGTCCTCGAGCTGAAAGCTCGAAAGTTCCGCCACGATCCAATCCTGCCCATGGAGCAGTTCGGGCGTTTCGGTCAGTGCGTTCCCGATGTTCCCGGCAACCAGGGTCCTTTTGCCCGCCTTTTCCAGCATGAGTCCCACAAGGGTCGTGACCGTGGACTTGCCGTTCGTTCCGGTGATGCCTGCGAAGGGCGCGTCGGACAGGGACCAGCCGAGCTCCAGTTCGCTGATGACCCGGACGCCGTGCCGGTGCGCGGCAAGGACCTGCGGGATCTTGGGCACGCCCGGCGAGAGCACGACGAGGTCGGTCTCGATGAAGATGCGGTCCGTGTGGCCGCCTGCCTCGATGACGATGCCGCTGGTCCCGAGCGCATGCACCTGCCGGGCGAGCTGGTCCAGGGGTTTCTTGTCGGTGATCGTCACACGAGCGCCCAGCGCGTGGAGGACCCGTGCGGCGGCGATGCCGCTCCGCGCCATGCCTACCACGGTCGCCCGTTTTCCCGTAAAATCAGGATGCACACACCCTCCGTCACTTCCTAAATTCTTTGTCCGCAGATTCCAAAAGTAGGCGCTTCTAAGCGACACAGATTACGCGGATTTAAAACCTGGCCAGAATCTTAATTTCTGACTTAATCTGCGTAATCTGCGAAATCTGCGGATGCTTTTTTGTTACCGCAGTTTCAGTGAGCCCAGCGACATCAATGCCAGGATGATCCCCACGATCCAGAACCGGATGATGACCTTCGATTCGGACCAGCCGATCTGTTCGAAATGGTGGTGGACCGGCGCCATCTTGAAAATGCGTTTGCCCGTCATCTTATAGGACGCCACCTGGAGCATGACCGAAACCGCCTCGGCGACAAAGATGCCGCCGACGACGATGAGGATCAGCTCGTGTTTGGTCACGACCGCAAGCGTGCCCAGCGCGCCGCCCAGGGAGAGCGAGCCCACATCGCCCATGAACACTTCGGCGGGATGGGAGTTATACCAGAGGAACCCAAGGCTCGCGCCGAGGAGCGCGCCGCAGAACACCGTAAGCTCTCCGCTCCCGGGGATGTACTGGATATTGAGGTACTCCGAGATGATCCGGTTCCCGCCGAGGTAGACAATGACCGCATTGGCCGTAGCCGCGATGCCCACAAGCCCCGCGGCGAGGCCGTCGAGCCCGTCCGTCAGATTCACGGCGTTGGAAGAGCCTACGATCACGACCGCCGTGAAGGGAATATAGAACCAGCCAAGGTCGATGATGAAGCGCTTCATGAACGGCACCGTCAGATGGGCGGCCCTGGCGTCGCCGGAGAAGAAGTAGAGAAATACGCCGATGACCAGCGACGCGGCGATCTGGAGCCCGAATTTCTCAACGGCCCGCAGTCCCGTGGACCTTTTCTTTACCACCTTCAGATAGTCGTCCCACAGGCCGATGCCGCCGAACGCCAGGGTCGCAAAGAGCACGACCCAGACATACTTGTTCGTCAGGTCCGACCACAGCAGGACTGACACGGCTATGGCGGCAATGATCAGCAGGCCGCCCATGGTGGGGGTTCCCTGCTTGGTAAGGTGGGTCTGGGGACCATCATCGCGCACCTGCTGGCCGACCTTGAGCGCCCGCAGCCGGCGGATGATCCACGGCCCGAGGAGAAAGCTCACGAGGAGGGCCGTGATCACCGCCCCGGCGCTCCGGAACGTAAGATACTTGAACACGTTGAACCCGGAGAACGTCTTGTGGAGCGGATAGAGCAGATGATAGAGCATTAGAACTCCTCCAGGATCTTTTCCATCTTCATGCCGCGCGATCCCTTGATCAGCACCGTGTCCCCAGGCCGGGAGTGCTCCCTGAGCAGCACAGCCGCCCGGGACGTCGTCTCGGCCTCGAACACGCGGTCCCGGGCCATGCCGGCGGCGATCGCCCCTTCGGCGATGTGCTTCGCCAGCGGGCCCACGGTGATCATGAGGTCGATGCCCAGCTTAGCCGCGGTCGCGCCGGCGGCGTGATGGGATTCGGCAGCGGCGGCGCCCAGTTCGAGCATGTCGCCGAGCACCGCGATGGTGCGCTTTCCCGTCTTGAGCGAAGCGAGGGTCTCCAGCGCGGCCTTCACCGAGCCAGGGTTCGCGTTGTAGTAGTCGGCCAGGATCGTCCGCCCCTTCATGTCCTTGAGTTCGGACCGCATGGCCACCGGACGGAACTCCTCGAGGCCGAACTTCACGGTCTCGAGCGGCAGGCCCGCTGCCAGCGCCGCCGCGGCGGCGGCCAGGGCGTTGTACACATTGTGCCTGCCCACGGTCCTGAGCCGCACCAGGACCGGCCTGCCGTCGGCGTGCAGGGTAATGTCGGTAACGTCCCGCGCCTGGCGGATGTCGCCCGCCCGGATATCGGCGGGTTGTTCGATGCCGAAGGACAGGACCTTGCCGGGATACTT
The DNA here is from genome assembly GCA_964364055.1 of uncultured Nitrospiraceae bacterium. GTDB lineage: Bacteria > Nitrospirota > UBA9217 > UBA9217 > UBA9217 > JAAXXJ01. The sequence continues at coordinate 806 of CAYILT010000103.1, read as the reverse complement.
GTTCCTCAGGGTGGTGAAATACCGGTCGTCGGCGTTCAGCACCGCGGTCCCGTCGGACCGCATCGTCTGCAGAAGCTCGCCCTTTGCCTCGGCCACGGCGTCCGTGCTGCCGAGGAACTGGAGGTGCGCGGCGCTGATGTTCGTGATCACCCCCACAGTCGGCATGGCAAGGCGCGCCAGCGTCTTGATCTCGCCGAGGCCGCTCATTCCCATCTCGATGATGGCGGCCTTGTGGTGGCTGTCCATTTTCAGGAGCGTGAGCGGGACACCGATGTGGTTGTTCAGGTTCCCCTCGTTCTTGAGCACCGGCCCCTTCTGGAGCATGATGGAGGCCAGCATCTCCTTCGTCGTGGTCTTGCCGTTCGATCCGGTGATCCCGATGACGGGGAGGATGAACTTTTTCCGGTGGATCAGGGACATCTCCTGGAGAGAGAAGAGCGTGTCCTCCACGGGGATCACGTTCCTAAGGCCGCCCATGGCCGCGTACTTCGACTCAAGCGTTGACTGCTCGACCAGCGCCCCCCATGCGCCCTTGTGGAGGGCATCGGGGACAAAATCATGGCCGTCGTACCGGTCTCCCCGGATCGCAATGAAAAGCTCTCCCTCTTTGACGGTCCGGGAGTCTATCGAGATGCCTTTGATCTCCATGTTCAGAAGCCTCCCCTGCAGCTCCTCCAAACGTTTCTCATCGTGTTTATTCATTGAACCATGCTGCCTTGCCTCGGATTAATTCGCACTCCGCAACCCTCGGCCTGAGCTCGGGTCGAAGGCTCCGCACTCCGCACTGCATTTTAAGATCGCCTTCC
>CAYILT010000102.1:0-10986 GCA_964364055.1 uncultured Nitrospiraceae bacterium | reverse complement strand
TAAAGTATGTTAATATGGTTGCAAGACGCTGGCGTGTGTATTGCTGTTGAGACCTTGGCGGCTGGTCTGAATACGGTGGTGCGGAAAGGAGAGGATGAATATGAAAAAATTGGTGAGAATTACGTTCGATCCCGCCGTGATGGGAGGAAAACCCTGCATACGCGGACTTCGTGTTACGGTGGGAGCTATCGTCGGCTTGGTCGCCTCAGGATATTCCACGGCCGACATCCTCAAGGCATATCCCTATCTTGAAGAGGATGACATCCGTGAAGCGCTTGCTTACGCGGCATGGCGTTCAGAGGAAATAGAGTTGCCGATGATTCCCGTATGAAAATTCTCGTCGATATGAATCTTTCGCCCGTATGGGCGGAATTTTTGACGCAGGCAGGCTTGCCGGCAACGCACTGGTCAGCTGTGGGCGATCCGCGGGAAAAAGACGCCGTCATCATGAGTTGGGCTCGTGACAACGGCTACGTGGTGCTTACCCACGATCTCGATCTGGGCGCGCTTCTCGCAACCACCCGGGCGCAGGGGCCAAGCGTTATTCAGGTACGGACGCAGGACATCATGCCGCACAGTTTGGGCGGCAGAATGGTGACCATGCTGCGTCAATACGAAGCAATGCTGGAAAAGGGAGCATTGATCACGATTGATGAAACGAGAGACCGAGTGCGGATACTGCCGTTTTCGTAGTCAGTATCCAGGGGATGTTTGAGCCGCGTCGCGATAGTCCGGGGGGCCTCATGACATACAATAAGGGCAAAGTCGACGAAATGACGCTCGCGCTTCTGTACCTGGTCATGACCAGGGAAAAGACCGGAACCCGGGCGTGGAAGGGATTCGACTGGGAGACCATGGAGCGATTGCATGAGAAAGGGTACATCAGCGATCCGAAGAGCAAAACAAAGTCGGTCGCGGTTTCGGAGGAAGGCGCGAGATTTTCGGAGGAGTTGTTCAAGAAGCATTTTTCAGCATGAACTCAGGGAGAATCTCAATCCAAACTCTGAAACCATAGATTACCCTATGGAGGCAATGCCATGGCAAAGATAATAACGTCGCTGCGTCTGGGAGCGGTTTTCGCATTCTCTCTGATGGCATGCCTTTTCGCCGGAACTGAGGTCCCGGCCGCGACGCCTGAGGTGAAGTCGTTTACCATTCCTGCATCCCATCGCACACTCACTGTGCCAATTATCCGGTTGACTGCAACAGATGATGTTGCGATCACTGGCTATATGATTACTGAGAGCGCGACCCCGCCGCGGGCGGGCGCCGCGGGCTGGACAGTGACACCTCCAATACAATACATCTTTAGTTCAGAGGGAAGCAAAGCACTCTATGTCTGGGTCAAAGATGCCGGCGGTATCGTATCGGCATCCTTATCTGCAAGCACTGTCGTCGGGACAGGCGAGGAGATGTCCAAAACGTCGATAGCCGCTGGCTTGTTTCACGCGGTGGCGCTAAAGTCGGATGGGATGGTCGTGGCATGGGGAGACAATGGGGACGGCCAGACGACGATACCGAAAGGTCTGACCAACGTGGTGGCAATAGCCGCAGGCGTGACTCACACGGTAGCGCTCAAGTCGGACGGAACGGTCACGGCATGGGGAAGAAATCATAATGACCAGACGACTATACCGAAAGGTCTGACCAACGTGGTGGCGATAGCTGCAGGCTCGGCTTATACTGTAGCGCTTAAATCGGACGGTACGGTTACTACATGGGGGAGACAATTGTCGATACCAGGCGAGACCCGTTGGTCTGACCAACGTGGTGGCAATAGTCGCAGGCGGGTTTCACATAGTGGCGCTCAAATCGGACGGGACGGCCGCGGCATGGAGTTTTAATGATGTTTGCCAGACTATTCCGGGAGTGCTGACCACAGACCCCCATGTGGCTTTGATGGTGATGAACTGATTGCATTGCAGCGATCAACGATATTAGATACAAAGACAAACTCGCAAAAGATCAGAAAGATCAGGAAGGCTGCGCGTATTATAAGCTTTGTGCTATAGTTGGTAGTATAAAATACGTGCTGCGCATTGGATGAGATACTCAGAACATTTGATATTCTAACATTGCGGACCAGATCCCAGACGGTGCTTTTTCGGTGATAGAACAATGACAAGTTTCTATTTTGCATTGATGATGGTCATCTTCGCTATAACACTTGGTTCTGCAAGTGAAATAATTAAGGAGGTATACACGGAGGAAACTACCAATATTTTGCTAATCGTCATAGGTGTTGTGCTAATTCTTATTACGGCAGCTTTTTTCTTTTCGGGTAGAAGCAAAGGAATACTATCTTGGAAACTGAGTTGGCTTGCTGCTACCATGATATGCTTGACATCTGGCTGGTTACATCTACCGACTGTTCACAAAGCACAGCTATTAAATAAAGCTGTCGAGACGAATATCCAAATTGATGGAGCAAGAAGGGCATATCCGACCCCATCGACTAAAGCTGAAAAAGTCTGGATTCTAGAATATGAGCTCCGAGTTAAGCTGGCAGATACTCGTTGGGATTATTGGAATAAGATACAGAAAATTGCTCCAGAAAAAGAAAAGAGCTATGGATTGTCAATAATATATTTCGTAGTTGGAGCCCTATGCCTACTATCAGCACTCTTTGCAAACTTTGTGACTAGAAAAATAAAATGAACATGGAACAAATCTTTCCAGCAGACGCTGATAGCTACCGTTTGATTATTAATCGTTATGGAAACTTTTTGGGGCCAGGTCTATATTGTTGCACTTTGAAGAAAGAAGGATGATAGGAACAACAAAGTGTCAGATCTTGCGTTGTGATAAACGTCTTATTGGTGTACGGTGCGGTATTCTGTCGCAGTACGGTATTATTCAGTTGACAAAATAATCAGCCAGTTGTACAATTACGTCATGGATATTGTCGCAGATGCAAGTACGTTTCTCTCGGTAGCGCTGGAAGAACCCGGATATCACGCCCTCATCGAAAAAACGCTTGGTAAGCTCATCGTTTCTCCAGAAGTGCTGCCCTATGAAATCGGAAACGCATTGATCGCCGGGAAAAAGAGAAAGCGGCATCAACTTACTGATAAAGACATTCACCTGGCTTATGCGCGCTCTCAACGCATTCCTGTAAGGCTTGTTCAAATTCGCATCGACGAGGCGTTGAAGCTGGCGCTCCGCTGGAACATTTACGCATATGACGCCTATTATCTGCAGTGCGCCAGGGAAAACGAGCTTCCCCTGTTGAGTTTGGACGGAAACATGCTCAAGATCGCAAAGGCCATGAAAATAACCGTGATGGAGTGACCCATGAAAGTGTATACCTATTCAACGGCGCGAGCCAGGCTCTCCTCTGTTCTCGAGGAGTCAAAGACGGAAGAGATCATAATCAAGCGCAGAAAAGGGGAACTGTATGCAGTAACGCCCAAGACGGCGTTTCTTCGCTCACCATTCGACATCCCAAGTTCCGGGCTAAAAACGAACGTCACTGCAGATGACATTGTCGGTATGGTACGCGAGTCTCGTGAGCGCCCCTATAAAACCCGTCGTCCATCACGCAAGGCGAAGGGAGCATCTTAGGGTCACCCATTTAAGAGGCCAAGTCACGAGCACGAGGGTCACGAGGGTCAAGTCTTTCTCCGTGCATTTCAGTAGGACATATAATCAACATTGCCTTCCAACACACTATTCTCCCGCGTTCCCGCCTTCCGTTAACTTCCTCGGATCGAGCAGTCTGTCCAAATCCTTCTTCGACAGGTTCGTCATCTCCGTAGCAATGTCCTTCACCGACCTGCCTTCCGCATAGGCCTTCTTGGCGATCCGATCGCAGGGGTCGCAGGGGGGGTCGCAGGGGACGTTGTGGCCCGAATGAACTTTATTATAAATAGTGCGCAATCAGAAGGTAAAGAAGGGCACTGCTCGATCATCGATATATACTTTTCATGTGCCCGCAGCATCCTCTGTCCCCGTGTTCCTCTTTATACATCAATGCAATAACGTCAGGTAATCTCTTGCGCTGTGGATGCTCGATGGACGAGGACCGTCTCGCTGCTGATGGTGGTATAAAAAACCAGAGAATTGCCGACAACCGGATAACGATATCCCATGCGTGCGAGGTCCTCTTCACCAAGGGTTCTGCCGAGCGAGGGGTGCCGTTGGATCAGACATACCACATCTGATTTCTGATATGTTCTAGCTTGTGCAGTTCAAGAAATCGTGCGATTCGGCGGGTCATTTCATAAACATTCCGACGAGTCGCCAAAATGATGCCGGAATGCGTTTTCCCTTCTTCGATGTATTGAATCGCCAATCTCTCGAAATCAACGCGATTGTGAGTTAAAAAAATCCGCTGTAACCGGATGGTATGAGCAAGTTGCTCCCGGTCACTCTTGCCGCGCATTCCTTCATCAAGGGTGGTGCGCACATCGAAGCCTTTTGCCTGCAAGAGCGGTTTGATCAGAACATCGACGTCTTCATCTGCGTAGAGGGAAATCACTTCGTGGGTTGGTCGATGAGGTCTTCGGGGATCGCGTTCTTCTCAATATACGCTTCTATATCTCCCTGGTGGTCGCTGTAATAGCTCAATGCGTCAAACACCTGGGCAAGCGTGAGGTGCGGGAGGTGGATGACGATTTCTTCCGGGGACAGTCCGAGCCGCCAGTTTTCAACAATGGCCCTGACCGGCGTACGGCTTCCTTTGACAATCGGCTCGCCGTATAAAATTGCGGGGTCTTTAACGATGTACGCATGTTCGGTGACTGTCTTCATATTTGAAATACTACAGAGAACAGCTGATTTTGTCAAACGAAAACAGAACATAGGGGACATACTATATCGCAATCCAGGCTGCGGTTTGATAAGGTATCAATGCGCCCTCAAGGAGTGGAGGTAAATTAAGCCTAAAACTATTGAAGCGATTTATGAGAATGGTATTTTGCGTCTTCTTCGGCCGATAAAAGGTCTTAAAAAGCATCAGACGGTTTCAATTACCGTGGAAAAGACGGCAAGGAAGAAACACCCACTGCACGGACTGTGCGGAATACTTCCGGATGCTGATGCCGCGGAGATGCTCAAGACCGTCGAGAATGAGTTTGAAAAGGCGGCATAAATTACCATTAATGAGCAGTGATGGACATTTCGAATATATCGACCAGCTTAATTTGATGAGTATCTGACAATTCAAATTTCCTCACACCCGAGATTCCCTCTGTTTAATCACCTGTAACAACACCCTTGCTCGTGTCGCTCCGACGTAAAGGTTCGCGGGGCTGCAGCCGGGCAGTTTCCCGTCGATCCCGCAGAGGATCACGACGTCGGCTCCCAATCCCTTGAACGACCGGATCGTACCGATCCGCACCTTACTGTTGCTGCCGCCTTTCACGGTGGTCGTAAACAGCCCTTCCTTCTCCACGAGTTCCTTGATCAAAAGGTGCTCGCTCATGTGCTTGGAGAATGATTAGGGAGCCGTACCTGACATTATCCAGCTTTTATGGTACGAGTAGAGCACACTCCATTGATGTCCGTCGGAATGACGACAAATCTGCAACTAAAAAGCAGTTGCCATTTCCCGACATTCATGTTATCTTTCTTTTATGAGCAAAGCCGAAAAGCTGTTGCAGCGTTTTCTGCCACAGCCGAAGGATTTTACCTATGACGAACTCAGGCGGCTTCTGAACAGCTTCGGCTACGAGGAGGCGAGGACCGGTAAGACGGCGGGCTCGCGGACTGCATTTTACAACGCGAAATTGGACGACATGATCAAGTTCCACAGGCCGCATCCTTCGCAGATCATGAAAAGATGCTACCTGAATGAAATCGAGAATCAGCTGAGGAAAAAGGGGGTGATTAAATGAAAGACGCCATGACCTACAAGGGATATATCGGCTTGGTGCGCTACAGCGCGGAGGACGAGGTATTCCATGGAAAAATCGACGCCATCAACGATCTCATCATGTTCGAGGGAAAGAGCGTCCAGGCGCTCAAGAAGGCTTTCCACGAAGCTGTTGATGATTATCTTGAAACGTGCCAGAAAATGGGAAGAGAGCCAAATAAGCCATTCAAGGGAAGCTTTAATATAAGAGTCCCTGTCGAACTTCACAGGAAAGCCGCTACAAAGGCGGCCAAGCTGGGCCTATCCCTCAATCAACTCGTACAGAAGGCGCTCGAAGATAAGGTCGCCGTCTAAGGGCGGCTGTTGCTTCCATTCGCTTAATAACGCCGCCTACGCCCGCGCTTTCCGCTGCCTGATCACGTATAACATCACCCGAGCCCGCATCGCGCCGACGTAGAGGTTCGCGGGGCTGCAGCCGGGCAGTTTCCCGTCGATCCCGCAGAGGATCACCACATCAGACTCCAGTCCCTTGAATGACTGGATGGTCCCGATCCGCACCTTACTGCCGCTGTCGCCTTTCACGGTGGCCGTGAACAGTTCTTCTTTCTCCACGAGGTCTTTTATCATCAGATGTTCACTCGTGTACTTGTATGGCGACAGGACTACGATATTCTCAGGGGCTACCTTGCCCTTGCCAGTCAGTTCCTGGATCGCACTACGAAAGGAACTTTGGGACGAAGGAACTTTGGGGACGGAATGTCCCGAGTGTCTTTTCTCCTGGTTGATAGTTCGCTGTCTAATATACCTCGTCAAGCCCGCCTCGACATAGCCTGCGCCCCGCGCCGAAAGCGCGCCGAAAGGGTCAAGTCTTTCTCCGTGCATTTCAGTAAGACACAGATTCACCATCGCCATTCAACACACTATTTTCCGCGTTCCCCCCCCTCGGTCAACTTCCTCGGGTCCAGCAGCCGGTCCAGGTCTTTCCTCGACAGGTCCGTCATCTCGGCGGCAATGTCCTTTACGGACCTGCCCTCGGCATATGCCTTTTTCGCGATCTGGGCGGCCTTGTCGTACCCGATGACGGGATTCAGCGCGGTCACCAGGATCGGATTCTGTCCCACCAGTCCCGCGATCCGTTCTTTATTGACCGTGAAGCCTGCTACGGCCTTGTCGGCGAGCAGCCGCGACGCGTTCCCCATGAGCGTGATGGACTGGAGTAAATTATGGGCGATCACGGGCAGCATCACGTTCAGCTGGAAATTTCCGTGCTGGTTCGAAATGGTGATGACCACATCGTTCCCGGTTACCTGGGCGCAGACCATCATGACGGCCTCGCAGATCACGGGGTTCACTTTGCCCGGCATGATGCTGGACCCCGGCTGGAGCGAGGGGAGCGAAATTTCGCCGAGGCCGGCGATGGGGCCGCTGTTCATCCACCGGAGGTCGTTGGCGATCTTCATGAGCGACGAGGCCGTGGTCTTGAGATGGCCCGACAGCTCGACCGCCGTGTCCATCACGGCCTGGGCGGCGAAGTGGTTCCTGACTTCCTGGAAGGGAATGCCCGTGCGGCCGGCAAGCCTGCCGGCAACGATCGCGCCGAATTCCTTTGGCGCGTTGATGCCCGTGCCCACGGCCGTGCCGCCGATGGCGAGCCGGGCCAGCCTCGGCAGGCAGGACTCAATGCGCTCGACGCCCTGCTGTATCTGGAATGCCCAGCCGCCGAGCTCCTGGCCCATCCGGACCGGCATGGCGTCCATGAGGTGCGTACGGCCGGTCTTGACGATATCGTCAAGTTCCGCTTCCCGTTTCTTGAGTGCGCTATGGAGATGGGTGAATGCCGGGAGAAAGACCTCTTGGAGCTGCAGATAGGCGCTCACGTGAATTGCCGCAGGGATCACGTCATTGGACGACTGGCCCATGTTCACGTGGTTGTTCGGGTGCACGGGCGCGCCGAGTGACTTCGACGCGAGGGCCGCGATGACCTCGTTGGCGTTCATGTTCGTCGAGGTGCCGGAACCGGTCTGGAAGATGTCCAGCGGGAAGTGGTCGTCCCATTTGCCCTCGGCAACTTCCAGGGCCGCCAGGTGGACCGCGTTCGCGATGTTCGCGTCGAGCAGCCCGAGCCCCGCGTTCACCTCGGCGGAGACGGCCTTGATGAGGCCGAGGGCGCGGATGAAGACACGGGGGAAGCGGATGCCGCTTACCGGGAAGTTCTCGACGGCCCGCTGGGTCTGCGCCCCGTAGAGCGCGTCCTTCGGGACCTTCACCTCGCCGAGGCTGTCTTTTTCGATCCTAAATTCAGTCATGAGGCAGTCGTAAGTCAGTCGTGAAGCAGTCGAGATGCAGTCGAGATGCAGTCAAACGTCAGTCGAGATGCAGCCATCGACCGCAACCAATTATACTCATTTTCCCTGAATTTTGCATTCTGAATTTACATAGGTAACATGCAGGCTCAATTTGTGATTATCAATGAGGGCATCCTGCGTCATCCTATGGGTTGACCGATGGTGGAATTGAATCTATAATCAAAGTACGCGCCGTCAGGGCGTTCTGTACACGAACGGGCGGGCAGCGGCATTATGACGGACACAAGGAGACAGGCAATGAACTACCTCTGCAGTCCCAGCTACAGCATCACCATCCGGGTGGAGATCGACAACAAGATCGGCATGTTCGCCAGGATCGCCACGGCCATCTCGAGCGCCGGCGGCGATCTCGGCTCCGTGGACATCGTGCGCACCGAGCAGGGCAAGATCATCCGGGACATCACCGTGAACGCCCGTGACGAGGAGCACGAGAAGGCCATCGTGAAGGCCATCAAGACGGTAATGGGGGTCAAGGTCCTCCGCAGCATGGACCGGACGTTCCTCGTCCACCAAGGGGGCAAGATCGAGATCAGGAACAAGCTGCCCATACGGGACCGGAGCGACCTGTCCAAGATCTACACGCCGGGCGTGGCCCGGGTCTGCATGGATATCCATCATAACAAGGAGCATGCCTACCGGTACACCATCAAGGGGAACTCCGTGGCCGTCGTCTCCGACGGGACCGCCGTGCTGGGCCTGGGCGACATCGGGCCCGAGGCGGCGCTGCCGGTCATGGAAGGCAAGGCGATGATCTTCAAGGAGTTCGCGAACATCGACGCCTTTCCCCTCGTCCTGAACACCAAAAATGTTGACGAGATCGTGGCGACGGTCAAGAACATCGCGCCGGCCTTCGGCGGCATCAACCTCGAGGACATCTCCGGACCGCGGTGCTTCGAGGTGGAGGCACGGCTGCGGAAGCTGCTCGACATCCCGGTGTTCCACGACGACCAGCACGGCACCGCCGTGGTCGCCCTGGCGGCACTCATCAACGTCTCACGGCTCCTGAAGCGCGACATCAGGAAGTTCAAGGTCGTCGTGGTCGGCGCGGGAGCTGCGGGCACGGCCACGACCAGGATCCTCCTTGCCTCGGGCGTGAAGGACATCATTGTGTGCGACAAGGCGGGTTCGTTGTATCCCGGAAGGAAGCATGGTATGGACCCCTGGAAGCGGGACCTGGCGAAGGTGACCAATCCCCGCAAGGTGAAGGGAAGCATCAGCGATGCCATGAAAGGCGCGGACGTGTTCATCGGCCTGTCTGCGCCGAACGTCATCACCGTGGACGATATCAAGAAAATGGGAAGGGACCCCATCGTGTTCGCCCTTGCGAATCCCGAGCCGGAGATCGCGCCCGAGGAGGCCATCGAACTCGTGCGGGTCATGGCGACGGGACGGTCGGACTATCCGAACCAGATCAACAACATGCTCGGCTTCCCCGGCATCTTCCGGGGGCTCCTCGACGTGCGGGCCCGGGGGGTGAACGAGGCGGTGAAACTGGCCGCGGCACAGGCCATAGCCCATACGCTTGAGCAAAAAGAACTTCACGAGGACTATATCATCCCGGGCCCCTTCGACCGAAAGGTGGCCATTCATGTCGCCGCTGCCGTGGTCGAGGCGGCGAAGAAGACGGGGCTGGCACGGTAAAGGAGGATACTATGACAGCATGGAAATGCAATAAATGCGGAAACACGATCAATGCAGACACCCCGCCGGAGATCTGTCCGTCGTGCAATGAAAAATGCGAGTATGTCGACGTGACCTGTTATATCCCCGAGTGCGGCGGGCCGGGTTCCGGCAACATCAATACGCAGGTGTTCAAAGAGAGCAGCGATCCCGATAAAGGATAGACTCCGTGTTCCCGTGAGAGGATTTGTAAAAGCAGTCCTCGCGCATAGACCTTTGTCTCTCCCTATCGTCATTCCCGCGGTGATTCTGAGCGGGAATCCAGCTGTTCAATTTGTTCCTAGTTCCCTGTTCCCCGATTTAAGCCTTCGAGGACAAGTTTCACGGGGGCAACGCCTGGATCCCCGATTGGAGCCCCCCGATTAAATCATTCGAGGGCAAGATTCGGGGTCTGCCCCCGCGTGAATCAAGCGGGGGATGACGGTTAGTGGTATGTTAAAAGCGATTTTGAGACCATTATTAATCTCCCCATGCCCGTTTACCAGATACCCGACGAACTGCTGTTCCCTGACCCGGAGCTTGCCGAAGAGGACGGTCTTCTCGGCGTCGGCGGGGATCTGTCGCCGGCGCGCCTGCTGCTCGCGTATGCGAACGGGATCTTTCCCTGGTACAGCAAGGGTGAGCCGATCATGTGGTGGTCGCCCGATCCCCGGTGCGTGCTGCGGCCGGAGAAGCTTAAAATATCCACAAGCCTCAGGCAGGCGCTCAAGAAAAAGAATTACGAGATCCGCTTCGACACCTGCTTCGAGGAAGTGATCCGGCAATGTTCCGCGACGAAGCGCAAAGGCCAGCGCGGCACCTGGATCACCCATGAGATGCAGGAGGCATACATCAGGCTTTTCGAACTCGGTTTCGCCCACTCGACCGAGGTCTTCATGGACGGCAAGCTTGCCGGCGGCCTCTATGGCATATCGATCGGCGGAACGTACAGCGGCGAGTCCATGTTCCATCTCCGGCCCGAGGCTTCCAAGATCGCGCTGTATCACCTTGTCGAACGGCTGAAGGAGAGGGGCTATCCCCTTATCGACTGCCAGGTCACGAACCAGCACCTCCTGAGCCTCGGCGCCGAGGAGATGCCGCGGAGGGAGTTCCTGAAGCAGGTCATAAAGAACCGGGAGAAGAAGG
>CAYILT010000101.1:0-10997 GCA_964364055.1 uncultured Nitrospiraceae bacterium | reverse complement strand
TTTGTTGCTTCACCGAGGAGCTTTTCCGCCACGGCATGGAGGCTCTTTTTGATGCTGTCGCTCCGGTAGAACTCCATCATTTCCTCGTACCGCGGGATCACGTACAGGACCGTTACCTGACCGCCGTCCGCCTTTGCCATGCTGGCGGCCCTGGACAGCGCCTTTTTGCTGAATTCAGAACCATCATAGGGAACAAGCAGCGATCGATAGCTCCCGGTGCATTCATTGCACGGCCGTTTCACCACCAGCACGTCACAGGGCGCGTTCAGGATCACCTGGGACGTTACGCTGCCCATGAGCAGACGCTTGAGGCCCTTTCTGCCGTAGGTCCCCAGCGCGATGAGGTCAGCCTTTTTTCCCTGTGCAATGTCGATGAGCACCTCGGGGGGCTCGCCCTCGCACACAAAGGATTCAATATTGCCGTTTAGGCCGAACTGCGCCTGCAGGTCCTGCTTCGCCTGTCGGCAGACATGGGTTCCCATCTCGAAGCGCTTCTCCATCTGCGACGGTAGAATGACGAACTCCTCCTGGTCGAAATAGACCGCATGGACCAGGTAGAGCTTCCCGTTGCGGTCCTTCACCCGGAGCGAGGCCTCCTTGAGCGCCGCTTTGCTTGACTCCGACTCGTCATATCCGACTACGATCGTGCTATACATTAGTGTGAACCTCCGCCTTTCCGGAAGACCAGCCCGACGCCGAACCCGGCGCTCAAGGCAACGCCGATGGACAGAAATCCATAGATCGCGGCACTGTCCTTTGCCATGGTCGCAAGCGTCTTGACCATTCCCACCTGCTCGACCTTCACGTGCGATTCAGCCTGTTCTACCACCTTGCCGTCCCTGACCGCGTACACCGACACGGTGTAATCGCCCGGCGCCGCCTGGAAAGGCCATTCGGTCAGGATGTAGTATTCCTGATGCCCGTCCGGCAGGTCCTTCATCTCGATCTTTCCGAAGTCGCTCTTGTAAAGGTTCGATGCCTCCTTGAATTTCACGAACTCGCCGAACCACTGCGTTTTCTCCGATGCATTGACCACGGGGCCGACCTCCACGTGGTCTGCCAGCGCCTCATAACCGATGGTGTACTTTCCACGCTCCTCCCGGGTCAGGATGTCGTCGACTTTTTTCGTGCTGAACATCTCATAGAGGTTCGGCGTCTTCTCGAAGGTGAGCGTTCCCACGTTCATCCAGAGCACGCCGGCCACCTTGCCCTTCTTTTTCATGACCTGATGCCCCTCGGGGGAGGTGATCTTGATCACCAGGTCCCTGCCGGCGTCGGACACTCCGCTCACGCCCACCGTGCTGCCGTGATAAAAGAAGTCTATGGTGATATGGTCATGGTTCGCCTTCGCCGTGAGCATGGCATGCGCCGTTCCGGCGAATCCTACGGCTATGACGACAACCAGAGCAGCGATTACCGCCTTTCCGCAATCCACAATCCGCAATCCGCAATTCATTTTTAATGTCCTCCTGCCTGAGATATGAGCAATGACGGGGTCAGCGTCAGATCGAACACGATCTTGATGGTCACGACCAGCACGATCGCCGCGAGCAGGACCTTGAGCTGTTCGCCCTTCAGTTTTCTTCCGAATACGGTCCCGACCTGGGCCCCCACGGTGGAACCGACCAGCAGCAGCACGGCCAAAAGGAAGTCAACGCTGTGGTTCGTGGTGGCCTGCAGGAAGGTCACCTCGATGCAGGTGAACAGGATCTGGAACAGGCTGGTACCGACCACGACGTGCATCGGCATCCGGAGCATGTACACCATCACCGGCACCATGAGGAAGCCTCCGCCCACGCCCATGATCGCGGCGAGCACGCCGACGATGGAACCGAGCACGATGGGTACCAGGGCCGAGTGGGTCACCCCCGATTTTTCGAAGCGGGTCTGAAGCGGGAGGGACTTGAGGAACCGCGACACGGCTGTTTCCTTCTCTTCCTGCGCTTCTTTCACGACCGCGCCCTTCTTCTTTCGCATGCTCTGGATGCTCTCGACGAACATATAGATGCCGACGCTACCGAGCATCAGCACGTAGGTCATCTTGATCACGAAATCAGCGTTCCCCATGGCCTGCAGCAGCTTGATCGCCTGCACACCGACCAGGCCGCCGAGGAACCCGCCGACGAGGAGGTAGAGCCCCATCTTGAAGTCCACGTTCCCCACTTTCCAGTGGGCATAGGTGCCGGACGTGGACGCGGCAACGATCTGGTTCGAGTCCGTCGCCGCTGCAACGGTCGAGGGGATCCCGAACATGATAAGGAGCGGTGTCAGCAGGAATCCGCCTCCGACTCCGAACAGTCCCGACAGGAGCCCCACGGCAAGTCCGAGTCCGACGGGAATAAGGACGTTGATGCTGGTTAATGCGACGGGAAGATACAAATACATTATAAAAAGCCTCCTTACTCGAGAGTGTTAAACAGCCTGTGTCTGCTTGACCATGGTAACGACCGGCAATGCCGCCATCCGCACCAGTCGCTTGAGCTCTTTCGGCGAGATGGCGCCGTTTCCCGCCACACTGGGACTCAGCAGCACCATGTCGACACCGGTATCGTTCTTTAAGAAATCCTTCAACGATACGGTCGCATCGCGCATGGCCGAATACACGGCGGTGGCCATCCCTGACGCGAGGCAGCGTTCTTCGAGCATGCGGGCTACCTCATCCTTCTCATCCCTCTGGTTCATGATCTCGCTGGCGGTGTCATGCTCGCCCGCCTCCGCAAAGGTGACGGCCGTCATCATCTTTTCGAACTTATCGGTCAGATTTCTTTTCTTCACAATAAGAATGGCCATGCCGCGACCGGTCATCTTTGCCAGATCAAGCGCATAGGAGAGGTCCTGATCGAAGTCGCTATCGCGGGATGTTACAAAGAGCAGTTTTCGTTTCATTGATCGCTTCCTCCTTGACTGAATTACCAATAATAAGAGCACGATCAATGCCGTTTTACAACACGCTGAAAATAAAGGTGATTTATTTTACGACCAAGTGTAGCGTTTAGAATATGAACGGGTTTGGATCACGATGTGAGGGGATGGAGGAAGTTGAATCTGACAGGTAATATACTGTTCTGATTGAGTTTTTTTAATATTTACGATAGCCGGGTGAGCTATTTATTGAACCGTTCATAATACGAACGGTGGGAACATTATTCTTCTTTCATGATCTTCCACAGACTTGTCCTTGATATTCCGAGAAGCTCCGCCGCCTTTGTCCTGTTTCCTGCGGCCATCTTGACGACCTTCTCCGCATAATCCCTGATGACCTCATCAACGGTCTTTATCTGGTTCGGATCGAAGGTCTCGATGTCCAGCGTCCTGATGCCCTGGGGAAGGCTCTCCTTCGAGAGCAGCGGTCCCTTCTCAAGAATGATGGCACGTTCGATGATGTTCTCCAGCTCCCGCACATTGCCCGGAAAACTGTAGTGCATCAGGATATCCAGGGCCTCATCGGAAAAACCCGTTATCTTCTTGCGGGACCGGGGGAGGTGTTTTTGAAGAAAGTACGCGCTCAGCGGTCTGATATCCTCATGCCGTTCGCGCAGGGGGGGAATGAAGATATCCATGATGTTCAGCCGGTAATACAGGTCCTCCCGGAACCGCCCGTCGGCAATGAGGCCCTTCACATTCTGGTTCGTCGCGGCAATGAATCGCACGTCGACCTTTTGCGGCCTGGTCCCGCCCACACGGTAGAACTCCCCTTCCTCGACGACCTTGAGCAGCTTGGCCTGCAGGCTCGGCGAGAGCTCGGCGATCTCGTCGAGGAACAGCGTGCCCGTGTCCGCGATCTCCACGAGCCCCTGTTTCATCACCACGGCGCCGGTAAAGGCGCCTTTCTCATGGCCGAACAGTTCGCTGGCGAGAAGGTCCTCCGTCAGGGTCGCGCAGTTCAGGGAGAGGAAGGGCATGTTCTTCCTTCCGCTCGTAAAATGGATGATCTTGGCGATCAGGCTTTTCCCGACGCCCGTCTCTCCGGTCAGGAACATGTTCGCGTCCGATGCCGCCATACCCTGGATCGTATCAAGGATCTGTTTCATCTCCGGGCTTTTGGCGATGATACGGACCTCCTTGTCCATCCCGTAGAACGTCTTGAGCGCGATATTCTCCTTTCGCAGGACCTTCTGGTCATGGATCTTCTGTACGCGCAGAACGAGCTCATCGAGGTCAAAGGGCTTGGTGATATAGTCCATGGCCCCTTTTCGCATGGCATCAACGGCGGAGCCGATGCTGCCGAAGCCCGTTATGACGATAACCTCCGTCGAGGGATACTTTTCCTTTACCCGGTCAAGCAGTTCGATCCCGGTGACGTCCGGCATTTTGATGTCGGTGATCAGCACATCATACTGCTCGCGCTCCAGCTGCTGAATGGCGCCGATGCCGTCCCGTGCGCCGGCGACATCGTAACCCTCGTCGCGCAGGGTCTCGACGAGGTTGTTCAACGTGATCTCTTCGTCTTCGGCAATCAGTATCTTGAACTGCATGGCTTGTATCGTCCTCTCATCATAATTTTACTGTTCCGGACCCGGCAGGAGCTCCGGCGTTCTTCGGGACTGAAATGAGGAATGTCGTCCCCCTGCCTTCCCCGCTCTCGATCGCTATCCTGCCGTGGTGCTTCTGGATGATATTGAACACGATGGCAAGACCCAGACCTGTCCCCCGTGGCTTGGTCGTATAGAACGGCTCAAATGCCTTTTCTATCGTCTCCTGCGACATTCCCGGGCCGCTGTCGGACAGACGAATGCCCACGCCATCGTCCTCCTCCCGCGCCGATACGACAAGCTCGCCCTCTCCGTGGATCGCCTCCACCGCATTGGTGAAGAGATTGATGAAGACCTGCTCAAGCTGCTCCTGGTCGGCGTAGAGCACGATCTCCTCGGGATGGAGGCTCAACCGGAACCGCACCTTGCCGGTGTCGATCGATCCGCTGAGATGCTTGAAGACTCCCGTGATAAGCCCGCGGAGTTCCACCGGCCGCAGGTGCGGTTCCCTTCCCCGCGCGAACTGCAGAAGATCGCCGACGATCCTCTTGAGCCGCATGGTCTGCCCGAAAATATCATCGAGCCCTTTTTTCACAAAGGGGGGCGTCTCCTCGCCGGTCTTCTTCATCAGCCGCTGGGCGGTCGTGTGGATGTTGTTCAGCGGATTATTGAGCTCATGGGCAACCCCTGCCGCCAGGGTCCCGATCGCCGCCAGCTTCTTGCTCTGCAGCAGTTCCTGCTCCCGCTGGGCAAGATGTTCCTCCATGACATTGAACTTCCCGATAAGGATATCCACCTCGTCATGGGAGGTCCACAGGCGGCCGGAGACCGGCAGGGGAGTAAAGAGACCTTCGCCGGTCCTCTCCACGACGCCGGTCAGCAGCTGAAGCCGCCGTACGATATTGCTGATAATGAACAGGAACGTTCCGATCCCGACGATAAGGAAGAGCGGGAAGAAGATCAGGATCGCGTTCCGGGACCGGTGGTTAAAACTGTCCACTTTTTCCCGGGCGGTCTTATCGAGTTCCTTGGAAACCACCAGGATGCTCTCACCGGTCTTCCTGAGGGACGTGATCTCCCTGTCGAGATAGTTCAGCCATACGATGAACCTGTGCCCGGACGGCAATGCATGTTCCCGTTGCAGATAGGCGATGTCCTCGGACGGTTTGACAAGGAAATTGGACTCGACCAGGCGGCTGACCTTTGCATAGGCTGGTGAGGACCTCTTGAGCTTGCCGGACTCCTTCGATACCGCTTTGAGCAGCGTCTCAATGGCGCTGAACTGTTCGCGATATCCCTGGATCAGCATCTTCAACGATGCGGTCCGGTTGCCCGTTTCGCGCTCCCTGCCGCCCAGGATATCGTCGAGCTCATTGAGATAGGCATAGATCGCCTTTTCCTCGTCGTGCGCCTCAGCAGGGGCATAGAGAAAAAAGTTCTTCTCATGTCTTCTGAGCTGCAGGGATTTGCTGCGAATGGTGTCGGTCAGTTCGAGGAACTGGGTCTCTTTCTTGATCTCGATGAAGTTCAGATACAGGAATACAGACAGGAACGCAATGATGAACGCGCTCACGAGGAAGCTGAGGATGATCTTTTTCTTAAGAGACATGGACCGGTCTCCGAACCAGGGAAATCTTTTCATATCATACATGAGCGCGTTCGCGAACAGCAACAAAAAAAGCCGAGGGAACACGAAACCGCCGCATTCCATCAGCCTGCTGAAAACGCTCCGTAAGGTACTGCTACGACTTTACGACCAGCACCGGGCAAGGTGCGTGTCCGATGACCTTTTCCGTGACGCTGCCCATGAGCAGCCGTCTGAGCCCGGTCCTGCCATGGGAGCCTACGACGACCATGTTGACTTCCTGGTCTTGAGCAAGCTTCACGATAGCCTCCCAAGCCTCTGCCTCGCCCACGTAGGTCTCCGCCTTGACGCCTGCCGCCTCGGCCTGTTTCCTGACCGCCGCGGTGTACTCCTTCGCCTTCCGGACCATGTCATCCACGGCCTGCGGCGCCTCGGCGTAAAACTCCGTGGGTACGTCCACCACGGACACAACCACGAGCGAGCCCCCATAGGCCTTCGCAAAATCGATGGCCTTGTTGATCGCGATGCCGCTATACTTCGATCCGTCAGTGGCGACCAGGATCTTCTTCCATCCCAGCGTAGTTCCGCCCGGGACCACCAGCACGTCCCGCTGGGTATGGCCAATGACGCGGGCGGTCACACTTCCAACGAGGGTGCGATCGATCTTTTTGAGGCCGCGCCGGCCCATGACGATGATGTCGCAGTTCTCGGCGTCGGCCAGGTCCACGATGCGTTCGTAGGTCTCGCCTTCCTCGCACACGGTCTTGATGAGGACCCGCTCTTCGTGGGCAAGCCTCTCCGCTTCGCGGAGCGCCTCCTCGCAGGGCTTCGCGAGCGAAGCCCGTACGTCACCTTTAACACCGGTGAGATCGAGGTCTCCGGTAAAGGGCGGTATCACCGACGTTACGGTGATCCAGCATTTCTCTTCAACAGCAAGCCGGAACGCCTGGCGAAGCGCGTTCCGGCCCGATTCCGATCCATCAACAGCAACAAGGATCTTTCTATACTTTCCCATGCTCCAGGGCTCCTGCGGCGTGCTGTAGTCTTTCCGCCCTCCGGCCCTGCCACATGGCGCGCAGGACGATGAATGCGCCAAGCAGCAATGCGAAGATCATTATAGCAAAGCTGGAGTTCTTAAGCAACTTGACCGTGCTGTCGCCGAGCGTATCAATGAGCCCAAGCTGAGACAAGTATACAGGGACCATCAAACCGCGGCTGAACAGCACGATCACCATGATCACGCCCATCACGACCTTGATCAGGAACGGCTTCACATAGGTCGTGCCGATGGCGCCGAGCTGGATGCCGAAAAGCGAACCCGCCAGAATGATCATGGCGAGCCGGATATCGACCATGCCATGCAGAGCATACTTGAGCGAACCGCCGAGACCCATGACAAATGCGATCACGAGCTCCGTGGCCGACGCCATAAGACTCGGTGCGCCGAGGACATAGATCATGGAAGGAACGCCCACGAAACCGCCCACGGCGATCGTTGCGGCCATCATACCGGTGGCAAAACCGAGGGGGATGGTGAACAGAATGGACACGCGGGCATTGATGCTCTTGAAATAGACCATGGTGCCCGGAATGTTGATGGACTGGATCCAGAGGGCGAGCTTGCTGGCCTTCTCTTCCGCATTGGCATTGCCGGACCTATAGGTCTTCCAGGCATCATAGAGGACAAAGCCGCCGACCGTCGCAAGTATCACGACAAAGGCCACGCTTACATAAAGGTTGGAACCTGCGTCACCGAAGGTCGCCTTGATCTTTTCCTGGATGCCCGCGCCATACAGGACCCCTGCCTCAGCCGACACGCCGAGAACAAGGCCGAGCTTCACGTCGACCTGTCCGTACTTGAAACGCTTCAAAGCGCCCACGAGGGCCTTGGGGAATTTGTGGCACATGTTGCTCGCCACGGCCATGAGACCCGGAACACCGAGGCTCATCATGCCGGGCGTCAGCACGAAAGCGCCGCCGGAACCGATAAACCCGCTCACGAGGCCGCCCACGAACCCTACGCCGAACAGATAGAGGATCGTTATCGCATCGAGATTGATGAAATTGGTTGCGATGTCATGCATGTTACTTTACCTCCTTTTTCTTCCGTGCGGCCTCGACCCCGAGGACGGTCCAGAAATCACCGGTGAACGACCCGTGGACGAACGAAAATACGAACGCCGTGATGATGGGCAGGAAGGCATACCAGCCGCCTTTCCCGAACATGGTGTTCACCTCGTCCTGCCGTGCCAGCAGGAGCGCATAAAGAGCTACGGAAATCATTCCCATTACGAGCATCTTGACGATCGGCTTCTTCTTTATACTGCTTTGTGCCATGATAATTCCTCCTCAAATAATATTATTCCAGGATATACAGGATATATCTGGATACGATCACTATGCTGTGCAGCAGGCCTGCCGGGTCATGGTCACGATCGGACGGGACGCGGTCCTCACCAGCCGGTTCAGGTCCTTGGCCGAGACATTGTTGTCGCTCGTCACCGCGGGGCTCAGGACCACCTTATCGATCCCCGTATGGCTCTTGAGGAACGCCTTGACGCCCGCAACCGCTTCCTGATTCGAGTCCTCGACCGTCACCGCGATCCCTTCCTTCCTGCACAGCGCCGTCAAATGGTCGAGCTTCTCTTCAAAGCTCCTGCGGACGTCCTCGACGCTTTGCGCCACGTACCGGCGTGCCGTGTCCTGTTCGCCCGCCTCGGCGAAGGTCACTGCGGTCATCAGGTTGGCGAACGTGTCCACCGGGTACCGTTCGCGCACAGCGCCCTGCGCGAGGATCTCGCGTGCCGTCTCCTGTTCGCCCGCCTCGGCGAAGCTTGCAGCCGTCATCATGTTCCCCAGCTTGCTTATCAGACTTCCTTTCTTTTCAACCAGCAGAAGCGTAATGTCTTCGTACATGGCCTTTGCCAGTTCGATTGCATACATTCCGCCCTCTTCGATGTTCTCGTCACGGTAGGTGACGAACAGCAGCTGTCTTTTTCCCATTTTCGTATCCTCCTTGAATGTTCTTTGCTTGCACGTTCACTGATGTATAAAGCAATGCAGATGCCAAAGCGCAACCATATGTTTTTATACAGAAATGGCTTGATTAAACGAATGAATGGTGTTTCATATATGAACAGCGATGAACGGTAGATATGGTCGAGGCAATTTTTCAGAGGAAGTTATTCTGCGAGAAAGACGCAAATCGTCCTTTGTTTGCAGGCCTGAAATGAGATTATTGCGTGAGCGTGTTGAAGATGAACAGCGTGGGATGTCGTTCAGGGCGGAGGAAAAAGTGTTCCATATTGGAACTATAGGGGGTCCGGGGTCATTCTTCCTTTAATATTCTCCACAAGCTGGTCCTCGATATGCCGAGGACCTCGGCGGCCTTGGACTTGTTGCCGCCGTAGAGTTCAATGACCGTTTCAGCGTATTCCTTGTTCAATTCCTCGATGGTCTTGACCTTGCCGGGCTGCAATGTCTCGATCTGGAATGCCTTCATGCTCTGGGGAAGGCTCGCGGGCGTTATCGCTCCGCTCTTTTCGAGGATGATGGAGAGGATCATAGTGCAGGAGAACGCCTGTTGCGGCAAAGTAAAAGGCCGGAGAGATTTTTCCCTCCGGCCTTGTCGCGTTCACAATGTTATGATATCGCAATAACTACAGAATCAAGCTGACCCTGTACGCTGCGAAATCGCTGTCAGGCATAAGAATAAGACATTTGCGCGCCCTGGTTATATATTGTAGAATTGGCAACGTCTTATGGTTACGAAGCCCGTATCGTCAAACGTCTTTCGGGTAACGGTAATGCAAAAAGACCGAATGACGTAACCGCTGGACGAAACGGGCGTCGTCACCGTTACCGTAACTTTTTGGTTCCGGCTTGTCCACCTGCCCTATGAAGCCCGATTCCGCAGACATGCAACTGGCCCTTCCCTTCACACCGACCGAGCATGCTCTCAGGCGAACCCTCGAAGAGCGCCTCGGAAGGCCTGTCTCGCTCGTTCTCACGGACAATTCGACGACCGTGCTTTCCTGCCGGACCAGGGACGGCGTTCTCTCTGTCCGGCTTCACCGGATGTTCCTTTCCGCGGACAGCCGGGTGATAGGCGAGATCGTCTCATACCTGAATAACCGAAGAGGCGCGATGCCGCATTTCCGGAGCTTCCTTCGGGCGAACAGGGAGGACATGAGGCGGAAGCCGGCGAAGAAGGTCGCCGTCCGGACAGGGGGCAGGTATCACGACCTCTCCGAACTGTACGACGAGATCAACAGAGCGTACTTCGGCAACAAGGTAACTACGACGATCACCTGGGGCAGCGGTCGCCCGCGCTCCGCGGTGAGAAAAAGGACCGTCGGGAGCTACAGCGAACGGTCGAAGACGATCCGGATCAACCCGCTCCTGGACCGGAAGGATGTGCCAGCCTGCTATGTCGCGTTCGTCGTCTATCACGAGATGCTGCACGCCGACATGGGGACCGCCATGCGGGGGACACGAAGGAGCGTGCATCCGCGGGAATTCAGGAGAAGGGAAAAGCTCTTTCAGGAGTATGAGAAGGCGATGGCGTGGGAGGGGCGGAAGGAGCAATAACTTAAGATTCAAGTCTTTGATCTAGCCGGAGAATGTCAATTTACAAGACGTGACCCTATAGGTTTCGGTTTCTATAGGTTTCATTGATCCCGCAGGTGAAAATGTAGCTCCCCGGGCCCGCTCCCGTTTCCTCCCGGATCACGACATACAGGAAAGCGTTCTTATACTCGAGTGAGCGGATCGGCGCGGTCTGCATGGTCAGTATCCTTTCGCTTTGCTGCTGCACGGTCGGTCCGGCCTCATCGGATCAGCCGGCTGAAACGTATCATATCCCGTGCACCCTGCTTACCCTACTAGCCGCTTCCGGGTTTAGTGTGGGATACCCCTATATGTTGAAATCAACTGTTTTC
>CAYILT010000100.1:0-11046 GCA_964364055.1 uncultured Nitrospiraceae bacterium | reverse complement strand
ACGCGGAGTGCGGAGCCGGCCGGAGGATCGGGGTCTCACGCTCATCGAGCTTCTGGTGGTCATTGCGATCATCAGCATACTGGCGGCCGCGGTCATGCCGCTGTCACGTATGACGATGATACGCGTGAAGGAGACAGAGCTCAGGAGCGGTCTACGTTTCATCCGCTCCGCAACCGACGCCTTCAATAAGGACTGCGTCGCCAAAAAACTGTCGAGTGACTACTGCGGCAAGGACGGCTACCCGGAGTCCCTGGAGCTCCTGACCCAGCCGTTAAAGCTTGCGGGAACCGGTGACAAGACCAGAAAGTATCTCCGGCGGATACCACGGGACCCCTTTACCCCCCTTGAAGCAACGGACAAGCTGAACAACTGGGGGCTCCGGTCCTATAGCGACGCTCCCGATTCGACGCAATGGGGCGGCGAGAACGTGTACGACGTGTATTCAAAAAATGAATCGGTATCTCTTGACGGGACGAAATACAGCTCATGGTAATGTGAACAGAGAACAGAAGAAAGACGCCAGATGAAAGAAATGACGAAACAAAATAGCGCTCGGAAAATCCCCGGTTTGTCCGATAGGGGATTCACGCTCCTGGAACTCATGATCGTAATGGCCATCATGGGCATCCTCATCACCATTGCTCAGCCGAACCTGAAACAGTCCATTGTCCGGGCCAGGGAAGCCGTGCTTCGGGAGGACCTGTACCAGATCCGCGATGCCCTGGACCAGTATTATGCCGATAACGGGAAATACCCCGGCCAGCTCGCTGACCTCATCAACCAGTCGGAAAAGGCAAAAAGCTACCTTCGCGGCATACCGAAGGATCCCTTTACCGGCGCCGCCGATTGGATCACGATCGCCCTTGAGAGTGAAGAGGGAGGGGTCTTCGACGTCCACAGCTCCAGCCCCCTCGTCGGGACCGATGGCACGGCATATAACACCTGGTAAACCGTTACTTCCGCGTATTTACAAGGATTTCCGCCGAAAAAAAGCTTGCAAGCCCCTGTTAAAATCAGTAATATAACGACGTGAAAAAGCTGAAAAATTATTTTAAGAAGAACTTCATCACCGGTCTTCTCGTGTTGGTCCCGGTGGGGGTCACGGTCTTTGTCCTGAAGGGACTCCTTGTATGGATCGACAATATTCTGGGAGACCTCCCTGGGCATGTTACGGGCCTTGAATTCCCCGGTCTCGGCATCATCACCCTGATCCTGTTCGTCCTCGTTATCGGGATTATCTCCACAAATTACTTCGGGAACAGGATCGTCCGCTTCTGGGACGAGATCATGCATAAGCTCCCTCTCGTCCGCGGCGTTTATTCCACGGTCAAACAGGTCATGCAGACGTTCTCGGTGAAACATAGTTTCCGCGGAGTAGCGCTCGTTGAGTATCCGCGCGAGGGATGCTATAGCATCGGATTCGTGACCGGTGATGTCGCCGGCGGGGCCGTGGGGCTCATCGGCGATTACCAAACCGTCTTCGTACCTACCACTCCCAATCCCACCGCGGGGTTTCTCCTCATCCTTCCCGAATCCGAAGTGCGCCATCTTGACATGTCGGTGGAACAGGGTATGAAGTTCATCATCTCCCTCGGGCTCGTCAGCCTGGGCGAACGGGAGGCCCTGAAGTTGACGCAGGCAAGAGGCAAGGAGTCCGGCGCATGAGGCTCACCATCATTGTCCTTGCGGCAGGCATGGGGACGCGCATGCGGTCAACCATGCCCAAGGTGCTGCATCCGCTGGCGGGCAAGCCGCTCATCCGGCACGTGCTTGACGCGGTCGGGCCGCTCGGGCCGGAAAAGACCGTCCTGGTCCTCGGCCATCAGGCCGACCGCGTACGAAGTGTTATAGAAGGATACGATATTGAGGTCGTCCATCAGACCGAGCAACGGGGCACCGGTCACGCCGTCCGGCAGGCGGTCGACGTCATCGCGTCCGCTCCTGGGCCGGTCATGGTCCTGTGCGCGGACACGCCGCTCCTCGCATCCGAGACCTTGAGGTCTCTGGCTGATGCACATTCCCGGTCCGGGGCCGCGGTCACGGTGATGACGGCGATGCCGGACGACCCGACGGGCTATGGGCGCGTTGTACGGGGCAGGTCCGGCGTGATGCGCATCGTGGAAGAGAAGGACGCGACGCCTGCGCAGAAAAAGATAGGGGAAGTGAACACCGGGATCTACTGTTTCGAAAAGAAGTTCCTCCTGTTCGCACTGGGAGGGATCAAGAACAAGAACGCCCAGGGAGAATATTATCTTCCCGATACGATAGCCCTTGCACGGAAGGGGAAACGCAAGGTCGCGGCGGTCCTCTGCCAGGACCCCGACGAGGCCATGGGCATTAACTCACGCATCGACCTGAGCCAGGCCGAAGGTATCATGCGAATCAGGAAGAACGTCCGGTGGATGAGGGAAGGCGTTACCCTGATCGACCCTGCAACGGTCTTTATCAGCGATGAGGCGGTGATCGGCAGGGACACTGTCCTGTACCCCAATGTCCGGCTGGAAGGGAAGACGACGCTGGGAGAAGGGTGTATGGTGTACCCCGGGTCACGCGTGCTTGACAGCGCCTGCGGAAACGGGGTAACGATCAAGGACTGCTGTGTCATCGAAGACAGCCGGATCGCTGATAAGGCGTCGGTGGGGCCCTTTGCCCATCTCCGGCCCGGTACGGTGCTCGGCCCCGGCTCCCGCATCGGTAATTTCGTCGAGGTGAAGAAGTCGGTCATCGGCGAGGGGAGCAAGGCGAACCACCTGGCGTACATCGGCGATGCCACCGTGGGCAGGGATGTGAACATCGGCGCGGGCGTCATCACCTGCAACTACGACGGATTCCGGAAACACCAGACCATCATCGAGGACGGGGTGTTCGTGGGAAGCGATGCCCAGCTCGTCGCACCGGTCCGTATCGGGAAAGACGCCCTTGTTGCCGCCGGCTCCACGATAACCCGTGACGTGCCGCCTGAAGCCCTGGCGATCAGCCGGGCGCCCCTGGATATCCGGGAAGGCGTCTCGGGACGGCGGAAGAGGATGAAGCAGAAGAAGGGCTGAGCATCATTGGAAATTGCAGATTGTAAATTGCAAATTTCAAATATGAAAATGCATTGCCGGTACACCTGCACTTTACAATTTACAATTTGCAATTTGAAATTTACAATGAGGTCTTTGTCTTATGTGCGGCATTATCGGATATATCGGCAATGAACCGGCCGTCCCCATCCTCATCGAGGGGCTGAAGAAGCTCGAATACCGCGGGTACGATTCCTCGGGGATCGCCGTCCTCCAGGGCGGGACTCTGGTGCTCCGCAGGGCGGTTGGCAAGCTCCAGAACCTCGAATCGGTCCTTCAGCGCGAGGCGCTGACCGGGACGATGGGGATCGGCCATGTGCGCTGGGCCACGCACGGCAGGCCGTCCGAGGAGAACGCCCATCCCCACCGCGCCGGCAGCGTGGTGGTGGTCCATAACGGCATCATCGAGAACTATGCGGCACTCAAAAAGGAGCTCCTGGCACAGGGCCGCACGTTCCTGTCCGAGACCGATACGGAGGTCATTGCCCATCTGATCGACAGCATCGCGGCGAAGGGAACGGGGCTTGAGGAGGCGGTCCGCGAAGCGGCTCGCCATCTCATAGGGGCCTATGCCATCGCCGTTGTCGATGAACGCACGCCGGACGTCATGGTCGCCGCGCGCAAGGGCAGCCCCCTCGTGATCGGGCTGGGTCAGGGCGAGTTCTTCGTGGCGTCGGATATCCCGGCGATCCTCCATCGGACCCGCGACGTGCTCTTTCTGAACGACGACGAGATGGCGGTGCTGTCCGCGGAAGGGGTCCGCATCACCGACCTTCGCGGCAACGAGGTCAACCGCGAGGTCACCCGCGTCCTCTGGAACCCGGTCATGGCCGAGAAGGGCGGCTATCGCCACTTCATGCTGAAGGAGATCCACGAGCAGCCGCGGGCGATCATGGACACCATCCGGGGGAGGATATCCCAGGATACCGGCGTCATTCATCTCGAGGAGATCGGTATCGCGCCGGAGCGGTTCGACAGGTTCAGCAAAATATTCATTGTGGCTTGCGGGACCTCGTGGCATGCCGGCCTCGTCGGAAAGTACATGATCGAGGAGATGGCCGCCATCCCCACGGAAGTGGACATCGCCTCCGAGTTCCGGTACCGGAAACCGCTGGTGAACGGCGACACGCTCATGATCGCGATCACGCAATCGGGCGAGACCGCCGACACGCTGGCGGCGATGCGCGAGGCAAAGTCGCGCGGGGCCACGGTGGTGACCATCTGCAACGTCGTTGGCTCCACGGCCAGCCGCGAAGCCGACGGCGTGGTCTATACCCACGCGGGGCCGGAGATCGGCGTCGCCTCGACCAAGGCCTTTACCGCTCAGCTCACGGCACTCTACCTTTTCGGTCTCTTCTTCGGCAGCATGCGCGGCAAGCTCTCCACCGACGAGGTCCGCAAGCGGCTGGCCGATCTTGTCCACGTTCCCACGCTGGTGGAGCAGTGCCTCGAACAGAACGATGCCATCGAACAGATCGCCAGGCGGTATTTCAAGGCAAATGACTTTCTGTACCTCGGCAGGGGGCCGAACTACCCCGTGGCCCTCGAGGGCGCTCTCAAGCTGAAGGAGATATCCTATATCCATGCCGAGGGATATCCCGCGGGCGAGATGAAGCACGGCCCGATCGCCCTGATCGATGAGAACATGCCGGTGGTCGTCCTGGCCGGAAGGAACAATGTGTACGAGAAGATCCTGGCCAACATCCAGGAAGTGAAGGCAAGGAGCGGCATCGTCATCGCCCTTGCCAACGACGGAGACCCGGAACTCGTGAAGCTGGTCGACCACGTGATCTCCGTGCCCGCGACCAACCCGCTCCTTATGCCTGTCATCATGTCGATCCCGCTCCAGCTCCTTGCTTATCATATCGCCGTGCTCCGCGGCGCTGATGTGGACCAGCCCCGGAACCTGGCCAAGAGTGTGACAGTGGAGTAAAGGCTGGAGTCAGAAGTCAGGAGACAGGAGTCAGTTTTCCGTAAGTAAAATTGAACAATAATGATGGAGAAGATCATATGAGGAGCTTTGTCCGCGTCATCAGAATGCTGTCTGCAGTTACCCTCTTTTTTTTCTGCTGGACGTTCCTGCCGCTATACTCTGCGGTCGCCTATGCGGCTGAGAAACCACGAGTGAAGAACGCGGATTTCGGAGCGCGGAATGAAAAGCAGAAAACCATGACTTCGGGCGAACGGTTAGAGAAGGCGCTTGAGGCGATCCGGGAGAACGTCGGCAGGGCAGGAGACAAGGCCGCAAAGGGTGAGGACACAACCGCCGAGGTCGAATCGGTCAAGGCTCGAAAAACCGAAATAGATGCTATCGACATTGACCTCAAAAAAGAATTCGCCGATACAGAAAAGAAGCTCAAAGCCGCAAACCTTCCAAAAGAGATCCTCGATCGCCACAATAAATTCGTCAGACACTACGAAGACAACCTTGCCGAACTGAAAGCCAACGTCGATGCCATTGAAAAGACAAAGACGCCCTCTGCCTTAACGACTGAAATCGCCAAGACCAAAAAACATCTTGAGAAAGTGAAACCCTCCAAAAAGCGTAAGCCCCTCGATCCGAACAATCTGCCGAATCGCATCGTGAAGGCCAAGGAGCGCCAGCCGAAACTTAAGAGTAACGAGTGGGAACAGGAACTCAAGAAGGATAAGAAAAAAACGAAGGCCGCATCCATTCAAGGACAAAAGCCGATCCTCGTCGCATCCAATGGGCCTTTAACCGGACTTCTCTCAGATACCGCCGCTATAGCTGTTCCGTACCAGTCTGATCGCAATCTACAACTCGCCAACCAAACCGTTGATAGCATACTTCAAAATGCCGCCGTAAGTGTTTACTCCGGCCCATACCGCGCGCAACCTACACCAGAAGATATGATCGAAACGCCGGAAACGCATATTACCGATGCAATAAGGGCTAAAGCCGTAGAATTCAAGAACAAGCCAGTTCCCATGTTCAATTGGCTCTGGAACAACATGTATTTCGTACCAAGCTATGGTTCTATCCAGGGCGCGGACATGTGTCTTCAAACCCTGCAGTGCAATGCCACGGATATCGCCAGCCTTACAATCGCGCTGTTCAGGGCGGCCGGTTTTCCCGCGCGCTATGAATTTGCAACAAAAGAACTCCCAATCGACAGATTTATGGAAACCATGGGCGGCTTCTCCGATCCCATGGCCGCTATCACATTTGTCGCGTCGGGAGGTATTCCGGTCAGGCCGGTAATCTCAGGCGGGAAAATAACGGCTGTTCAATTCGAGCACGTGTACGCAAGCGCGTGGATACCCTACGGCAACTACCGTGGCCTGATGGTTGATAACAGCATTCCCACTTGGGTACCGCTTGATTTCAGCCTCAAACACTATGTCGAGACGCCGGGAATGGATTTAAACACGGCAGTCCCCTTCGATGCGCAATCGTTTGTAAATCAATTACAGTCTACAGCGACGATCAATGAAGCTGAAGGCTATGTTACAAACGTAAATTCCTCGTTGATTCAACAAACTATGCAGGATTACCAGACGCGAGTTCAGGGCTACATTACGCAGAACACCACGACCATTACTGTCGGCGATGTAATCAGCAAGAGAGTAATAAAACAGGAAAAGTTTCCCTTTTTGCCGATAACAACATGGGCTAAGGATATCACCAACCCTGCAGGTGCTCAAAGCCATACTCTGCCGGACAGCATGAAGTATTCGGTCTCTTTTATACTACAAGATCCCGATACCATGGAGACTGCCCTCTCCTATGCAATAAACATCGCGGAAGTTGCAGGCAAAAGAGTTACGCTTTCCTATGTTCCCGCAACAACAACAGACGAACAAGTTGTAAATAACTATGGCGGAATATTCAATGTCCCCGCCTACTTGGTCAATGTCAAACCACAAATTAAAATTGAGGGCATCGTAGCTGTTTCTGGTAGCGCACTTGGGCTCGGAACAGAGCAAGCATTCAACATGCAATTTGTCGGTCCTACTTATGGAACCGAGAATGTGATCAATGCAGTAACGGCAGGGGCCTATTACGGACTCGGGATAAATCCAAGTAAGATTACAAAAGAGCTACTAGAACAGCGGCGATCGAAGATTGCTGCAACGCAAAACTGGACAAATAGCGACACAATTTATTCGGACGACTATATTGGAGAGCTTCTATATACTTCTGCAATGGTGTACTTTTTTGAGCTAAATACTTTTGAGAACATAGCTGCGCGATCAAGAGGCGTTGTCAATATGAAAGATGTATCAGCAGCCATTGTTTCAGCGGACGTCGCCGTTTCCAATCTGTTGAGCAGGCCAATGAAAATCGCCGCCGCTGGTATGATGATTGATGTCGATAGAAACATCCACATTGCCTCATCAAAAAATGGTGACCAAGCAAAGATTCGTGAGTTTATGGTGCCTGCTGGACAACTGAGTTCCGCATTGGAACACGGCATATTCGAGCAACTGTATCGTGCCAAAGGGGTGTCAACAATGCAAGTCCTGCAACTGGCAAATTCACAAGGGATACCCATCTATACTATTACTCAGGAAAATGTTTCATCCGTGTTGCCGCGCATACAGGCTGCAAGCGAAGTAATAACCGACATTCAAAATGCCATAAATGCAGGAAAGCAAGTTGTGATCCCACAACAAAATGTGTCTTATTACGGTTGGACTGGAACGGGATATGTTGTTCTTGATCCGACTACAGGGGCAGGCGGTTACATGATCAGTACGAGTTTGGCTGGTGGCGGCCAATGCATTACAGCGGGTGGTGGGGCACACCAGTGTTTGCTCTATGTCGAACAATTTTGGCATATGTTGGATAATATCGTAGCGATAGTGGCAGGACCAACCCTGGTAGTGGCAGCGCTTGTGCTTACATATACAGAAATTGGCCTGGCAGGCCTTGCACTAGTAGCAGGGCTTTCGTTGCTCACAATACTTATAGGTGCAATTATAGCTCTCACCGTAATTTATCTTATAAAGTTGTTCATAGAAAGCAACACAGCGGCGAATGTGAATCGTAAGCGTTTATATATTGCCGAAAGGGGAATGGTATGGATATCGTAGATGTTGAGATATTTCTTCTTTTTATTATTGTAGCTTTATCCTATTTTCTCCCTGCCTTTGTTTGGCTAATGTACCGTATTGACTCATTGAAAATGGAAAAGATAAGTAGTGTGCAGGAGTTTATAAATAGCGCATGGTTTAATAGACAAAATAAAATAGTCGACTTGGATGGAATCAGAAACAAGCTCATACAGAAGGAGCAAAGCGCAAAAAAACGACTACGGGTTCTATTTGCGATTGTTGCGCCCGCGATCTGCTTTCTAGTGAATATAATATTGATAAAAGAGGTCGGTCGTCATTATGTAAAAAAGAAATTTGACTTTGACCTACCTCCCACGAATATTGTTAGTTATGTTAGTACTCTCGTTCTGCTTTCCGCTTGGACATCAGGAGTTCTACTAAATAAGCTTATTATTTGGAGGATAAATAAGTTATTAAGAAAGGCCGACGGTTTAGCTGCACTGCATGTTTCATCAGAACGGTCTATGTAGTAAATGCCGTGTTGTCGGAGGGTCTCTTTAGCATTAATAAATCTTATGCAAAACAACACAGAGCAAAATATCAATGTTAATTCAGGCAGTCGCGATAATTGGCATTTTATCGTGATGGCGATCATCGAGGGCGGAATTGTTGCAGTAAATTTTATTGGCATGATGTTCGCTGCTCTGCAGATAAAAAGTGAAAATCTATACTTACAAATTATTCCTAGCTTATTTATTATCATTCAAGTCCCTTTATTGCCTTTTTTGCTGGGATTTTCGCTATATTCTTTGGGATTTTTGTTCATTCATAGAAAGGTTGATCCTAAGGATCCTAAGAAAAATATGAAGAGCATACACATACTTATTAAAGTCCATGTAATATATGTTTTGTATTTTATGGCGATGTTCATATACTGGGGTGTATCTGCAATGTCCTTGCCTCAACCCAAATAGTGTGAAGAAAATGCTGCTGTGTCTCCCTGGTGGTTGTTCTCCGAAAGGTGGTTGTATATTATTAAGCCGCACAAAACACCAGACTCCTGTCTGGTGATGTAGCGGCAGCACGAAGGGCTCATGCGGGCTTTATCGCATGTAGCCTTGAAGAAACCCCCGGCTCCTGCCGGGGGAGGGTCATTTTCACTCTGGTTCTTATGTTGGCATTGGCGACTTATGTTCATTCATGCTATAACATTATTACTTAAAAAAATGATGAAGGACAAATGCCTATATATTGACAGGAGAACCTATCTCGGAGGGAAAAGAAATTTTCCTGAATCCTGTATACGGGCTCCTTCGGTGTTATCATGGATTATCTGAAAGATCTTAACCCGCCGCAGCGTGAAGCGGTGCTCCATGGCGACGGGCCGCTCCTGATCCTTGCCGGGGCGGGCAGCGGTAAGACCCGGGTGATCACCTACCGCATCGCGCACCTGATCCGCGAACGGGATGTACGGCCGGGGAACATCCTGGCGGTCACGTTCACGAACAAGGCGGCGACCGAGATGAAGGAGCGGCTGGAACGGCTGCTGAACATTCCGCTCCGCGGGCTCTGGATCAGCACCTTTCACGCGGCCTGTGTCAGGATCCTCCGGCAGCATGTCGAGCGGATCGGGTACAAGCGTCAGTTCGTGATCTACGACGAAACGGACCGGTCCTCGCTCATCAAGACCTGCATGCAGGACCTGCGGATCGATGACAAGCACTATCAGCCGCGGGCGGTCATCGGCCGCATCAGCGCCCTCAAGAACAACCTGACGGACCCGGAGCAGTTTGCCCGCACCAGCGCGGGGTTCGGGTTCGACGAGGCCGTCTCCCGGACCTACGAGCTGTATACGGAGCGGCTCAAGGAGTCGGGCGGCCTCGATTTCGACGACCTGCTGATGCTCTCGGTCAGGCTTCTGGAGCAGCACCCCGACGTGCTTGAGCATTATCAGCAGCTGTTCCAGCACATCCTCATCGATGAGTACCAGGACACGAACCGGGCACAGTACCGGCTCGTGCGGCTGCTCACGGCGAAGCACCGGAGCCTGTGCGTGGTGGGGGATGACGACCAGAGCATTTACAAGTTTCGCGGCGCGGACATTACGAACATCCTGAACTTCGAAAAGGACTACGCGGACACGACGATCATCAAGCTGGAGCAGAATTACCGGTCCACCGAGAACATCCTCGGCGCCGCCAGCGCCGTGGTCAAGCGGAACCTGGGCAGAAAGGACAAGACGCTCTGGACGAGCCGCCGGGGCGGCGAGCGGATCCTCTGCTACACGGCGGTCGACGAGAAGGACGAGGCCCGGTACATCTGCCGGAACATCGAGAAGTTCGTCGACGACGGCAAGGCGCTCAAGGAGATCGCCATCCTCTATCGCACCAATGCCCAGTCCCGGGCGCTCGAAGATGCGCTCAGGAACCGCGGCATTCCCTACCGGATCTTCGGCGGGCTCAGGTTCTATGACCGCAAAGAGATCAAGGACATCATCGCCTATCTCCGGGTCCTGCACAACCCCGCGGATTTCGTGAGCCTGCGCCGTATCATCAATGTACCGGCCCGCGGTATCGGTGATACGAGCATCGATAAGCTGGAGAAGGCGGCAAAGCAGAACGGGGTGTCGCTCTACGAAGCCGCGAAGGACCCCGCAGCGGCAGAGATTGCGAAGGCCGCGTCGGGGAAGCTGAGGGAATTTACGTCCTTCATGGAACGGCTGCGGACGGAAATGGGCGTCCTGAGCCTGACCGATCTTGCGCGCCGCGTGATCGACGATTCAGGATACATCAAAGCACTGGAAGAAGAGCGGAGCATCGAGGCGCGGATCAGGATAGAGAACCTGACCGAGTTTCTCACGGCGACCGAGGACTTTCAGGAACAGAACCGGGAGGCCGGCCTGGATGCGTTCCTTGACCAGGTGGCTCTCGTCACCGACATGGAGCAACAGTCGGCGGGCGAT
>CAYILT010000099.1:5116-11093 GCA_964364055.1 uncultured Nitrospiraceae bacterium | reverse complement strand
ATCTTTCAACAAAACGTGAGGCAGGGAAGCATGACAAATACTTCCATCAGTCCGCAAGAGCTGAGAAGAAAGATATACATCAAGGCGAAGGCTGAAAAGCACTGGAAGTTCTGGGGGCTCTACTGCCATATCTGTAAACCGGAAGTCCTGAGAGAAGCCTATCGATCCCGACAACGTCGGGACGCCGGCGCGCCCGGCATCGGTGGATGAGATGATGGAACGGGCACGGGAAACAACCCGGCGCAAAGGCTACGACAACCTCGACTTCATCCGGAGCGCGGACGATACGGTCATTCTTGTTCACGGACACCCCAACGAAGACTGGCTTCTCGCAGCCGTGCAAAAGCGGCCCAAAGAAGAACTGGACAAGCTGGACGTGCAGATGAACCAGGAAAAGACCAAGGTCGTGAATCTCAAGGAAGAAGACTGTTTCGGCTTCCTCGGGTTCGACTTCCGGCTGAACACCAACCGCAATGGCAAGACCTATGTGAGCAAGACACCCAAGCAGAAGAAGCGCAAGGAAATCGGGGAACGGGTAAAGGCAGTGCTCAAGGCAAACTGGAGCAAGCCGCTGAACGAGGTAATCCAGTCAGTCAACGCAGTAGCACGGGGCTGGGTGAATTACTTCCGAATCGGCAACAGCAACGGCGCCTTCAAGAAAGTCAGAAACGACATCGAAAAGAAGGTGCGTAAGTTTGTCATGAAAAGGCAGAAACGAAATGGCTACGGCTGGAAGCGGTGGAGTAGGGAGGATGTCTATCAGCGGTGAGGCCTGTACAACGACTGCCAGATACGATATTTCCAGCCGAAAGCGGCCCCAAGCCGTTAGGTCACATAACCCTTGATGCGAAGAGTGCAGGAAAGCCGTATGAGGGAAAACCTCACGTACGGTTTGACGAGAAGGCGCTGGAGACAGGGCTTGAAGGAAACTTCACGCGACTACGCCAGTGCTTTACTCTACAGATTCTCAGTTCCGATCACAAAAAGACCGCCTCCAGCGCCAGATCGACGCTGTTGACCGGCAGATTGATCAGTTGGTGTATGAGTTGTATGGGTTGACGGAGGGGACCTTAGCGGGTCAGACATGAAATGATGAAATGTTATCCCGGTGTGCGGTCTATTAGCCAAGAATAGCTGCGCTGATCTCGTTGAGGATATCCGCCAGGGAAGGCTGCGTCGATGGAATCACTCTGTCGGGCAGGTGTTTATGATGCGGGAACGTTGATGCTTCGCGATGATGAGGTGCATTGTCATAGCGGAATGCCATCCGGCCTTTTTTGTCCATGTACTGGAACCGGTATTTGTCCACGGCCATCTTGTTGCGGGTTTCGACGGCGAAAACCGTAATTTCCAGGACCGACAGGTCCGTGAACATGATGCTTCCTGTCAGGTAGATCGTCTTGCCGTCCGGGCCGAGTCTTTTTTGCAGGGTGGAAGAGAGAATCGTGGGGTGGGATCCAATGACCTTTTCAATATCGTCAAGATATCGCTGGATCATCTGATCGCGGTGCGGAGCGCCGACTGGGTCTTCTGCCACTGCGCAAGGAGCCGGGAAAAGGCGTACCAGTCGAAGTAATCGGCGTCATCGCCGATCTCCCCGGTCTCAAAGCGCCTCAAGAAGGCGCTGGTGGTGATGCGGTATTTTCGCTCAAACTCCTTGATCGCCTTTTTATAGAAAGCTATGGCGCTTGAGCACAGCGCATATTCGCGAACAAGCGAGTTCTTCGTTTCCTGCGTCAGCTGCATGTCCTATTTATAATCCATGCGTCCCGTCATGTCAAGGCGGTTTTTCCCCAGGGAATCCTGAAGCCGGATATCATTTATCGATAGGGCATGCGCCGGCACGTCGCTGTGCCAGTCAGGGCGCGAAGACGCGCTGCCTGATGCTCTCAATGTCCGCAGCGCGGATGAACTCAGGGATGTTCTTGTACATCGCGTGATACCCGTACCCGCCGCTCATCAATTCCTCGATCGCTTCTTCTTTTGACCAGTTCTGGAACACGATCCGGTACAGGGCGCTGACCGTGCCGGTTCGGTCGGAGCCGTGCCAGCAATGGATCACGATGGGCCCCTCGGACCGTTTGATGATGCGCAGGGCCGCTACGACCTCGTCGGTCGTGATCTTTCCGGCGCTCATCTCCACGCGATAGAGCGTGAGTCCGGTCCCCTTGGCCTTCGAATCGTCTTTATGGTGGTCCCGAAGGTTCAGGACGTTCCTGATGCCGAACGACTTGAGATAGCCGAATCCTTTCCGGTCAGGCTGCTCGGACCGGTAGACCTTGTCATCGAGCTTGTAGAAGTTCTGGAGCTGGTCGGTCTCGATCGACTGTGCCCATTTTGCTGACCGTGCCTGCTGCTCCGCCGCAGAGAGGGTCGAGACCCAGAGTGCCAGGATAAGGACAGCAATTCTCGTAATGACGGGCTTCGTTCTCATTGCTTTTTCTTCTCCTTTGAGGTGTTCTTGCCGGACCGTTCACCGCAGTACCCAGCCGGATGCTTTCCCGCATAGTCATCCCGCTTTTCCCGGACCTGCTGCCGCTCCTGCTCAGTGAGCGGCTTGTAGCCCCTTCCATACTTCCAGCCATATCCCCAGCGATACCAGGTTGGGAACACCGGATGGCCTCCGGCGCGGACACCGAGGTACATCGTGTCGGCAAGCGCTTTGTCCCCGGTGCGCTCGAGCACGCAGGCCCGGAGCTCCTCATCAGCCTTCTTGCGTTCATCCTCGGTGCCGCCGCGCCAGTAGGCGATGTCGTGCTGCAGGCAGCATTCGCACCATTTAGCCCGGTCGCCGATGGTCCCGTCGGGAAAGAGGCTGCAGCCGTCGCTCGTGAAGTCCTTCAGGTCCGCTGCCCATGCCGTGGTGCAGCACGCGAGCATGGCCATGACCCCCAGCGAGAGGGCGGCATAGCTTCCGATCGTTATCCGTATTGTCCGTATCGTTCTCATGCAGTGCCAGTATAGACGAATTCGGCGTGGTCCGCAATCGCCGGTTGCATGGTTGTCGCGCTGGACTCTCCGGCTGCTTTCATGGTAGACTGCTGGTCATGTTACCCATGGTCATGGTCACCGCGCGTAACAGTAATTCCTTTTTTCATCATTTCAACGTATTCCGCGTATTCCGCAATGGGCGGGATGACCGAACACCCGGCGGCACCGAGATGACGAACTATTTCAAGATCGCGTACGCTTACAAGTTCACCGACGGCTCGGTCATTCGATTCGACCTCCGCCTGGACCAGGGGACCCTCGCGCTCGTTCCCGAGGAACGTACGGACCAGCCGGAATGGACGTTGCTGCCTTATCACCAGTGCGCGAACTGCCCGCTTGATGAGCGTACCCATTCCCACTGCCCGGTCGCCGCGAACTTTTCCGGGGTCGTCGAGAAGTTCAAGAACTTCGTCTCTCATGAACGGGTGGACGTGGTCGTCATTACGGACGAGCGCACCTATTCAAAGGACACGACGGTCCAGATGGGCCTGAGCCCCCTCCTCGGGATCATCATGACCACGAGCGGTTGCCCCGTCATGGAACAGCTCAAGCCCATGGTGCGTTTTCATCTGCCCTTCGCCAGCCTGGAAGAGACGATCTTCCGCATGGTCTCCATGCATCTCGTGGCGCAGTACCTCCGGAAGCAGGCGGGCAAGTCCGCGGAATGGAACCTTGACGGATTGACCAGGATCTACGCGCAGATCGCGCAGGTGAACAAGGATTTTGTTGACCGGCTGCTCGGTGCGGCGAAGAACGACGTCAACGTGAACGCCCTCGTGAACCTGGACGCCTTCGCCAAAATGGTCCCCCTTGCGGCGGACAGCATGCTCGCGAAGATCACCCCTTATTTTTCCGCTCTCCTGCGGTAGCCCTTGTTTCGATCACCCACCGAGCGCAGGTAGTTCTCCACTGCCGGCGCCACGTCCGGCGTTACTCCATGGCCACCGCTCTTTCTCTCGCGCTGCAAGCGGGCGCGCGTTATGACGATTTATTACGATACGCTTGAAATGTCCGGTCCTTTTGTGTTACAGTGCCGTTCGTGATCACCGCGCTTGTTATTTTCCTCATTACCTATCTCTTCATCGGCCTCCGGCAGATCCCGCGCATTCATATCGACCGGCCCGCCGGCGCGCTCGTGGGCGCCGTGCTCACGCTCATCACGATCGCAGCCGGCATCGTGGTCCTGGTCGTCGAGGTCCGGACCGCCCACGGAACTGAACCGGCGCCGGTGGTGCAATCGGCGAAGGAGACGATCATTACGGTCACTCCCGCCGATCCGCATCGCATCGCGCGTACCTATAGGGTCGTGCTGTTCTGCGATACCGATGATAAACAGCGCCAGGGCCTGCAGGGGTTCCGGCGGCTGGCAGCGGACGAAGCGGCGCTCTTTCCCTATGAGAAACCGGCGGCGGTCACGTTCTGGATGGGGAGCGTGCCCTATCCCCTTGACATCATTTTTGTCACGTCCGACGGGACGGTATCACGGATCTATCGGGACTGCCGGCCCGGGAAGCCAGACGTGTATTCTTCGGAAGGCCCGGTGCGCTGGGTGATCGAGACGGCTGCGGGGTCGGGGATCAGAGAAGGCGATAGGATCAGCATCCGCCGGTGATGGTTTTGCAGGTCATCCGCGCCGCATGGTGAAGAGACAGGGCTAACGATTGCGGTGATCGTATCAAATGATTTGATCGTCCGAAGAACGACAGCTTTGCTATACTATGAGAGAGCAAACGGACAGAAGGGCGAAAGGAATGAATGCACATGGCTGAACAAGCAGACGGGACAGAGGTAGCAGAGAAGAAGAAAAAATTCGTGCTGGTGGTGGACAATAACACCCGGGATTCGTTCCAGGCGGGGATGATGCTCCAGAACTTCGGCTACAACGTCACGACCGTAAGGACCGCGGAAGAGGCCCTCGAGTTCATCTCGATCGCGGTGCCTTCCCTGATCGTCACGGAACTTGTCCTTCCGGGGATGAAGGGCCAGGATCTGTTGGCCCGCATCAGGAAGGAACCCTCCCTCGCAAAGATGCCGGTGATCGTCCAGACCTCCCTCCCCGACATCAAAGTTCAGGACCGGTGCTACGAGGCGGGATGCACCCTCTATCTCAAAAAGCCCGTGGATGCCGAGAGCCTGTACCGGGCGGTCCAGGAAGCCATCGAACCGACGCCGCGGAAAAATGTCCGAATCCCCACATTCCTCAAGGCGTCGGTCGACGGCAGCGGTACCGGGGCCGAGTTCGTGACCGTAATCTCCAACAAGGGCATGTTCGTCAAAACACTTCACCCCCGGCCCAACGGGACGAACCACGGGGTCAGCTTTATCCTCAACAAAAAGATCATCAAGGTCGAGGCCCAGGTCCTCTACAGCTACGGCTTCGGCGAAGGCCCCTCCCGGGACCCGGGCATGGGAATGAAGTTCGTGACCATCTCCCCGGAAGACGTGGCGCTGATCCAGGCCTATATTCAAGAGAATATCGACCAGACCGTCGCTTCAGCCATACCCCGCTGAGTTCGCAACCCACCGGTCCTCCTCACTGTTCCAACCTGCCGCTGATCATCGCCCGTAATGGTCCTAACGCTCCGGGAAAGGGCGCTCGATGCCTGATGGCGTTCTGGTCCGTTCGCATCAGCATTGAAGAGCTCTTGGGCAGGATGACGGCGGGAGGGGGCGCGGGTGAGGGTCAGACAGGGAAGTCCTTACCCGACAGGATCCAGTGCTCAAGTGCTTCGGCGGGAAGGGGCTTGGAGAAGAGGAATCCCTGGCCAAAGCCGCACTCCAGATCCTTGATCGCGGAAAGCTGATGGCCCTGCTCCAAACCCTCGGCGATCACTTCCAGCTTCAGGTTCTGGGCCAGCGCGATGATGGTCTTGATGATCTCCTGATTATCGCTGTTCGCCGACAATTTGGCGATAAAGGACCTGTCGATCTTGAGCGCGTTTACGGGGAAGCTGTGCAAATAGCTCAGCGAGGAATATCCGGTCCC
>CAYILT010000099.1:0-5106 GCA_964364055.1 uncultured Nitrospiraceae bacterium | reverse complement strand
GGACCCCCATGTTCTGCAGCTTCGTCATGGTCTCCACCGCCCTGTCCGGGTGCTCCATGATCACGCTCTCCGTGATCTCAATGGCGAGGCTGCCGGGCTCCAGGCCATGCTCAAGAAGGTTCGCCTGGATGGATTCGGCGAATCCGGGCTGCAGGAGCAGCTTGCTCGAGATGTTCACGCTCATTCGGAGCTCCGGGTTCCCGGGATATTTCTTTTGCCAGGCCCCGATCTGCCTGCAGGACTCCCGGATGATCCAGTCGCTGAGCGGGAAGATCATGCCGGTCTCTTCAGCGAGAGAAATGAACTCGAGCGGATAGATCAGGCCGCGGGTGGCGTGTTGCCACCGGACGAGGGCCTCGAAGCCGATGAGACGCTGGCTTTTCAGGTCCATGATCGGCTGATAGTGCAGGAGGAACTCCGACTGGTGTTCGACCGCGATCCTCAGGTCGGACTCGAGCTGGAGGCGGTCGATGATGCTTGCGTGCATTTTGGTGTCGAAGAACTCATGCCGTGACCTGCCTTTGGACTTTGCCTCGTACATGGCGATGTCGGCGTCGCGCAGGATCTGCTCCGGCCATTCGTAGCGGTCCGATCTCAGCGCGAGGCCGATGCTCTGGGTCGTGAATATCTCGTGGCCCTGAATGGCATAGTGCGGTGAGAGGACCTCCTCGATGCGCTGGGTGATCTCTTCGGCGTCCGCCGCATCGGCGATGTCCTCCAGCAGGATCGCGAACTCGTCCCCGCCAAGACGCGCGACGGTATCTCCCGGGCGGAGGCAGGATTTGAGCCGCTGTCCGACCTCGACGAGCAGCTTGTCGCCGATGCCGTGACCCAGGCTGTCGTTGATCACCTTGAAACGGTCGAGGTCCAGGAACAAGACCCCGTAGAGGTACCGGGGATGGCGCTTGGCGCTGGCAATGACGTGCTCAAGCCGGTCCATGAACAGCGCCCGGTTGGGAAGGCCCGTGAGGGCGTCGTGAAAGGCGTCGTAGAGCAGTTGTGCTTCGGCGTTCTTTCGGTCGGTGATGTCGGTCTGCGAGCCCGCCATGCGGTAAGCCTGTCCGCTTTCATCCCGTACGGCAAGTCCGCGGTTGAGCATCCAGCGGTAGGACCCGTCCTTATGCCGGATGCGGTATTCGCATTCGAACTGCGGGCTCTTGCCGCTGATATGGGCCGAAAGTTTCGCCTCGACCTCCTCGCGGTTTTCAGGGTGCACCCGCCGCAGCCATTCCTGCGGGGTGTTCCATTCCACACCCTCTTCGAACCCCAGCATGGATTTCCAGCGGCAGGAATAGTAG
The DNA here is from genome assembly GCA_964364055.1 of uncultured Nitrospiraceae bacterium. Classification (GTDB taxonomy): domain Bacteria; phylum Nitrospirota; class UBA9217; order UBA9217; family UBA9217; genus JAAXXJ01. The sequence goes on along the minus strand of CAYILT010000099.1, from coordinate 3,808 downwards.
ACCGTGTTGTTCCGGATGTTCCAGTCCCAGAGGCCGTCGTTGGCGCCCCGCGCGGCCAGGGCATACCGCTCTTCACTTTCCCGGAGCGCTTCCTCCGTCTGCCTGCGCTCGGTTATCTCCCGGATGAGCTCCTCGTAATTCTCCTTCAGGGCGACGCTCATTGCGTTGAAATGGGAGGCGAGCTCACCGAACTCGGTCTTATCCTTCTGGTCGATGGTATGGCCGAGTTCCCCGCCGGCAATGGCGCGGGTCGCCTTCACGAGGTTGTCGATCGGTTCCGTTACGGAACGGGTCAGGTTCACGGCGACGACGATGCCGAGCGCGAGGGTGATGCCCATGGTGAAGAACAGAATGAGCCGCGCATCCCTCACATTCTTCATGGCCGTTGCGGTCGTTGCCGAAAGCTTCTTGCCCGCATGGAGGGTCATCGTCTCGGTCTTTTGCAGGATATCATTCCCGATGGCCGCCGCGGCGAACTTGAGCTTTTCGATCCGCTGCCTGTTCGCCGAAGCGGTGATGTAATAACTGAGGGAGTCCTGGTAGGCGTGAACGAGGTCCTGTATTTCGCCGATACTTTTAGCGATGACGGGCTCATGGTGACAGCCGCTGCATTGGCCGGCCACCTCATCGAGGGTGGACACATTATCGACAATGGCGTCTACCTTGCGGCCGAGCATGGTGTGGACGGTATAGAGGTCGGACTGGACGGTCTGGATGGAGATGATGAGACGCTGGCGCAGGTCCTCGATCTGGTGGAGCTTTACGAGCTTGCTCAGCGTCGAGCTGATGCTGGTGATGTAGAATGTTGACAGCACCGCTCCGGAAGCTGAAATAAAGAAGAGAATGAGCAGTGACAGGATGATCTTTCGTTTCATAGGGCTTTCCGCGCCTCCGCGGGGACCGGCATGCTATTCATTCCGATAGTTGTAGCGCGGCATGTCGATGCCGGCCTTTTTCGCCATGTCGAGCACCGGCCGGTAATCCTCTGGCGTCGTTTCTATGAACTTGATCGCTCCGAACTGTTCGAGGACCAGTTTGCCCTCAGGCTCAGTGTTCAGGCTCAGCAGGGCATCTTTCAGCTTTTTCCTGACCTCCGCCCCGAGGTCCTTCCTGACGCACAGGCCGTTCGAGGGGACCGAAGGGGACTTGGCGAGGATGACGAGCTCTTGGTCCACCCGCGGGTTTTCCTTGCGCACACGGTCGTATATGCTGTGCTTGGCCGCCCCGATGTCGGCCTTCTTGTTGAGCACGGCCAAGACCGCGGCGTCATGGCTCCCGGTAAAGAAATGTTCGCTGAAATAGGCATCAATATCGGTGATCCCGCTCTCCCGCAGAAAGGCCCGGGGAAAAACGTAGCCTGCCGTGGTGGCCTTTTCCACGAAGGCCATCCTCTTCCCCTTCATATCGGCCGCGGACCTGATGCCGCTGTTCTTTCGCACGAACAGGTAGCCCTGGTAGGTCGAGGTATTGTCAAGGTTTACCGGCCGGGCAAGGGGGACCACCCCGAGCTTCTGGATCGCCAGGGCGCCGGTGAAGGACCCGAAAAAGGCCCCGTCCATCTTTTCCTTTGTGAAGCTTTCGATGATGTTCCCGTACCGGCTGAGAATCGTGAATTCCACCGGGATCCCGGTCTTCTTCGACAGGTAGTCACCCAGCAGCTTGAAGCGCTGCTTCTGCTTGAAGATGTTCATTTCCGGGATGAGGCCGATGAGGAGCTTCTGCTGCGAGGACTGGGGGATCGCCGCGGCCGGGACGAAAAGCACGCAGGCCAGGAAAAGGATGATCAGCTTTCGTAGGCGCATAAGTGCCTCCTTACCGGTCGATGACGTGAAGACAAAAGCAGGTAATTGTCACATTTTATAATGGTAAAGTCAACCTATTTCTGGGTGCCGGTCCGGCCGTGCGATACAAAGCGGCGGATTCTTCTGCGCCATGAAAAATGTCATGAAATCAATAGATTGAATCCAAAATAAAATATATATTGACAATTAAATAAAAATATAATAATGTTTGCATGTATTTTATAGGAGGTTCGCATCTATGATATCGTCAGAAGCAAGGGTAGAGCTTTTAAAGGTAATCGCCCATCCCGCCCGGATCAAGATCCTTGAAGAACTCGTGCAGGGGGTCAAGTGCGTGAGCGATTTCGAGGAAACGCTGGACATCAGCCAGCCGAACGTATCACAGCACCTGAAGCTGCTGCGCTCGCATCATATCGTCGATTATTTCGTCGACGGCCGCCTCAAGTGCTATTTTCTCAAGGAACCCCTCATTCCTGACCTGCTGCAGCTGCTGAAAAAAGAATACGAAGAGGATATTCCCGCGCCGGCCTGCTGTCCGGTGACAAGGCGGGGCGCCTATCCCGGCGAGAGGAGACGGTAATGAACAAACATGTCATCACCCTGTATTTCAATGATCCCCCGGGCAAACGCTGAATGGCGATCCGGGAAGCCGCCGGCCGGGCGGAAAAGGAACTTGGCGCCGAACTTGTGATCATCAGGAAGACATCGCCGGAATACGCCGCGCTTGTAGACAAGCCCCCCTGTCCATCGGTCATGGTGGACGGCAAGTTCATAGCGAAGGGCGATCCGGTCACCTACGAGCAGCTCAGGACCGCGATCCTGGGCCCCGCGTCCGTGGTTTCAGATAGTGACCGGCTGATGAACACCGTTGAACTGGCGAAGGTGGGCGCGGCTCAGCATTGATCTGGCGCAGGACAGGAAGGGGAGGAGCGGCAAATGGCAAAAAAAGCTGTATGGCTGATCCTTTCGGCGCTGATCGTCCTGTTCCTGCTCTGGCGGCTCCTGCGGCCCCTGAACATCTTTGTCGTTGACGAGCGATTTGAAAGGCCGATGCAGGCCGAGACGCCCTGCAGCATCGCATCAGTGAGCGCAAAGGACTGCGGAAAGTGCCACCGGGAGATCTACCGCGAGTGGGCCGGCAGCATGCACGCCCGGGCGTGGACCGAGCCGTACTTCCAGGCTGATTTCAAATACGACGGGTCCCTGCAGATCTGCCTCAACTGCCATACGCCGCTCGTGAACCAGCAGCGGGACCTCGTGCTGGGATTCCGGGATCGCGATAAATTCGACCCCATTCTCACGCCAAATCCGGCGTTCGATGCCGCACTCCGGGACGAAGGCGTGACCTGCGCGGTCTGCCACATTCGCAACGGCAGGATAGTCGGTCCGTTCCCAACGGACAGGGCGCCCCATCCTGTAGAGCATGATCCCGGGATGTCGCAGGGGATAAAACCCTGCCTGAAGTGCCATGTGGTATCGGGAAAACGATGGGATACGTTCTACGCTATTCCGCCATGCGGCACCGTTGCGGAGATAGAAGCGGGCGGACAGACGATAGACTGCGTTTCCTGCCACATGCCCGCTGTCGTGCGGCCGGCAGCCGAAGGAATGCCATCCCGGAAAGGGCGACAGCATCTGTTCCACGGGGGACATGAACCGGAGCGCGTGAAGGAGTCGCTTCGGGTCGACCATAGGCTGGAGGATGACGGGCTGGTCGTCACGCTGACGAACGTGGGAGCGGCCCACTATCTGCCGACCGGTACCCCGGACCGGCATCTGACCCTCGAGTTGAAACTCCTGGGACCGGGAGGGGAGGTGGTGAAGGAAAAGGTTCATACGATGAAGCGGTACATCCTGTGGAGGCCGTTCATCGTCGAGCTCCGGGATACACGGTTGCCGTACTCGCAGCCGAGAGAGTTCAGGATCCCCCTGATCAGGAGCGGCCCCGGCGCTCCCGCCGCCATAGACGTGACCGTGCGATACCATCTTCTTGATGAAGCACGGCG
>CAYILT010000098.1:0-11333 GCA_964364055.1 uncultured Nitrospiraceae bacterium | reverse complement strand
CTGGGTAGAGGACTTGCGCCTCCAAGCTGTCGAACATGCTCGGCACACTAAAAAAGCTGCTGAAGATTCGCTTCAGCAGCTCGTATCATTGATGAAGATCGTTGTTCAGACCCGGCCGATCACTGTTTGAAAAAGACCTTGTCCTCGGCAAACTCTCCCTTGCCGCTGCTCTTGATCCGGTAGGTTCCCTTCAGCCTGGACTCGTTGTCGGACAGGGTAAGCTCGTAATCCTCGGTCTTCCAGTAGGAGGGGACGGTGGCAAGCTTCCACGTGATCTGGATCCGGATCGAGTCATCATCGATCTCGAAAACCGTGACCGTGCCGACAGCGCCGGTGCTCCGCCGGGGCGCCGAGGCAATGAGCCTGCCGTCCGAGCCCATGTTGATGATGAACGCCTGCGTGGTGAGCTGCTCCCCTCCGCGCGGCGCCGTATCCTTATAGAACCAGCTGCCCACGAAGGCCCTGGGGTTCGTCTTCTTTTCCGGAGCGACCGGTTTCTTGGCAACCGGCGCCGCCTTCGCCGGTGTCGGAGGAGGAGGCGCCAGTGGTGCGACGTTCGGGGACGCCTTCAGGGCCTGTTTGGCATCTTCCGCATAGACCTCGAGCTCATACGTGTGGTTCTTGATCTCTCGCGCGTTCTTTGCGCCGGGGTCCGCGAGAAGGGTAAAGTTCAGGTTCTGGACGGCCTCGGCGAACAGACCGGCCTTTTCCTGCGCCGCGGCAAGGTTCTCATAGGCGTCGGCGATCCATGGCGCGAGCGCGACGGCCGCGCGAAGCTCTTCCATCGCTTTCATGTAACCATCGCTGTCCGTCGCTTTTTTCAGGTACGCACTGCCGCGCGAGAGGTGCCGCTCGTATTCTTCCGGCGCCGATGGCTTCTGCTTCAGCGTCTGCGCATACTTAATGGTCTTTTCCCGAAGTTCGGCGTTCTCGGGGTTCTTTTTGAGATCAGCGACATACTGCTTGAGGGTTTCGAGGGACCCGCCTCTTTCAGCTGCAAAAACTGCCGCGGACGTTGCGATGAGCGTCGTGATCAGCAGCAGCACGACAGCGTTCTTCTTTTTTTCTAATGCCATACTCAATCTCCTCGATGACGGTAAGACACGTAATGCCGAAACAATGCTCTTCTATGAAACAACATGAGAATTATGCCTTATTTATCATGGAAATTCAAGATAATTTGTAATAATCAGGGACTACCCTGAAAACACCCTGTCAAATCTGAACAGCTGAAAAATAAAATGCTTGCGGTATTCTGCGGATCATTGAGAGGGAAGAAAAAGGCGGGGAAGATCATTCCCCGCCTCGCAGTATCCGTTTACGATTCGCCCGCCCTTATTTCGCGGCAGCCGCTGTCGTCTTCGCTCCAAGAGCGTCGTTGATGATCTTGATGCCCTTGGTCGACTCGTCGACCGATCGGGTCAGCGATTCGCGCGCCATTTCAGGATTGTGGAACCCGTCCGAGTTCTCGGCGGTCCAGTACTCCCAGAGGATGTGCGCCTTCAGGTGCTGATCCTGGGCCTGCTTGATCACGTCATCCGCAAGCCCGGCCTTCTTGCCCTCCACGATCTTATCGATGAGCGCCGCGAGCCAGAACTCGGCCTTCCGCATCTTGCCCTTGCCGAAGGCCTTGATCGAGTCGATGGAGTACTTCGCCTCTTCTTCGGTCCACTTCGGATGACACTTGGAGGCAAGGCAGGTCTCCTTCAATTGAACCCGCGGCGACACGGCGAAGTGCGACGTGTAGGTCTTGCCGGTCTTCTTGTCCTTCATCTTGGGCGTGTGGCAGGAGTCGCAGCCGGCGCCTGCCTTGGCGTGCTTCGAATTATAAAAGGTCTCCGACTCCGGATGCTGTGCCTTCCAAAGGAGACCGCCGGTCAGTGCGTGCTTGAAGTCGAGGAAGTTCACCTGCTTCACGTAATGGTCGTACAGCCCGAACACGTCCTTGTAGGGGAAGTGGTTCGTGAGCGAGCTGTCCATGGTGACGGTGTACTTTGACGTGTCGGGGTTCCGCGGGTCATAGCCGGGGTTGCAGTTGTACTCCACGTGACACTGTCCGCACTGGAGCCGCGTGTCGTACTTGTCCAGGATCGCGATCTTCCGGTTAAAGCCCCGGAGGCCCATGTCGATGACCTTGAAGTTCGTGTGTTTCTGGTCCTTGTGCCACAGCGTGTCCGCCTCGGGCCTTGTCAGCGCCTGGATCAGACCGTCCCGCACGATCCGCGGTTTCGCCGCGTGGGGGTCATGGCAGTAAAAACAGTTCAGTCCGTGGTTCAGGTCCTTGGCCAGGTCCGGGACCAGGGACTTTCGCGACCACTGCGCGCCCGGCACCGGGTCACCCATATAGGCCCATTTCAGGATGTGGTCCTGGGACTTGCACTGCAGGCAGACCGGGTTGGCCGCCGCCGCGCCCTGGGTGATAAATGATTTGTGCTGGGTCGCCGTCGGCTGGGTGTCCATCAGAATGTCCCATACCCTTCCCTTCTCGAGGATGTAGTTCCAGCCTTTCTTTCCCTGGAACCTGCCGCCGTACGCCCGGTCAACGACGTAATGGTCGGGAAGCATATTTACGTGGCTCCGGGTAAGGTTGTGCTCCTTGGTGAAACCGTGGCCGGCCATCAGCTTGTCCCAGAAGGGATTGGGCGAGCGGTTCGTGAGCTGAGACTTTTCGTCCCGCGCCGGGCGGTTCATGGCCACCTTCATGAAGCTCTCGAACTGCTCCTTGTGGCACGCCCCGCAGGCCTCCCAGGACGTGTCCGTCTCGGGCCGCGTGTCCGGGCCGGGGTTCGCCAGGTGCTTTGCCAGGCCGCGGTGGCAGTTCACGCAGTTGTTCTTGCTGTGCTTGCCCATGGTGTGGAGCTGCTTGATCGGGTCGTGACAGCCATAACAGGCATCGACCTTCACGGCCGCTTCCTTTGCCGGCTTCTTCGCGCCGGCCTCCTTGTACTGCGCGTCGGCCCTGGTCAACCAGGCTCCCGCAATGACGAGCGCCGACATGATGATGAAAATGATCACCTTTTTTTTCCGCATGACCGTTCCTCCTTATAAGATAAAAACAACGTCCTGTGTTCCCGTGATGCTCCTGTGCGCTTCACCCCCCTGGGATGATATTTTGACGGCATAGTAAAACATGGTTTCAGAACGGACAGCATAATGTTAATCATAGCACAACAGCCGGCATATTTCGTTGTAAAGAGTGCTACTTCCTGTGTTGTCCGCGATCGCCGGCTATTTTTACGAGGAAGGACAACCGCGTTCCCTTCCGCAACCCGGGGCAGGCCGTGCTGTCCGGCCCCCCGCCCTCCCGTTCCCGGGCCCCTTCGGGACCCCGTATCTCCTGCGTTTTTCAGCCCTTACACCTTGACAAAGACCTGCAACTCGTCATATTATGATGCATCCAGCGCTCGACCGGGGCGTGTTACGGCAGCGGTTTTCCGCCTCAGCGCTTGTCAGAGGATCCATGAAGGTTGAGCAGATATCCATCTTTCTCGAGAACAAGTCGGGGCGGCTGGCCGAGGTCACGGAGATCCTTGCCCGGAACAACATCAACCTCCGGGCCTTGTCCCTGGCCGACACCGCCGACTTCGGCATCTTCCGTCTCATCGTGAGCGACCCCGCGCGCGCGGCGTCGCTCCTCAAGAAAAGCGGATTCACCGTCGGCATGAACGAGGTCGTCGCCGTGGTGGTGCCCGACCGGCCGGGCGGTCTTGCCGGCATCCTGGGGACGCTCCAGGGGAAGGGCATCAACGTGGAATACATGTACGCCTTCGTCCAGAAGAGCGGGGGAAACGCCGTGCTGATCTTCCGGTTCGACGACACCGACAAGGCCATCGATGCTCTCCGCCAGGGGAACATCAGGGTGCTGAGCGGCGAGGAGATGAAAAAGCTTTAGGATTAGACCCTGCGATGGCAGGGATATCATACAGAGGAGGAAACAAGGACTATGAGCATGTTTACCCGGTTTGCAGCAGCATTAGCGATGGTCGCCGTGTTCATCGCGCCGGCCATGGCAGCGGATACGATCAAGGTGGGCGCCATTCTGGCGGTGACCGGCCCGGCGTCGTTCCTCGGCGCTCCCGAGGCAAAAACCCTCGAAATGCTTGCCGCCGACGTCAACGCCAAGGGCGGCATCAACGGAAAGAAGCTCGAGCTGATCATCAAGGACTCACAGGCAAGCCCGGAGAAGGCTATCTCCTTCGCCAAGCAGCTGATCGAAGAAGAGAAGGTATTCGCGATCATCGGCCCGTCCACGAGCGGTGAGACCATGGCGATCAAGAACCTGGCCGAAGAAAGCAAGACCATCCTCCTCTCCTGCGCGGCCGCCGAGGTCATTGTGAAGCCCGTGGCCAAGTATGTGTTCAAGACCCCCCAGATGGACCGCGATGCGGTCATCAGGATCTTTGAGCAGATGAAAAAGATGAATATCTCGAAGGTCGGAGTGCTTTCCAGCAACACCGGCTTCGGCAAGGCCGGCAAGGAGCAGATCGAAAAGCTGGCCCCCGAGCACGGCATCCAGGTCCTCGTTAGCGAAGTCTATGACAAGGCAGCCACGGACCTGACCGCCGAGGTGACCAAGCTCAAGGCGGCGAACGTCCAGGGCGTCATCAATTGGTCCATCGAGCCGGCGCAGGCGCTCGTGATCAAGAACGCCCGCCAGATCGGCATCACCGCGCCGATCTTCCAGAGCCATGGCTTCGGAAATATTCAGTACGTCAAAGCGGCGGGCGCCGCGGCGGAAGGCGTGATATTCCCGGCAGGCCGGCTGCTCGTGGCCGACACGCTCTCGGATAAGAACCCGCAGAAGTCCGTCCTGCTCTCCTATAAGAAGGCCTATGAGGCAAAGCACGCGGGTGAAGACGTCAGCACCTTCGGCGGCCATGCCTATGACGCCTTCATGATCCTGGTCAAGGCCCTCAAGGAAGCGGGCGAGGACAAGGAGAAGGTCCGGACCACGATCGAGAACATGAAGGGCTTTGTCGGAACGGGCGGCGTGTTCAAATTCTCGGCTGAGGACCACAACGGTCTCGATAAGAACGCCTTCGAGATGCTCACCGTGAAAGACGGCAAGTTCGTCGTGTTGAAGAAGTAATATGCTCTTTGTCCGGGTTTGAAATCAGGGAGTATCCGGCAATGACGGATACTCCCTGTTGTTTAATGACCTTCCCCGGCCGCTCGCGATATGATACCGCGGACGCTACACGGGAGAATAGAATTTACCGCAGAGAACGCCGGGCACGCTGAGATATTTCCGGGAGAATTAATTCTTTTCTCTGCGACCTCTGTGATCTCTGCGGTGAAAATGGTTTTTCTAGAATGTTCTTAGAATTGTTCTTCCAATACCTCGTCGCCGGCCTGACCTACGGCACCATCTACGCCATCGTCGGCATCGGGTTCAATATCATCTATAACACCACCGGCATCATCAACTTCGCCCAGGGTGAGTTCGTCATGCTGGGCGGCATGACCGCGGTCACGCTGCACGCCTTCCTGCCCCTGCCCCTGGCCATCCTTGGCGCTGTGCTTATCACCATGGCCGTAGGCGGGCTGATTGAAATTGTTTTCATCCGGTGGCTCGTGAAACCTTCGGTCCTCCGGATGATCATCATAACCATCGGCATTTCAATCCTGGTCCGGGAGGCCGCGCTGGTGCTCTGGGGCGAGGGCGTCCGCTCCCTTCCCTATTTCACCGGCAACGAGATCTCCGCGCTGTCCTTCGGCGGCGTCCGCGTCTCGCCCCAGGTCCTCTGGAGCCTGGGGGTCTGCGGCGTGGTGGTCGTTCTCCTGAACCTGTTCTTCAAGTTCACCATGCTCGGGCGCGAGATGCGCGCCTGCGCGGCGAATCGCGACGCGGCGACGCTTTGCGGGATCCCCACGCGAAATATGATCACGCTGTCATTCGTCCTCTCCGCGGGCATCGGCGCCCTGGCCGGGTGCGTGGTGTCCCCCATCACGCAGACGCAGTACGCCATCGGCGGCGGGCTGGCCATCAAGGGTTTCACCGTAGCGATCCTCGGCGGGCTCGGCAACAGCATGGCGGCCGTGGCCGCGGGCTTTATCCTGGGCACCCTCGAGTCTTTCAGCATCTGGGTCATGCCCACGGCATACAAGGATGCCATCTCCATCTCCATTCTCCTGGCCATACTGTTCCTGCGGCCCAGCGGCCTCTTCGGGAACCGGGAGGCCTTTAAGCTCAAGGATTTCTGATGAAGCCTGGACGCCATACCCATATCCTGACCCTTCTCGCAACTGTGGCCGCGGTGCAGCTCCTGACGCTCGCTACGAGCAAGGGCTTCTACCTCACTCAGCTCACGATGACGGCGTACTACTCCCTCATCATCATCGGCCTCTGCCTGCTTATGGGGTACGCCGGGCAGATCTCCCTGGGCCACGCGGGCTTCTTTGCGATCGGCGGATACACCTCAGCGGTCCTCACCACCGTTGACCTTTCCGCGTACAAAGGCTCGGCGCTCGCCGGAATTCTTATAAAACTGTCACTTCTGACCGGCCGCCAGGACCTCTACGGCGGCCAGATGCTTTCGTTCCATCCCTGGGCCGCGTGCGTCGTCGCGGTCCTCCTGACGGTGACCATCGCGTATGCCATCGGCGTCCCGGTGCTCAAGCTGAAAGGGCACTACCTCGCCATGGCGACACTCGGCTTCGGCACCATCATCTACAGCGTCGTGCTCGGCACCCAGAAGTTCGGCGCCGCCGACGGCATCTCGAGCGTGCCGGCCTTCCCGCTCCTGCCCGGCCTCACCGTAAGCGGGGCCCCCGGCCTCCGGGTCCAGAACTACTACATCGCCTGGGGCCTGGTCGCGGCGGCCATGCTGCTGCTCCTGAACCTCATCGACTCGCGCGTCGGCAGGGCGCTCCGGTCAATCCACGGCGCCGAGGATGCGGCGAATGCCATGGGCGTCGACACATCGGCCTACAAGCTCAACACCTTCGTGCTCTCGACGGTATTCGCGGCGGTTGCGGGCGTGTTCCTGACGCATTTCAACGGCGGCATCGGCCCCTCCGAGGCGTCCATCATGAAATCGGTGCGGTATGTGGCGATCGTTGCCGTGGGCGGGATGGCAAGCCTTTGGGGCACGCTCATCATGAGTGCCGTGCTGAACTTCCTGTCGCTCCGCGGATATTTCGGTTCTCTCGATGATGCCGTGTTCGGCGGGATCCTGATCGTCATCATGCTTTTTTCGCCCGAGGGAATCCTGCAGTTTGATGCAAAGGCAATGATGAAGAAACTCATCGGAAAACAGGGAGGAACTTAAAGCTCAAATCACAAAATACGAATTTCAAATAATATCGAAATTCTAAATTCCAATGAACGACCTGTTTGAAACTTGCAATTTTGAGCTTGGCTATTATTTGAGATTTGTTGTTTGGAACTTGGTGCTTCTCACTATGCCTCTCCTCGAAGTCAACAATATCGGCAAGCGATTTGGCGGCCTCCAGGCGGTCAAAGACGTAAGCTTTACCGTTCAGCCGGGCATGATCAAGGCTGTCATCGGGCCGAACGGCGCGGGCAAGACCACCCTCTTCAATCTTGTATCGGGGTTCCTGCCGCCCGACGCCGGGACGATCACCTTCAAGGACTCCGCGATCCGCGGCAAAGAGCCCCACCAGATCGCCGGGCTCGGCCTCTCCCGCACCTTCCAGCATATCAGGCTTTTTTCGCACATGACCGCGCTCGAGAACGTCATGGTCGGACGGCACGTCAGGGGAAAGTCGGGCTTCCTCGCGGGAATGCTGGGCCTGCCCGGGTCACGGCGCGAGGACCAGGAGGTCCGGGACCGTGCGCTCGAGATCATGGATCTTCTCGGCATCGGCCCGTTCGCCGAAACCGATGCGACAAGCCTTTCCTACGGTCAGCAGCGCATCGTCGAGCTGGCGCGGGCCCTGGCATCGGAGCCGGCCATGCTGCTCCTGGACGAGCCCGCTGCGGGGCTCAACATGCGGGAGACCGCGGATATGGCCAAATTGATCACGAAGATCCGCGACCGCGGAGTCACCGTGCTGATCGTGGAGCATGATATGTCTTTGGTCATGAACATTTCCGACGAGATCGTGGTCCTCTCCTACGGCGAGAAGATCGCCGACGACGTGCCCCTTGCGGTGCAGAAAAGCCCGCACGTGATCCGGGTCTACCTGGGAGAGGACGATGCTTAGGATCCATAACCTCAGCGCAGGCTACGGGAGCCTGAACGTGCTCCGCAGACTTTCGCTCCACGTGAAGCAGGGCGAGATCGTCACGATCATCGGCGCCAACGGCGCGGGCAAATCAACGCTCCTCAGGACCATCACCGGACTGCTCAGGGCCGGGTCCGGCGAGGTCCTGTTCCGGGGCGAAGACATCCAGCGCATCCCGCCCGAGCAGGTCGTGTTCCGGGGCTGTTCTCTCGTCCCGGAAGGCAGACAGGTCTTCGCCGCGATGCCGGTGAAGGAGAACCTCCTGCTCGGCGCCTATGTCCAGCACAAGCGGGGAAAACATGATGAGGTTGCTCACGACCTCGACCGGGTCTTCGGCCTCTTCCCGGTCCTCAAGCAGCGCGAACATCAGCTGGCCGGGACCCTCTCGGGCGGCGAACAGCAGATGCTCGCCATCGGCCGCGCGCTCATGGCGCGGCCGTCGCTCATCATGCTGGACGAGCCGTCCATGGGCCTGGCGCCGCTCATCGTCAAGGACATTTTCCATATCATCGCCAGGATCCGTGATGAAGGAAGCACCGTGCTCCTGGTGGAACAAAACGCCCGGAGCGCCCTCAAGATCGCGAACCGCGGCTATGTCCTGGAAACCGGCAGGATCATCCTCGAGGGTGAGGCCGAGGACCTTCTGGCCAACCGCGAGATCCAGCGGGCCTATCTGGGCAAAGACCTGGATGGAGAGAACAAATGAGAAGGGTCAGGGGTCAGGGGGCAAGGGTCAAGGAAAAGCGAAAAACCGGAAAAGAGTAGACTTATTGTTTCTCGATTCTTTGTCTATCTTTTTCTCGCTTCTTGAATCTGCAATCCTTGCCCCATGACCCTTGCCCCATGACCCCTAGATGTAAGGGAGGTAAATTATGTACTGGCAGCAGGAAAGCGAATGCATGGACCGCAAAGAGCTGGAACAGCTCCAGCTCGAACGGCTCGAGTCCACCCTGAACCGGGTATATCTGAACGTTCCCTTCTACCGGAAGAAGTTCGATGCGATCGGGTTCAATCCCGACGACCTGGCTTCACTCGACAACCTCGGGAAGCTGCCCTTCACCGCGAAAAGCGATCTCCGGGAGAACTACCCCTACGGTCTGTTCGCCGTGCCGCTCCGCGAAGTGGTCAGGGTCCATGCGTCCTCCGGCACGACCGGCATGTCCACGGTCGTGGGTTATACGCGAAACGACATCAAGACCTGGTCGAACCTCGTGGGGCGCGTCCTCACGGCAGGCGGCGTCACCGCCGATGATGTGGTCCAGATCTCTTTCAACTACGGGCTCTTCGCCGGCGCTTTCGGACTGCACTACGGCGCAGAGCGCGTCGGCGCGTCGGTCATCCCCATGTCCAGCGGCAACACCAGGCGCCAGATCAAGATCATGCAGGACTTCAAGACCACGGCGCTCGTAAGCACGCCGAGCTACGCCATGCTCATCGCCGATACGATCCGGGAGATGAACATCGACCCCAACTCGCTTTCGCTCAAATGGGGCCTCTTCGGCGCCGAGCCCTGGTCCGACGCCATGCGCAGGGAGCTTGAACAGAAGCTGATGATTAAGGCCACGGACAACTATGGCCTCTCCGAGGTCATGGGGCCGGGAGTAGCCGGTGAGTGCCTGAAGCAGAACGGCCTTCACGTCAACGAGGACCATTTCCTCGCCGAGGTCATTGATCCCGAGACGCTCCAGCCCGTAAAGCTCGGCGAGATTGGCGAGCTGGTCCTTACCACCCTGACGAAAGAGGCCTTCCCCATGATCCGCTATCGCACCCGCGACCTCACGCGTCTCCTGGCGGAGCCCTGCCCCTGCGGCAGGACCCTGCGCCGCATGAGCCGCGTCATGGGCAGGACCGACGACATGCTCATCATCCGTGGCGTCAACGTGTTCCCGTCGCAGATCGAAGCGGTGCTTTTCGATATTGAAGGCACCGAGCCCCACTACCAGATCGTCATTGACCGAAAAGGCGCGCTGGACGATGCGACGGTCCTCGTGGAGGCCTCGGAGAAGATCTTTTTCGATGAGATGAAGAAGCAGAAGGAGCTTATCGACGCGATCAAGAAGCGCATGGCCTCGGAGCTCGGGATCGCCGTCGAGGTCAAGCTCGTGGAGAAGAAGACCCTCGAGCGATTCGAAGGCAAAGCCAGGCGGGTCATCGACAATAGAAAATTGTAAAACCACCAGACCTAAATCGGCCGCAAAGACACCAAGACACTGAGAAAATCTTAGTCTGTCTTCGTGCCTTCGAGCCTTCGTGGCAAACATGCTTTCGGTTTTTATTCACAGGAGTTCATGAACATCATCGATTTTCATACGCACATCTTTCCGGACAAGATCGCGAAGCAGGCTGTCGCGGCGCTGGCCGAGGAGTCCGGTGAGTATGTTCCCCGGACCGACGGCACGCTCAAAGGCCTGCTTGCGTCCCTGGACCATGCGGGCATATCCCTGAGCGTCGTGGCGAACATCGCGACCAGACCGTCGCAGATGCTCCCGATCTTCGAATTCTGCAGGCATATCGCGGGAGAACGCATCGTCCCGCTTCTCTCGGTCCATCCCGATAACACGATGAACGAGATCGGGATGCTGTTCGCACGTGCCGCGGAAGCCGGCATCAAGGGGGTCAAGCTCCATCCCATGTACCAGGGCTTCGCCATCGACGACCGGAAGATGTACCCGGTCTACCAGCTCATCGGGCATTTCGGCCTCTTCGTCGTCTTCCATACGGGCTATGACATGGCCTTCCCGGGCAACACCCAGGCTGACGTGGAGCGGGTGAAGACGATCGCCGATCAGTTCAAAGACCTTACGATCGTCGCAACGCACGTGGGGGGATGGCGGCAGTGGGACCGGTCCGGCGCCCTGGGGAAATGCAGGAACGTGTATACCGAAACATCCATCACCATGACCGAGATCGACGACGAACGGTTCATCAAGGCCCTCTCGCAGTTCGATGAGGACAACGTGTTATTCGGAAGCGACAGCCCCTGGTCGGATCAAAAGGAGATGCTGGAGCGGACACTGCGTCTGAATATTTCCGACCGGTTGAAGGAAAAGCTTTTGTATTCCAACGCCGCCCGTCTCCTGGGGTTTGAGAAATAATCCTGACCAGGACACGACAGGATCAATTTTGCCACCCCCGCTCCGTTA
>CAYILT010000097.1:0-11374 GCA_964364055.1 uncultured Nitrospiraceae bacterium | reverse complement strand
CACTTTGCAATTTGCAATTTGCATTTTACAATTCCGGCTTGTCCGGGTTAGGATTCCGAAGGAATAACGTTCCCGCGAGAGCGGGAGGGAGTCGCCGGAAAAAAAGAAGTCAGGCGGAAATCGCCTGACACGATGGACGGCCGGGGCGGGGAGCACCCCTCTCGTTCTGCTTCCTGTATGATAAAAATGGTGCCGAAGGGGGGAATCGAACCCCCATGGGTTGCCCCACACGCCCCTCAAACGTGCGTGTCTACCAGTTCCACCACTTCGGCACTTGCTGAAAAGATCCGCCGCGACCGGTACGATGATCGCGGCCTTTCGGGGCTATGCTATTGCTTTTTCACCGGCGCCAGCCATGCCGTGTGCTTTTTGTCCCTGCCGTGGACGATGTCGAAGAACGCCGCCTGCAGCTTCTGAGTAATGGGCCCCGGCTTGCCGGACCCGATCCTCCGGTTGTCCACTTCGCGGATCGGCGTGATCTCGGCGGCGGTGCCGGTGAAGAACGCCTCATCGGCGATATAGAGCTCGTCCCGGGTGAACCGCTCCTCCACGAGACGGATGCCGTGCTCCTGCGCCAGCTGGATGATGGTGTCCCGCGTGATCCCGTCGAGGATCGCCGTGAGCGGCGGTGTCTTGATCTTGCCGTTCCGCACCATGAAGACGTTCTCTCCGCTCCCCTCGGCGACGTAGCCATCGGTGTCGAGCAGCATGGCCTCGTCATACCCGTCCTTGAGCGCCTCGCGCTTTGCCAGGAGCGAGTTCGCGTAGTTGGCCGTGGTCTTGGAGCGCACCATCGTGGCGTTGATGTGAGGCCGGCAGAATGACGAGATCTTGACGCGGATACCGTTCTTCAGCCCCTCTTCACCGAGGTAGCTGCCCCAGGGCCAGACCGCGATGGCGATGTCGATGGGGTTCTCCTTGGGGAAGATCCCCATGGCGCCGTAGCCGATATAGGCGATCGGCCTGATGTAGCAGGCATCGATCTTGTTCACCCGGATGGTCTCAAGGATCGCCTCGAACACCTGCTCGCGGGTGAACGTGGACTCCATCTGGCAGATGTGCATCGAGGAGAAGAGCCGGTCCACATGCTCCTTCAGACGGAAAACAGCGGAGCCCGTATCCGTCTTGTAGCATCGGATACCCTCGAATACGCCCGTGCCGTAGTGCAGCGTATGCGTCAGCACATGGATCTTGGCGTCGTTCCAGGGAAGGAACTTCCCGTTCATCCATATTTTTTCAGTGGCCTGAAGCATAGAGGATATTTTATAACAGTCTGTGCAACGATTGTCAACGGTTTTTTTGGGAGTTATTCAGTAGTTTCCGCGTCTTACAGAAAAAACTGTGATTTTCATCGCGGGACAGGGCGGTCTCAAGCGCGGAAGGGAACAGCGGTGCACCGCTAATCTTCCTTCGTAATCGTAATGAGCGTAT
Source organism: uncultured Nitrospiraceae bacterium (assembly GCA_964364055.1). GTDB lineage: Bacteria > Nitrospirota > UBA9217 > UBA9217 > UBA9217 > JAAXXJ01. Next base: position 9,943 of record CAYILT010000097.1, on the reverse strand, counting down.
CCTCCATCTTCTGCCCGCTGGTCATGTCCTTCCGCGGCAGGCCCTGAATGGTCACCTCGACATCTTCTTTCTTGAAGACGGCATGCGCCTTGGCCTTGGCCTTGACGGGGGTCAGTCCCTGCTTCGCGTAGAACTCGGCGACCGTGGAAGGGTCTTCCGGTGTACGGTAGGCCGCGCCCTCGATATACAGCACATCGTCGAGATAGCGGGTCGTACCTTCGTCATATTCGGCGCCGGGATAAACGGGAACGCCGTACTTTTCCACGGCGTTGGCGCCTTCCACGCTCATCACTGCCAGAACAGCCGCAAGCAGAACCATACGATTCATCATAGGGACCGTCTCCTTCACGCGTTCTTTTCTTTTCGGCCCGCCCTGGCGCCAGTATCCCTTCTATATATATATATATTATGAAGTTAATTGATAGTTTATCAGTTGTTTTATAAAATGACAAATCGTTCCTTTTGAAGCACAAGCCATTGGTTTGAATGCCTGTTTTTGTTTGACAGACAGGAAGAGGAGCGCTACACTTAAAGTGACAGGGACACAAGGCCAAGGAGGCAGCAATGCAGATCAAGACGATCCTTTTCCCGACGGATTTTTCGCAGGGCGCACGGGCGGCCATGGACTACGCCATCGCCCTGGCCCAGGATTACAAGGCAAAGCTTATCCTGCTCTATGTGATCCAGGACATCAGCATCGCCGAGTGGTATATCCACTCCTCCATATCGGCCGCAGACCTCGTGGGAGACATGCAGAAAAGCGCTTCACGGGAGATGGAAAAATGGGGAGCAGAGACGGCCGTAAAGGTGAAGGATGTGGAGAAGGCGGTCGTCCGGGGCGTGCCCTTTGTGGAGATCATCAGGACGGCAAAGGAAAAGAACGCCGACATGATCGTCATCGGGACCCATGGCAGGACGGGCATCGACCACATGCTCTTCGGCAGCACGGCGGAAAAGGTCGTTCGCAAGTCCCCCTGCCCGGTGCTCACCGTGCGGATGGCAGGAAGGGAGTTCAAGATGCCCTAGGGTACGATGCGGGATCAAAGGGACCATTCGACAAGACTTCGACGAACTCGGTCGAGTCGCTCATGGTGGTGAGCATCGTCGAACCACGGAGAGAAAAAGAAAGGGCTGGCACCGGTGCCAGCCCTTTTATTGTCAATCGTACCGCGTTCTTACTGCCCGAGGAGCGTGGTGAAGGTGTCGTGATGGCGCTCTTCGTCGGAGAGGATCTGCTCGAACAGGAGCCGCGTGGTCTCGTCCTTCTCGGCAACGGCCTGCTTGATGATGTCCTTGTAGAGGGTGATCGCCTCTTCTTCGGCCTGCACATCGGCCTTGAGCATCTGCTCGGGCGTGCCGCCCTTGGCGATGGGGTTCGGCTTGGTCGTGGGCGCGACGTCGAAATAGAAGAGCCGCTCGGCGATCTTCTCGGCGTGCTTCATCTCCTCCATGGAGATCTCCTCGAACACGTCCATGAGGGACGCTGAGTTGAGACCCTTCACCATGATGTGGTGCCACATGTACTGCACGATGGCCTGGAGCTCTCCGGCTATCGCCTGGTTCATCATTTCCGTAAGTTTCGGACTGGCCTTCTGTACCATTGTATCCTCCTCAATATCCGATGATATCTGCACGAACGATTAAAGCATAGCATACAATACCGGGCTTTTCAACCGGAGTCTCGCGATTTCCTATTGCCTTTATATTCTGGTTTGAAATATAATGCTTTTCACTATTTTTAAGAGGAGCGTATTGAATGGGCAAGAACATCGTCACCAAGATCCTTGGATCACACCTCGTCGAGGGAAAGCTCGAACCCGGCACGGAGATCGCCATCAGGATCGACCAGACCCTGACTCAGGACGCCACCGGCACCATGGCCTATCTCCAGTTCGAAGCCATGGGTGTGCCCCGGGTGAGGACCGAGCTTTCGGTGAGCTACGTTGACCACAACACCCTGCAGGACGGCTACGAAAACGCCGATGATCACCGATACCTGCGGACCGTGGCGGCAAAGCACGGTATTCACTATTCCAAAGCGGGGAACGGCATCTGCCACCAGGTCCATCTCGAGCGCTTCGGCAGGCCGGGCAGAACGCTCCTCGGCTCCGACTCCCATACCCCGGCAGGCGGCGGGGTCGGCATGCTGGCCGTCGGAGCGGGAGGCCTTGACGTGGCCGTTGCCATGGGCGGCGGGCCCTTCTATCTCACCTGTCCGAAGGTCGTCAAGATTAACCTCACGGGAAAGCTTCAGCCCTGGGTATCGGCAAAGGACGTTATCCTCGCGATCCTTGAGCTCCTGACCACCAAGGGCAACGTGGGAACGGTCATCGAATACGGCGGCGACGGCGTCCGCACGCTTTCCGTGCCCGAGCGTGCGACCATCACAAACATGGGCGCCGAGCTCGGCGTCACCACCTCGGTATTCCCGAGCGACGACATTACCCGCGCATTTTTCAAAGCACAGAGGCGCGAGGACCAGTGGACCGCGCTCTCTGCCGATCCCGGCGCGAACTACGACCGGATCATCGACATCGATCTGGGAGGACTCGTTCCGCGCATGGCAAAGCCCCACTCGCCGGACAACATCGCCACCGTGAAAGAACTGGCGGGAACGAAGGTTGATCAGGTGATGGTCGGTTCCTGCACCAATTCGTCTTATCGCGATCTCATGATCGTTGCCGGCATGCTGAAGGGAAAGCGGGTGAATCCCGGCGTGAGCTTCGGCGTGGCGCCCGGTTCGCGTCAGGTGTTCGAGATGATCGCAGCGAACGGCGCTCTTGCCGGCATCATCGCCGCCGGTGCGAGGATACTCGAGTCCGCCTGCGGGTTCTGCATCGGCGCGGGCCAGGCGCCCAGGACCAACGCGGTCTCGATCCGCACGAACAACCGGAACTTCGAGGGCCGCACCGGCACAAAGAGCGCGAAGGTCTTCCTCGCAAGCCCGGAAAGCGCAACGGCTGCGGCCTTGACCGGCGCTATCACCGACCCGCGCGACCTGGGCGCGAACTATCCCGTGATCGATATGCCTGCCGAGTTCTGGATCGACGACAGCATGGTGCTGCCGCCGTCGGACAGGCCCGAAACCGTCACCGTCTCCCGCGGGCCGAACATCGGCGACCCGCCCAAAGGCGAGCCGCTGCCCGACATGATCAAAGGCAGGGTCGCGATAAAGGTCGGCGACAAGATCACGACCGACCACATCATGCCGGCGGGGTCCCGGCTGAAATACCGTTCCAATATCCCGAAATACGCCGAGTTCGTGTTCGAGGGGATCGATCCCCAGTTCTCGAAGAAGACTTTGGAGAACAAAAAGTCCGGGATCCACAATATCGTCGTGGCGGGAACGAGCTACGGCCAGGGCTCGAGCCGGGAACACGCGGCCATCTGCCCCATGTTCCTCGGCGTCAGGGCCGTGATCGCCAAGTCCTTCGAGCGCATCCACGCCGCGAACCTCATCAACTTCGGCATCCTGCCCCTCACGTTCTCCCATGACGCGGACTATGATGTTGTCGAAACAGGAAACGAACTTGAGATCGCCGGGATCGCGGCGGCCTTGACGGAGGGCGCCGAACTGTCGCTCATGGACAAAACCGCCAAAAAGCGCATTCCCCTCAAGTACTCCCTGAGCAGCAGGCAGCGGGAGATCCTGCTGGCGGGAGGCCTGCTGAACTACACAAGAATGAGGGAAAAGCGGGGATCAGTTTCTCTATAAAGAAAAGCCGCACTCCCTTTGGAATGCGGCTGACTTTTATTGACGTATGTTTGACGCAGTCGTAAAAAGTCGAGAATGCCGTCTTTGCGAGCGTAGCGAAGCAATCTCGTAGTTCGTATCTGCCTGAAAAGTCGAGATTGCCGCGTCGCTCCGCTCCTCGCAATGACAGCAGTGGGGACTTTTTACGAGACCATCATGTTTGATACATTCGTAAAAAGTCGTTCTCACACAAAGATCACGGAGGCCACAAAGAAAAACCTGTGTGTTTTCAATTTGCCTTTCTTCGCGCCTTTGAGACGACCTGTGAAATATTGAGTTCTTACGAGATCATCATGTTTTACTTCTGTAAAATCTGCGCGATCTGCGGACCACTCGTTAAGTTCAGGTTCAGATCGTGTCTCTGCATTCTTTCTGTCCGCACCCGCACTTCATGCCGCCGCTGTGCGCTGACTCGACATAGTCAACCGTTATCTCTTCGCCCTTTTTGATATCACGCTTCGCGTACACCTCTACCCGGTTACGGCATATCCGCAGAAAGGCGTTCGACCGGCAGGAGTGGTTCAGGAGCCGCAGGGCATTTCCTCCGGTGCAGTCAAGCGCGTGCGTGTTGCTCAAGTCGATGAGGCAGATCCTGCATTTGCCTTTCGCACGCTTCCGCGCCGCGCGGACGGATATGATCTCGCCGGTAACTTCGCCTACTTTTCTACGGCCCGGTATCTTCGCCGCTGCGAACACCCCGCACCCTTCAATGGCGCTGGGTGCGGTCTTGATGCTGTAATTGATCATCAGCGGATCAGAGCTTCACGTCCCTGAGGTGCTTCGCCGCATCTTCCGGCGGAGTCGGGTTGATGTAGAAACCGGAACCCCATTCGAAGCCCGCAACCCGGGTGAGGCGCGGCATGATCTCGAGGTGCCAGTGGAAGTCATCGCTCAGGGTGTGCCAGTGGCCGCTGCGCGGAACGCGGTTCGGCGCGGTGTAAAGGATATAGTTATAGGGGGGATTGTCCAGCGCCTTCCCGATCCGCTGAAGCGTATTACGGAGCGAGCGGGAAAAATCCATCATCTCTTCCTTGGAGATGTCGGCATAGGCGCAGGAGTGCTTTTTGGGGTAGATCCAGACCTCGAAGGGGAACCTCGGCGCGAAAGGCGTGAACACGATGAAATGCCGGGTCTCTTCCACCACCCGGGCGGCGTCCGCAAGCTCCTGCCGGATCATGTCGCAGAAGATGCAGCGTTCCTTGTAGTCATAATAGGACTTGGCGCCGTCCAGCTTTTCTTTCACGAGCTTGGGGATGACGGGTGTGGCGATGATCTGGGAGTGGGTGTGGTTCAGGGCAGAACCCGCGGCCCAGCCCTGGTTCTTGAGGATCAGCACGTACCGCAGCCGCTCGTCGCGCTCGAGGTCCAGGATCCGGTCGCGGTAGGACCACAAGATCTTCTCCACCTGGCTTTCGGGAAGCTCTTCGAGGCGCTGGGCATGCTCCGGGGTCTCGATGATGATCTCGTGGGCGCCGATCCCGTTCATCCAGTCATAGATGCCGCTGCCCTCGCGCTCCAGGCTGCCTTCGACATGCAGAACGGGAAACTTGCTCGGGATGACGCGGACCCACCATCCCTCTTTGTTCGGCAGGGTCTTCTCGGCGCGGAAGGATGCTATCTCGGGCGGGGTCTTGGACTCATTGCCGCCGCAGAACGGGCACTCCGCCGGCGCCACATCGTCTTCCGGTTCTTCGGTATGGTAATCCTGGGGTTGTTTTGGCCGTTCGGTGGAGATGATGATCCAGCGGCCGACGATGGGGTCCTTGCGCAGTCGTGACATCAGACTCCCGGTCTTGCCTTCCGCTCGGTAAGGACCTTGTGGACGATCCGCTTGAGTTCCTTGATCCGTATGGGCTTGTTGATATATTCGGCGGCGCCAAGGCTCATGGCCTTGAGGTAGGATTCCACTTCACCGTAGGCGGTCACCATGATCACGTCGGCCTTTGAGCCCGTCTTCCGGATCTCCTGCAATAACTGAAGGCCGTCCATCCCCGGCATCTTGATGTCGGTAACCACCAGGTCGAACAGCGCGTTCTTGAACTGCGAGATGCCGTCCTCCCCGTTGATGGCGAGGGTGACCTCGTAGCCTTCATCGGTCAATATGGTATTAAAGAGCTCCCGTGCGCCCTCTTCATCATCAACAACCAGAATTTTCATCAATTCTCCCGCAAAGCAATGATAGTGCAATGAATATCACAAAAACCCTGAATCGTCAAGGTAGAGACCCATCTGTTTTTCATTATTGCATTCCGGTAGACCCCGTTAGAGAACTTCTTTCTCTAATCTGCCGTGCGTACACGCACAGGCAGGCGGCTTTCTCTAACGGGGTAAACAGGCTGGCCACTGCGTATTCCACCGAAATATCAACGGTTTGCATCATAGATCAGCTGAAGGCCTTCGAGCGTCAGGTTCGGCCTGACCTCGATAGCGCTTCTGGTCTCGGGGGCAACGAGCTCGGCAAGCCCGCCAGTGGCGATCACTCTGGCATCGGGGGAAAGTTCTTTCTTCATCCGCTCTACGATTCCGTCCACGAGGCCGGCGTACCCGTAGAGAATGCCTGCCTGCATGGCGCTGACCGTGTCCCGGCCGATGATCGTCCGCGGGCGCGTCAGCTCGACCCGCGGCAGTTTCGCCGCGCGCTGGTACAGGGCCTCGGCGGAGATCTTCACGCCCGGAGCGATGGCGCCGCCCAGGTACTCGCCCTTTGCGGTGACCGCGCAGAAGGTCGTCGCCGTCCCGAAGTCGATGATGATGAGCGGCCCGCCGTAGAGCCTGAATGCCGCGGCGGCGTTCACAATGCGGTCGGCGCCGATCTCGCGGGGATTTTCATAGCTCAGCGTGATCCCCGTCTTGAGCTCGCTGGTCACGACCATGGGCTCGATCTTAAAGTACTTCCGGGACATCTCGGTCATGATCGAGAGCAGCGGCGGCACGACCGTGGAGATGATGATCCCGTCGATCTGCCTGAACTCGATGCCCGAAAAGGCAAAGAGGTCCTTCACGATCACCGCGTATTCATCGGCGGTGATCGATGCCTTGGTGCCGATGCGCCAGCTCTCACACAGGCGCTCACCCTCGAACACGCCGAGTACCACGTTGGTATTGCCGATGTCGATGGCAAAAAGCATGTTCCCTCCGAAAAAGAGTCCGACACAGTGACAGGGGGACAATGAGACCCTGCGACGAAAGAGCGATTCTACCGCCCTTTCCCCGCGTCTCCGTGTCGCCGCGTCCCCGCGTCAGGGCTTTTCTTTTACGATCGTCACGTCCCCGGCCGCGACCTGCCGAAGCGTTCCGTCATCCAGTTTGAGAATGAGCCTGCCTTCCGCATCCACGCCGCGGGCAAGCCCTTCCAGCTTTGCGCCGCCTCCGCTGACCGCCACACGATGCCCGAAGGTCACGTTCAGCTCTTTCCACGCGGCAAGCACCTCCGCATCGTTCTGAAGAAACCGGTGATACCAGAGATCAAGCTCGGCAAGCAGGGTCCTCAAGAGGGCGGTCCTGTCCACCGGTTTTCCCATTGCGGCAGCGAGCGTCGTGGACATCCTCCGGACATCGGGCTGAAGCGCCCTGCTGTCCATGTTCACGTTCACGCCGATCCCGAGCACGATATGTCTGATCCGGTCGGTCTCTGCGCTCATCTCGGTGAGAAGACCGGACACCTTTTTCCCGGACAGGAGAATATCGTTCGGCCACTTGATCCCGGCCGGGACCCCGCATTGCCTCCTGATGCCGGAGGCAACGGCTACGGCTCCCATGAGGGTGATGAGCGGCGCCTTGGAGATCGGGACGGCCGGCCGGAGGACCACGCTCACGTACAGGTTGCCGCGCGGCGATGTCCAGGTCCTGCCAAGCCTTCCCTTGCCGCCGGTCTGGGTCTCGGCGATTATCACCGTGCCGTCAACCGCGCCTGTCCGGGCGAGGTCCATGGCAAGTGTGTTGGTCGAAGCGACCTCTGCATAATGCAGGATCTCTTTGCCGATGGTCTTCGTTCCCAGCCCCTGCTTCACTTCGCCGGCGACGATAACATCAGGGGACGCGGTGAGACGGTACCCTTTCGACGGTACGGCCTCGATCGCATATCCTTCGCGCTCCAGCGTCTTGATATGCTTCCACACGGCTGTGCGGGACACGCCCATCGCGGCGGCAAGCACAGCGCCCGACACGTGGCCGGAATGGGAAGACCGCAGGAGCCTCAGTACATCGTCCTTTTTCATGTTTCCCGATACGAGGGGCTAAGGATGCGACGGGGGGAAAAAGACTTCCCGGACCCCTGTCCCTTGCCCCATGACCTTTTTATTTTATCTTCATACTGATGTCAGCGGCGGGGGCCGAATGCGTCAGGCTGCCAGAGGAAATGAAGTCAACGCCGGTCTCGGCGATCGCCTTGACGTTATCGAGGGTTACGTTGCCCGAGGCCTCCACCAGGACACGCTCGCCGACGATGCCGACGGCCTGCTTCATGAGTGCCGGCGGCATATTGTCGAGCAGGATCATCGTTGCCCCGGCGGCCATCGCTTCGCGCACCTCGTCCAGCGTCTTCACCTCGACCTCGATCTTGAGCAGCGGGTGGACCTTCTTTCGGATGCCGGCCATGGCCTTGATAATGCCGCCGGCCGCTTTGATGTGATTGTCCTTGATCAGGATGCCGTCGTACAGGCCGAAACGATGGTTCCGTCCGCCGCCCATGCGCACCGCGTATTTTTCGAGCGCTCGCAGGCCCGGCAGGGTCTTGCGGGTGTCCAGGATCTCGGCGCGCGAGCCCTTGAGGGCGTCAACGAATCTGGCCGTGGTGGTCGCGATGCCCGCGAGGTGCTGCATAAGGTTCAGCGCCACGCGCTCGCCGGCAAGGAGCATCCGGGTCCTGCCCTCGACCTGCGCGATGATGGAGCCGGACAGCACCCTGCCGCCGTCGTGGGCAAGGGGCGTGAACTGGACCCACGGGTCGAGCTTGCGGAACACTTCGCGGGCGATCAACACGCCGGCAAGGACCAGGTCCTGCTTGGCAATGATCTCGGCCGTTGACGATGCTTCCTCCGGGATCACCGCCTCAGACGTGATGTCTCCGGGGCCGATATCTTCAAAGAGCGCTTCTTCGATCAATTTTCCTATGAGATGTTCCATACTCGTGCTCCGGATATCAGGTAAGGTAAAAACACTTTGCGGTTCGATCGGTTATCGTACTCAGGCTTCTTGTTTTCCAGGCTGTCGGGAAATCGAGGGAAGGTTATTTATTCTTACTTGTACGTTGTCTTTTTTTCTCTTACCATGCTTATCTTCGCAACATGAGACCCACGCGGACCAGCCCGCTCCGCGCGCGCGGTCTTTTGTGCCTCGGGGGAAGGAGCGCCCTTTCCCGTGATTGTCCGGATCAGGTTGACCGCTTCCCTCTCTCCCTGCCGTTCGGACAGGAGCGAAACAATATACGTATTCAGTGAAATATCATCGGTCGCGGCAGCGGCCGCAAGTTTCGCGTGAAGGCTTTTCGGCATTCTGAGCCTGATCTGGCCGCTGTAGGGCGCCATTTTTTCCGGAACCGGGATCGCTCGGCCGGACTCCTTCAGCGTCTCCAAATACGCCTCCGCCGCGATCTTCAACTCGGAAACGGCCTCTTCCTGGGTTTTTCCAAAAGCGCTCAGTCCGGGCAGCTCCGGCGCCGTTGCGATGCAGCCGTTGTCCTCATCGCTCCATTTTATTTGCAGGGAATACTTGAACATTGTCCGCTCCGTTTATAAATTGTACTCCTCAATGAAATCCAGCAATTGCCTGACCTGGTAGCTCTTTGCCTTTCCGTCAGGCATTTTCTGGATGGAGATTAGTCTGAAAGGATCTCCGCGTTTATAAATGTGGTGCGAGCCCTTCACTCTGTCGAGATGCATGTTTGCGCATTCACAGAGCTTGCAAAGTTCCGTAAACCTCAGCCCGGCGGGATTGTTCCGTGCCTTTTTCAGCAACTCAGCGCATCTTTTGTCCAAGATCATCCCCCGCCAGGATAATTAGATTGATACCACATATGGAACCACATGTCAAGTGTCCTTCAATATAACTCATTGAAATATTGAGTGTCAATTTCAGTCGGACTATTGAAGCTCCCTGCAGCTTGCTGCAGGGAATCTTCGATCCTCAAGGTATTATTATTCTAATCGCTCGCTAACCCCGCGGCAAGCTGCGGGGAATGCGCTCGCTCCT
>CAYILT010000096.1:0-11379 GCA_964364055.1 uncultured Nitrospiraceae bacterium | reverse complement strand
CTGGAGGGAGAGGGAAAAAGGGAGAGGGGGCTTTTTCAACGCGGATTGCGGATTGTGAAGAACCAACTTCTGGAACGGGAATGCTGGTGTCCGTAAGGCTCGAGCCGCCGATGACCTTGAGGTGCTCGATGCTCACGACGAGACGTTTCTCAGCCTGGTAGAACTCCGCCAGTTCATGAAACGCACGGAGCTCCCGCGCCTCGGTCCTTTGGCCGTAATTCACGTGAAGGCATGCCAGGCGGTATTGTTCATTCGCCATTGCTGCCGCGACACAGCTGTCCATACCGCCGCTTACGAGCACTACGGCAAGCTCATTCTTCATGGCTCAGTGTACCAAGATTGCCGGTCAATTTCCAGACATTTGAGGGTAACCATTGAGGAGAAACAAGATCCCCGGCCGTAATAAACAGGGGGGACGGCCGGGGACGGAAGGAGCCTTTCGGTATCAGTGCACTCTAATGAGCGCCGTGGATGAGCATAGGCAGGCAACGGGTGCAGACGATCTTTTCCTTGCCCTCGTGGTAGCAGGGGAGATAGGTCTTTTCCTTATCCTCGGAGCCGCAAAGGTAGCATTTGATCTCTTTGTTCGCCACGTTATCCCTCCTGCGCCGCGTTGATCTCGGCGACGATCTTGTCCGGATCGAGATTGTGCATCATTGCGCCGAAGGAGATCGATTCCACGTTGATGCCGGGGCAGGTGAAGCATCCGTTGCCGAAGTGTTTCTCGATAACGGCCCGCGCACCGGGTACGTTCTTGATGGCATCGCCGATGAGGGTATCCTTCGTCACTTTCTTTTTCTCTGCAAGCATGGCAGCCTCCTTGAACTGGATATGGTCACATGATACCAGAAACCGCCGGGATTGGTATGACGTAAATCATAGGGAGGGAAATAGGATCAGTTGCTAAAGAATAAAATTCTATGCACAACGGGAAGAATATTTACCGCGAAGGCGCGAAGGATGCGAAGGACGTCAAAAGCAAAGGGAATTTTGTTTTACTTCAAGATCTACAAGAGTTCCTTCGCGACCTTTGCGCCTTCGCGGTTCCAAGGTTTTAGTTCCGGCTTGTCCGGGTTAGGGCCGGGGAATAGCATGAGCGTGAACATGAGGTCGTTCGGATCATTGCAATACGAACATCCCTATGACCTGGGTCATAGCAGTCCGGCAAGTCTTCTGGTATACTTGCTGTCAATAACCTTAACCCGGACAAGCCGGAAACAAAAAGTTTCGGTAACGGTGACGACACCCGTTTCGTCCAGCGGTTACGTCATTCGGTCTTTTTGCATTACCGTTACCCGAAAGACGTTTGACGATACGGGCTTCGTAACCATAAGACGTTACCAAAAATTCCGCCATTTTGGCAGGAATTTCATTTATAACTGATTAAAGGAGGCACGGAATGGATACATTCGTCAGGAGATTCATCATTATGAGCATTATCTATCTGGGTATTTCTTCGCTGGTGGGCATCGCCATGCTGGGCAGTGAAAAGGCCGTGGCGCTCAAATTCGTCCACTCACATCTGAACATGCTCGGCTGGGTGTCCATGATGATCTTCGGGGTCGGGTACCACATCCTGCCGAAGTTCATGGGAAGGCCTCTTTATAGTGTGAAACTGGGGGAGGCGCAATTCTGGATGGCCAACATCGGCATGGTCGCCATGCTGCTGTTCTATACGGTCAATGTGTACAGTCCGTCAGGCGCTTTCGTGATGGTCACGGTGGCCGCCGGCGTCCTGGAGACTGCATCGATCTTCCTTTTTTTCTACAACATGCTGATGACCCTGATACCGAAGGCAGCAAGTTCCTAGCTCATAGCTCATGGTTAACAGCAAAGACGAAAAACGTATGAGCTATCAGCTACGAGCCATGAGCTGTTCTTGACATTTATGACGAGAATGCCCCGAGCCCATCCTTGTCCAGGATGACGATCTTGCCGTCCTTGTCCGCGAGCAGACCAGCTTTCTTGAACTTGGTGAACGTGCGAATGGAGGTCTCAACCGTGGTGCCGACCATGTCCGCAACGTCCTGCTTGGTGAGGCGCATGTCGATCGTGATGCCGTTCCCGGTCTTGATCCCGACTTTGCCCGCAAGTTTGAGCAGGAGCGCCGCGATCCGTGCCTCCACGCGCTCAAGGGCGATGTTCTTGAGGGAGTCATGGGAGCTTTTCATACGGTCTCCCATCTGGAGTGCCATGCAGTACATGAGGTTCGGGAAGCGGTCCACGAGCCGCATGAGGTTCTTTCGCGATATCTTGAGGACTTCGCTGTCTTCCATGGCAACGGCATTGGCCGGATAGGGGAACCCTTTGATGACGGCAACGCCTCCGAAGATATCATTGGGCGAGATCACCTCGAGAATGAGCTCCTTGCCTTCGTGGGACAACCTGGTGATCTTCACTTTGCCCGTCAGGACCAGGTAGAACCATTCCGGCGGCTCGCCCTCGGAGAAGATGGTCTTTTTCTTCTTATAGAGCGATGTGGAGAGATAGGGCTCAAGCTCCTTGAACTCGGCGTCGGAGAGGCCCTTGAAGAGATCAACTTTTTTGAACGGTTTCATGGGCCTAAGGATATACAAAAAACCGTTTTTTATCCAGAGAAAAATGACCTTTCCGCCCTTTTGGGTGTTGACTTTTTACGGTCCCTGACTTATTATCACCGCCATGTACGAACTGATGGTCGAATCCAAATTTGCGGCGGCCCACCAACTGCGCGGCTATAAGGGTAAATGTGAGAACCTCCATGGCCATAACTGGCGCGTGACCGTTGCGGTCACCGCGGAACGGCTCAATGAAATCGGGCTGGCCATCGATTTTCATGACCTGAAAAAGGCGCTCCGCGAGGTACTGGACCAACTGGAGCACACCTTCCTGAACGATATCTTCCCCTTCACGCAGATCAATCCGTCCTCGGAGAATGTCGCCAAGTGGATCTACGACAGCATGGTCAAGAAGGTCAATGACAGCAATATTGAGGTTGCCAGCGTCACCGTCTGGGAGTCGGACACGGCCTCGGCGAGTTATTTCGAGTAATCTCCCGTAAAAGGCCGCCGTATATACCTGTCTTGAGCGTGGCGAAGGGAATCCGATGAACTCCATGGACCGAAGAACCGCAGAGCAGATACTTTCCCTCGCCGCTTCCTTCAAGGCAACAGCCGCCGAGATCTATATCCGGACCTCTTCCTCGACCACGATAGAAGTGAAGGACCAGAAGGTCGATGCCTTTGAACGGGCCCATGACATCGGTGCAGGACTCCGGGTGCTCGTCGGCGACCGCATGGGCTTTGCCTACACCACGGACCTTACGCCCGAGTCCCTGCGCGTCCTTGCGGGATCGGCCGTGACCAATGCGCGGAACACCGCGTCCGACCCGTTCCTAAGCATCCCCGAAGTACCACCTGCGCCGTATCAGTCCGTCTCCATTTTCGATCCGGCGGTCGTCGCACTGTCGGAAGGGGAAAAGATCGAACGGGTCATGGCCATGGAACGTGAGGCCTTTGCCGTGGACCCGCGGGTGAGGCGTATACGCAAGGCGTCCGCGGGTTTCTCCGATTCCTCGACCCTGATCATGAACAGCCTCGGCGCGGAGGTCCTCACCGAGGCGACCGCGGTCTCGGCCAGCATCGAGGTGGTCGCCGAGCATCAGGGCGAATCGCAGGCGGGGTGGGATTACGATGTAAGGCGTTTCTACCGTGAACTGGACATCGAGCAGGTCGGCAGGCGGGCGGCGCGGAAGGCCCTCGATCTCCTCGGCGCCTGTTCTATTGATTCGGTCAAGGCGCCTGTCGTACTGGATCCGTCGGTGGCGGAGGAGTTCCTCTCCATCATGGCGAGCGGTTTCTCCGCGGAGAATGTGCAGAAGAAAAAATCACTGTTCATCGGAAGGCTCGACACCGAGGTCGTTTCTCCGCTGATAACGGTCTACGATGACGGCTTGCTCGCGGGAGGGATCGGTACGGCGCCGTCCGATGATGAGCTGGTGCCCATGAAGAAAAAAACGGTCATCGACAAGGGCGGGCTTGCCCTGTACCTGTACAACACCTATGCGGCGAACAAGGACAGGACCGTATCAACGGGGAACGGCATCCGCGGCGGATTCAGGGGGATGCCCGGTGTCGGGGTCACCAATCTGTATATAGCGCCCGGCGCACAGTCGCAGGAAGAGATACTCCGATCGACACCGAAAGGCCTCCTGGTAACGGAGATCATGGGCGCTCATATGGCCAATCCGATCTCGGGTGATTTTTCCGTCGGCGCCACGGGGTTCTGGATCGAACAGGGGAAGAAGGCCTACCCGGTCCGGGAGATCACCATCGCAGGCAATATCCTCGATCTCATGAAGAACATCGATGCCGTCGGCAGCGATCTGCGCTTTTCCGGCCGGATCGGGAGCCCGACCTTGAGAGTGAAAGAATTGTCGATCAGCGGCAAGTGACGACAGGTGAGCATTGAAAAAAATACTTCTTTCACCACGAAGAACACGAAGGAAACCTTAAACTTATGTAAATTCTCGCATCTTGAATCTTGAAACTAGAATCACTTCTCACCCACCGGCCATACCCGTTCCTCGATCTCCTTCAACAAACCTCCAAAGCTGTCCGGATCCAGGGCAGAGCAAACGATGCCCCGGAAACGGCTTGCGATCGCTTTTGCCCAGAGCGGATTCACCAGGTCGACCTTATTGAATACCATGAGCCTTGGGATCTCGTCGAGTCCGATCTCGGACAGGATCTTATCCACGGACCCGATCTGCTGTTCAAAGCGCGGATTGCTGATATCGACCACGTGCAGGATCAGGTCGGCGTCGCGCATCTCATCGAGCGTGGCCCGGAAGGCCCCCAAAAGGTCCTTCGGGAGGTCGCGGATAAAACCCACGGTGTCCGTGATGACCACTTCACGCTCCTTCGGGAATCGCAGCCTTCGCGTGGCAGTGTCGAGCGTGGCAAAGAGGAGGTCCTCTGCCTTCACGGAGGCCCTGGTCAGCGCGTTGAAGAGCGTAGATTTTCCTGCGTTCGTGTATCCCGCGATCGACACAATGGGAATGGAACTGCTGATGCGCCTCTCTCTCCGCTGGTTCCGGGCCCTGCCGAGTGCATCGAGCTGCTTTTCGAGCCTCCGTATCTTATCGCGCGCCCTGCGCATGTCTACCTCGAGCCGGGTCTCTCCGGGGCCCCTGCCGCCTATGCCGCCGGTGAGGCGTGAGAGGGCGGTCGATCGTTCCGAAAGGCGGGGAAGCCGGTACTTCAGCTGGGCAAGTTCCACCTGGACCTTTCCGTCGCCGCTATGCGCCCGTCGGGCGAAGATATCGAGGATCAGTTGGGTACGGTCGATGACGCGCATCTCGGTGATGTCGCCGATGGCCTTCACCTGCGCCGGAGTGAGGTCCTGGTTGAAAATGATAAGGTCCGCGCCGAGCTGCTGGGAGCGGATGATGAGCTCCTTGAGCCTGCCTTCACCCAGGAGATAACGCGGATTGATGTTGTGGGGCCGCTGAATGACCGTATCCAGGACATGGATCGCGTCGGACCGGGCGAGCTCCTTCAACTCTTCGATGGACTCCTCCTGCTCCGACTTTGCCGTTTTGGACACGCTCACGAGGATGGCGCGGTCCTTCTTGACGACCTTCACGGCGCGCTGGATCCGCTCCATTTCTCGCTCAATGGTCGTAATAAGGTCGAAGGCGTCGATCGTCATGCCGTGGACGGACTGCGGGGGAACGACCTCGTAGAGTCTGTCCTCGGGGTTCGGCGGGAGCAGGTGTGCGATGGATATGGCGCCGGGAAGACCGTCTTTCAGGACCGTCAGGGCGGCCATCATGTCGAGCCTGAGGAGCGCCAGGTCCGTCAGGTCTTCCTGGTTCAACGGCTGGTCCTTGAGATGGGTGTGGACGAAACGGACCCCCCGGAGCCGTTTGGCGCCAAGACGGTGTTCGGAGAGGTCGGGGATGAGGATATCGTGGTTCGTACCGACCAATACGTCCCGGACGCCGCCTGCACGGTCGATGATGAGACCTACCTGGCGGCCGATCATGGCGGAAGCCTCGGTCAGGGCTCGGGCAGCCTCGGACGTAATGACCGCGTCGGGCGGCATCTTTCGCCGGTAGAGCCGTTCGAGCGTCTTGGTCTCAGCGGGTTTGAGGCCTGTCGTATTGCCGTGTAGGGTGGGGATAGGGGTGCTCCTTTAGCTCTATTCTACCACGCGGAAGCCGGCACCGGACGGTAATTCCGCGTCATCCTTGTTTGTTTTGGTAAAAAAAACAGCGCAGAAAAGAATTCCTGCGCTCACAAACTCTAGCTGATACGTGTGCTCAGGGAACTTACTTCACCCGGTACACGATGTCGTGCTCCCGCGCGTGGTCAATGACCTTGAGCCCGATGTTCTGGCCTGCGCCGGCCTGATCGACGTGCTGGTGTTCGTACTCCATGGAAGCGACCGTCTGCGTAAAGTCCGTGGTGTGGCCTTTCACATGGATCGTATCTCCGGTCTTGAGCGAACCTTTGTTCAACTGTGCCACCGCCACGCCGAGGTGACTATAATAGTGGGTAATAACGCCGATGGCTTCCTCATTTGAGGCGGGTTCTTCCACGGGGGGGACCGTGCCGGCAGGAGGACCGGGTTTCACCAGGGGCGGTTTTTTTGCGAGAGCTTTTTTCGGGGCCGGTCGGGCTTTACCGGCCGCCTTTTTTTTTGCCGATTTCTTGACGGTTTTCTTTTTAGATGCCTTTGCGACTGTCTTTTTCTTTGCCGTCTTTTTGGTTGATCTCTTTTTCAGGGCTTTTTTCCGGACAGATTTCTTTGTGGTGGTCTTTCGTGTCTTTGCCGCTACCTTCTTCTTTGCCTTTTTCTTTGCCTTCTTTTTAACCATACGATTCCCTCCTTGGGATAAATGCAGGCAGGCGACGTAGTGGACCTGCTTGGTTCTTCAAAAACAGCATTCCGAAAAAAATTGTAGCAAAATCATGATAAATTGCAAGCGGAAAAGTGTTTTATTCGGAAAGAATGCAGATTGATGAATGCAGGTGATCCTGGGTCGTCAACTGTTGTTATTCCGAATTCTGAGCGGTAGTGAGCATGGTAATGAGCAAAATTACTCATTAAAATATCAACAATTCGAATTTCAGTACGACAGGGATATTCATGCACTTCCTCTTGGGCCGTTTATGACCTAAAGAACAGAAGGGGAAATCCCTGTGAATTTATTACGTAATTGCTCGTTTTGTTAACAATATAGGGATCAGAGTATTCCGGCAAAGCTGATATGCAGTTGTGATTAAGGGTGACTGAAGATGGCTGGCACTGTAATTGCACTAATTATCAAGTACATGGATAAAACCGACAGCATATATAAGGCCAGCGATCTTCATGTAACTGACGCGGCAACGACGGTCTTCTGCAGACTCTTTTCCGATAGGGTTACCCATCATCTCTGCGACCTGCGGCGCCGGGAGCTTAACGCTCGTGGGATCTTTTCCTGCGAGGGTTGCACCGCCTTGAATAATGATACGGGCAGCAAAAAAAGCATGTGATCCCATTTCCTTCCTTCTCCTCTGACAAGAAATCCGATTTTATCCGACTCTTATCCGCATTCGCTTAGAAGCGCCTGCTTCTGGTATCCGTGTCAAATGCCGTTTCTATGAGTAATGGCCTTCCTGGACCGGAAACCGCCGGTCAGTGCGGGCGTGCCGGTGTCTTGTGTCTCAACCGGTCGTAAAGCGCCATCTCCTTCCGGTAGAGAGCGGCGTTACCCGTTTCAGCGTAGATCTGCCCCAGGTACTGGTGGACATCGGGCTCAAGGGGGTTCAGGTCACGCGCCCGAAGGAAGTATCCCAGCGCCTTGTTCCGGTCCTTCAGTGTAGTGTACGTGAGGACGCCGAGGTTGTAATAGGCGGTCGGATCGTCGGGCTGGTAGGAGATGGCCCGTTCGTAAGAATTGATGGCCTTGTCGACCTGGTTCGTCTTCTCAAATGCCAGGCCAAGGTTGATATAAATCTGCGGCTGATAGGGATTGAGTTCTAGAGACCTGCCGAGGACCCTGAGAGCCCCGGCATGGTCTCCGATGTCCAGCAGATGGAGGCCCAGTTCGTTGTAGGCACGCGCCTTTCGGGGAGACTTTTGTATGATGTCTTCCCAGGTCCTTCCTTCATTGCGCCATACCTCATTACGCGCGAACGTGACCGCCACGAGGGCCGCGAGCAGTGCCCAGGCCAGGTAGTTCTTCATGCCATCGTTGTAGCATATTTCCCGGGAAAGAACAAGATTGGTGCGCTGCGGGAGAACGCACTGCCCGTCACCGATTCGCCGTTCAGAACGCGTGTGTTCTCTGCACGGATCGATGGCGGAACAATGCATTCACCCCGTTAGAGACAGCCGCCGGCTCCTGACCCGTGAGAAATGTTGCGCTATTGGCATAAACACGGTTACAATTCATGACTTGCTGCCTATGAATTTCTAACGGGTCCTGTCGGCGGTACATATCATTCCTCCGATCGTGGTTCAAAGCCGCAATCTTATATCGTTAGTGAACGAAGTTCTCTAACGGGGTTCACTGTTTCCGGTTGACGGAACGCGTCCGATGGATTATGATTGCCACGATCATGAGGATATTATTCGTGAAACTATCGGCCATCGGCGACGTGGTCCAGGCCCTGCCCGCGCTCGAGGCCGTCAAGAGGACCTTTCCCGGGAGCGAGATCGACTGGGTCGTCGAAGAGGCGGCGGCGGGCATCCTGGAAGGCCATCCGCTCATAGACCGTCTGCTGGTGAGTCGCAGGAAATCATGGACGCTCATGCTTGGCAGTCCATCGACGTTCACGCGGGCGATAGGAGAGATATCCGGCTTTCTCCGCCGACTGCGCGAGAGGCGGTATGACATCGCCATCGATCTCCAGGGTCTCCTCAAAAGCGGCATTATCATCGGCGCTGCTCGGGCGAAGCGGAAGATCGGCTTTGACGGGACGCGGGAGCTGTCTTACCTTTTTCTGAACGAACGCCTGCCCGCTTATAATAAGGAAAAACATGCCCTGGAGCGGTATCTTGATGTTGCGCGTTATCTGGGCGCCGTCGATCCCTCACCGGCCTGCACACTGCCTATCGAGCGGGAACGTGCGGTCATGCAGGAACGTACAGACGGTCTGGTGACGGATGGACGCAGGCTGGTTGTGATAAATCCCGTGGCAAGGTGGAAGACCAAACTCTGGGATGAGGAAAAATTCGCCCGGCTGGCCGACCGGCTGGTCACCGAACGGCACGCCGTGGTGATCTTTACGGGGAGCCCTGATGACCGGGCGATCACGGAAAGGATCCGGGGCATGATGCGGGAGACCGCGGTGAACTGGGCAGGGGAGACGACGCTCCGGGAACTGGCCGCTCTGGCCTCGCTGACTGATCTGTTCATCACCACGGACACAGGCCCCATGCATCTGGCCGCCGCCGCTGGCGCCAGGGTCGTGGCGCTCTTCGGCCCCACGGCGCCCTGGAGGACCGGCCCCTACGGCCCCGGCCATGAGGTGGTCAGAAAAGGCCTGGCCTGCTCACCTTGTTTTCGGCGCACCTGTGACGATGGAGTCCGGTGCATGGAGGAGATAACGGTCGAGGATGTGATGCAGAAGGTGCCGTTGTAGGAAACACAGCGGGCAGGCTTACCATCGAATAAGTTGACAAGCTTGGCCAGCTTTATTGAACTGGGAACATGGCAGGCTGTTGAAAAAAAAGCATCAGTTGTCATTGCGAGGAGCGATTTATGCGACGCGGCAATCTCGAAGTTCTTGATTGTTCTAAAACCGAGATTGCTTCGCTTCGCTCGCAAAGACGGCTAAAAATACTTTTAACAGCCTGCTTGAACGTTGAACCTGTTCATACTTACCGGTGCATCTCGATGGTCCTGTCGATGTAGCGGATCAACAGGCCGAGGGGCAGCCTGCGGTCGTCAAGGGCCCAGAAATAGAACTCGTCGAGGGAGGTAAAGGGGCCGAAGGAGGTCAGGCGTGAGACAAGGGCGGATTGCGCCGCATCGTCTGCGATCACCTGTCCCTCATCCACAATGCGGCTGAGAAGGGCGGGGAAGGCAATGAGCCAGGAGGAATATCGTTTCGGGTCCTCCCGATGTATCTTCTTCTTCATGAGGTTCAGCACCAGGTGGTACAGGCTGTCCTGATCGCCGATCATGTGTTCCGGCTCCATCAGGATCGAGTGCATCCCGATGGATTGGACGATCTCGGCATACTTACCGTGCTCAAAAAGCTCGTTGATGGTGGTCCTGAGCGATTCCAGCTTTTCCACGCTTGATACGGTGACCAGTTCCGGCATCGTGTTCCCTCCCTGCGGCAGGATAGTCCAAACGGGACAATACTATAATAATTCGACAGGGGAGGCAAGACAATTTTTCATCTTCCTCCCTGCCGCGTCCATCGGTGCGGTGCAAATTCCCCTTGACTTTGAAACAGTTATCTTCTATAGTATCGCACGTTCAGGAGGTGTATATGACCAAAGCAGACATCATCTCAGACGTTTTTGACAAGGTTGGCCTGCCGAAACAGGACGCCGAAGAGCTGGTGGAGATGATTCTGGATACCGTTAAGCAGACGCTGAAGCAGAGCGAGACGGTGAAGCTCTCCGGGTTTGGAAACTTCGTGGTGCGGAAAAAACGTTCGCGAAAAGGACGTAATCCCAAAACTGGCCAGGAGATCGAGATCACGCCTCGCAGCGTCGTGAGCTTCAGGCCGAGTATGATATTCAAGGATCATGTCATTGAGTCAACAGAATCAACAGCCTCCGCAGCCCCGGCAGCCGAGTAAGCTTTTCTACCGGATCGGGGAGGTGAGCAGGATCTCGGGCCTTGAGCCCTATGTATTACGGTACTGGGAGACGGAGTTTCCCCATCTCCGGCCCGAAAAAAGAAAATCAGGCCAGCGTCTCTACACCAAGAAGGACCTCGATAACATCCTCCAGGTAAAGCAGCTTCTCTATCAGAACGGCTATACCATCGCAGGCGCAAAAAAGAAACTGAGGGGACGGTCCGGACAGGACAAGGATGACCTCCTGGAATCGACGAAGAAGGAGATCCGGGAGATATTGGAACTGTTAAAATAGTATCGCAAGTTATACTGCATAGTTTATTAGCATATTAGCCTGTCAGCCTGCTAGCGTGTAAGCTGGTTCTGTAACTTTCCAAAGAAATCGGGGTGTGGCGCAGCCTGGTAGCGCACTCGCTTGGGGTGCGAGTGGTCGGCCGTTCAAATCGGCTCACCCCGACCATTGTACAAGACCGTAACTCATTAGAGTTACGGTTTTTTTATTCTTTCCCATACCCTTAAAATACCCCTATGAAAAGGTAAGCCTTCAGTTACGGGGGGGCCTCAAGGTGTACGTCATCATCATGAGGGC
>CAYILT010000095.1:0-11502 GCA_964364055.1 uncultured Nitrospiraceae bacterium | reverse complement strand
GAACGGCCTGTGGCGGGCAACCGAGATGCTCGCGGAGATCGGCGTCCATCCCGAGCTTGCCCTGCTCCTGGAAGCGCCGCGGACGAACAGGGGAGGCGGCAAGGCGGGCGTCAGGAAGAGCAAGCCGGTCACCGCGGAAGCGCGGCGGGATCTGGTCGTGCAAGACATTCAAATATCACAGATGCTCAGAGGATTTTCGCAGCAATTGAAAAATAATTAGAGGTGTTAACTACTTCCTGTACTATTTGTTAGCCACATTGAAAATGAATTTCTATTGCATGGGAAGGAGATGAGCTTACGTGAATCACAAGAAAATAGCCATGGAACATGATAAAAAGATTGCCCTCGTCGCGCATGACAATAAAAAGCGTGATCTGGTTGAATGGGCAAAATACAATCAAGTGCTCTTGGATCATCACAAGATATATGCAACGGGGACAACCGGCGAGATTTTGGAACAACAGCTTGGCTTCAAAATTAACAAGCTCCATAGCGGACCTTTGGGCGGGGATCAGCAAATCGGCGCCAAGATAGCCGACGGCGAGATCGATTTTCTCATCTTTTTCTGGGATCCGCTTGAACCGCAGCCCCACGATCCGGATGTTAAGGCGCTCTTGCGCATGGCTGTAGTTTGGAATATTCCAATTGCCTGCAATCGCGCCTCCGCCGATTTCATGATCTCCTCCCCATTGATGGATGGCGATTATGATCGTCTTGTGCCGGATTACGACGTTTATCGAAGCCGGAAGATAGTTGGGGATAAATGAGTAGATCAAGGTGCGGTTGAATCCAGGAGCGAGCGCATAGGCCTGACCCCCGACGGTATTAGGTGGGTTAGATACTTCCTGAAGATGTCGTAGTTGCAATCCTCAGCAACACATAATACTCCAAGTTGTCTTCATTATAATACCCATAAATTACCCCATCGCTGTCGTTGACAAATAATTGCATCAAGCATATATTCGTTTAAGCTACAGAGATTGGGTTGGCATGTTCATTGCTAAACTAAATAACACCGCAAATCCGTTATTATCTATGGGGCTCTTCAACAACGGATTTCCGGTATTAACGAGGGGGGGTCGTGATCCCCTTGTTAGGTGATAAATATGATCGAGATATTGGTGCTTCTTACATTTGCAACTGCAATAGCTGAAGTCATTATCAGCGGACGATGGCTTGCGTTTTATTTTCGCAGTGGCATTCCACTCTTTGTAAAATCCTTTCAAGTCATAGAACTGCCAACCATATCGCCCGATTCTTTATCTCAGCAATTTAGTACTGGAATGACAGAGCCTATAGTTTTTCGTAGAATCAACAATGATGAAATTGGATTTCGAGAAAAGTTCTTTAGCTTTCGTCTCTTTAGTTATTCACCAATCATGCACGGTTTAATCAGGGTGGACCAAAGAGAACGTAAAGTCAGCGTTATCGGATATGCGAACTGGACCGCAATTGTTTTCCCCGCGACATTCCTTTTAATGGACTACTTCTTTTCGCACCGACAACCTACCCATACTCCAATGACGCTCTTCCTTGTGTGTATTATGGCGGCCCTTTATCTTATTCAATTCACAAGGTACAAAAAGGTCCATAAGATTCTTGAGGAGAAATTCTCGGGGAAATATTCTGAACGTGCAGGTCAGACGAACACCTAACAACCGGGTCGAGACCGACGCGCAGGAAACGCGCGTCTCACCCGCGCGTTCATAGGCAAGCTGCAATCCGTATTCGATAGCGTGTCCGGCGATGGGAACTCGTATGGAGCAGGTGTATCTGACAAAATGATCACTATGAAAAAACTTATCCTGATGACATTGACCCTCCTCTCCCTCTTCGCCTGCGCCAGGCCGCCGGTGACGAGGCCGGAGATGGCGCTGGAGCCGCTGTCGTGGTGGCGGTCCGTGACGCCGCAGGATGACCTTGCGTTCAAGGACATCGCGGCGGCTGCTCGTCAGAGCATGGAGTACTACAAGAAACTACCTGCTGAGACCTCTTTCTCCATCGGGCCGGTTAAGGTCACGGCGCTTGATATGACCGTGACGCTCCAGAACTTCCTGCTTATAGTCGAGAACGCTTCGCTCACCGATGAGCAGAAGGTCAAGCAGATCAAGAAGGAGTTCGAATTCTATCAATCCGTGGGCTCTAATGGCTGGGGCAAGGTGCTGTTCACGGGCTACTATGAGCCGATGCTGACCTGCCGCATCAATTCGGACGATGTTTATAAATATCCGCTCTACAAAAAGCCGGACGACATCATCGAGATCGACCTCACGCTTTTCGGCAATGACTACCCTCGGAACAAACTGGCCGCCCGCATCGAGGGCCGGAAGGTCCTGCCTTATTATTCCCGCGAGGAGATCGATCAGAAGATGGCGCTTAACGGGAGGAGCCTCGAGATGCTGTGGTGCCGGGACCTTGTTGACATCTATTTTTTGCAGATCCAGGGCTCGGGTAAGGTGGACCTCGGCGGCGGTGACATCGTCAGCATCCTCTACGACGGCCAGAACGGCAGGCAGTACCGCAGCCTCGGTAAGTACCTCATCGACAAGGGCGCTATCGCGAAGGAGAACATGTCCATGCCTGCGATTCGCGAGTATCTCCGGACCCACCCCGATGAGGTCGTTTCGCTTCTGAACCAGAACCCGAGCTATGTCTTCTTCCGCATGGACATGGGGCCGTCCATCGGCAACATCAGCGTGCCGCTCACGCCCGGCCGATCCATCGCCACGGACAGCAAACTCTTCCCCAAAGGCGCGCTGGCCCTCATCGAGACGCAGAAGCCGGTCATCGAGAACGGTACGATCAAGGAATGGGCGCCCTTCACCCGGTTCGTGCTGAACCAGGACACGGGCGGCGCCATTCGGGGGCCGGGCAGGGTGGATCTGTTCTGGGGGCAGGGGGCAGAGGCTGAACTATCGGCGGGGTATATGCAGCAGGAAGGGAAGCTCTTTTTCCTGCTGCGCAAGAAATAGGCACACGGGCAGGTCTCCGCAGCGCACAGAGGCGGCTCCGTGCGTCCTCGATGGAACATGCCCTTAAATATCGCCCGGCGGCCTTGACGAAACCGGTTATTAGGGATACCATATTGCCATAGCGGATCGTTCGCTACCATTCCCTGTATCTCACATTACTCTTACGATAAACGAACGAGACAAGCTGGAAAGAGGAGGAGGGCGTCATGGATAAGATCCTGAGAATAGATGTAGGAGTAGAAGGCGGCCCCAAGGCGACAACAGTACCGGTTGGCGACTATGCAGGTCTTGGAGGCAGGGCATTGACGTCGGCGATCGTCTCGAAAGAGGTCCCGCCGCTGTGCCATCCCCTGGGGGCGGAGAACAAGCTGGTCATCGCGCCCGGCCTCCTGAGCGGGTCCGCCGGCGCCCAGACAGGCCGGATCTCCGTGGGCTGCAAGAGCCCGCTCACCGGAGGCATCAAGGAGGCGAACTCCGGCGGCCAGCCTTCCCAGGTCCTGGCAAAGCTCGGCTACAACGCCATCGTGCTCGAAGGGAAGCCGAAGAGTGACGACCTCTACAAGATATTCATCAACAAGGACGGGGTCAAGATCACCAAGGACAACAGCCTCAAGATGCTCCCCAATTACGATCTGGTCGCGAAGATGAAGGCGGAATACGGCGATGCGATATCCTGCATCTCGATCGGACCCGCCGGCGAGATGAAGATGGGCGCCGCGACCGTCGCATTCACCGACATGGAGCTGCGGCCGACCCGCCACGCCGGCCGCGGCGGCGTGGGAGCGGTCATGGGCTCCAAGAACATCAAGGTCATCGTCCTCGATTCCACCGGCATGCCGGTGCGGGCCCCCAAGGACCCGGCAAAGTTCCAGGATGCGAACAAGCGGTTCGTCGACGGCCTCAAGAAGCACCCGGTCACCGGCCAGGGCCTTCCGGCCTACGGCACGAACGTGCTGACGAACATCCTGAACGAAGTGGGAGGCTATCCCACCTATAACTTCAAGCAGGGACGCTTCGACGGCGCATCCAAGATCAGCGGCGAAACGCTGGCGGAAACCGAGACGAAGCGCGGAGGTCTCGCGACGCACGGCTGCCACCGCGGCTGCGTCATCCAGTGCTCCGGCACCTATAATGACAAGGACGGTCATTTCCTCACCAAGCAGCCAGAGTACGAGACCATCTGGGCCCACGGCGGGAACTGCGGCATCAGCGACATGGACAAGATCGCCATGCTCGACTTCCTCGATGACAACTACGGCATCGACACGATCGAGATGGGCGCGGCGATCGCGGTCGCCATGGATGCGGGCCTCGCCAAGTTCGGAGACGCCGACGCGGCGATCAAGATGGTGAACGAGGTCGGCAAGGGTACGGACCTCGGCCGGATCCTCGGCAACGGGGCTGCCATGACCGGCAGGGCCTTCGGCGTCGAGCGGGTGCCGGTGGTGAAGGGCCAGGCGATGCCGGCCTACGATCCACGCGCGGTGCAGGGCATCGGCGTCACCTACGCGACGAGCCCCATGGGGGCGGACCATACCGCAGGATATGCGGTCGCCCAGAACGTGCTGAAGGTGGGCGGTGATGTGAACGCGCTCAAGCCCGAGGGGCAGGTGGAACTTTCGCGGAACCTCCAGATCGCGACCGCGGCGATCGATTCCACCGGCATGTGCCTCTTCATCGCCTTCGCGGTGCTCGACCAGCCCGATACCTTCCAGGCGATGCTCGACATGCTGAACGCCTTCTACGGACTGAACCTGACGGCCGACGGCGTGACCGATCTCGGAAAAAAGGTCCTCAAGATGGAGCGGGACTTCAACGCCCGGGCCGGTTTCACCCCGCAGCACGACCGGCTGCCGAGCTACTTCAAGACCGAGAAGTTCGCGCCGCACAATGTCGTATTCGCGGTCAAGGATGAGGACCTCGATAAGGTCTTCAACTGGTAGCGGGAACCGACAGATCGAATGAAAGGAGAGACGCAGGTCTCTCCTTTTTTTTATTGCCCGGCCGGGCAGCGGAACGCTCCGCAGAAGGGCTCCGCCGGGGCTCCATGAGGTAAGGATGGCATGAACGATAAAGGTCCGATCGGGAACATAGCTTTAGTCCATCTCGCCTTCATCGTGGACGAACCGCTCATCGCGCGGTTCTTCCTGCTGCTCCAGCAGGGTGTGCGGATACGGCGCCGTGTCGGCCGCAGTGTCGATGCATTCCTGCGGGAAGAGCTCGGGGCCGGTCCTGGGACGATCGAAAAGATCCAGTCCATCATGCTGGACGGGAAGCCGGTCGATGACATCGGGTCGGCGTTGCTGCACGACGGTTCGGTCCTCGCGCTCTCCGCGGCCATGCCCGGTCTGGTCGGCGCCACGCTCAGGCGGGGCGGGGCCTATTCATCGTTCCGCAATGCGATCACCTACCACGAGGCCGGGAAGGCATGCATGCCTGGCGAGGGGTGGGTGAGTATCAAGGTCTTCAATCTGCTGATGGCCGAGCTGGGGCCAGGCCTGCTGCGGCAGGGCGTGCTCGTCAATGCCGCTGACCTGGCCGATCTCCTGGCGGAGCGGTCACAGGAGTTCCGGCAGGGATGCAGCGTCACGCTCGGCGGCGAGCCCGTCGATATCGGGATACTGGAGGGAAGCACAGAGTTGGCGGGAAAAGATCAGGTATTTCTTACGGTAGCTCGCAGTCCGGTCAACGCCTGACCGCCGAAGCTATCCGCCTGCAATGGGGGGGAAGAGGGCGAGTTCATCGTTGTCCAGCAGGCGATGGTCGGCAGGCCGGTGCTCGCCGTTGACGATCCTGAGGAGCCTGATCGTCCCGGGGATCCTGAGGATATGAATGACGTCATCGATAGTCGTCTGGGTGGGCACTTCGAGCACCTGTTCATCAGGGCCGAAGGTCCGCAGGGATGCGAACAGTTTGACCTTCACCTTCATACCGCTATTATACCAGATATCCCGGCATCGTCATCCGGGCCCTGTGGGCCAGCAGGCATATGACCGGCATCATACCCCTTTGCGGCCGGAATGCTAGAATAGTTACATGGCGTCGAACGAACACCCCACTAAACTCTTTGTCGAAGTGACGACCCTCTGCAACCTGCAATGCGGCATGTGCGTGAAGCAGAACGGTACGGGCGGTATTCCCGAGGGTACAATGTCGCCCGAGACCTTCGAGCGGCTTGCACCGGCCTTTCCCCATCTAGATTCCCTCGTTCTGAACGGCATTGGAGAACCCCTGCTCCATCCGAACTTGGAAACGTTCATCTCACGTGCGCGAGCCCTTCTCCCCGAAAACGCCTGGGTGGGTTTCCAGTCGAACGGCATGGCGCTGACCGACGAACGGGCGGCATCGCTCGTCGATGCGGGGCTCGACCGCATCTGCATCTCCCTCGACACCGTGGCGGACGACAGCTTCCGTTCCATCCGGAGCGGCGGCGAGATGGGGGGCATCGTAGCCGCCTTCGCGAGCCTGAACAAGGCCAGGGCGCGGCGACGGGGGCGCGACCTCAGTATCGGGATCGAGTTCGTGCTGATGCGTAACAACCTTGCCGATCTTCCCGAAGCGGTCCGCTGGGCAGGCAGGTCCGGCGCCCGTTTCGCCATCGTCACCCAGCTCCTGCCGTACCAGAAGGACCTTGTCGCGCAAGCGGCCTATGACACCAATACCACCGCTGCCATCGCCGTCTATGAGCGTTGGAAAACAAAAGCGCTGCAGGAAGGATTGGACCTCCGGCGGTATCTCGATACCATCACGAAGGTGGGAAGGACCCCGGAGGAAGAGCGGATCGTCGGTCTTGTCGGGAAGATGCGGAGCGATGCGGAGGCGCAGGGCATTACCCTCCACATGGAGAAGCTGCTCAGGCGGGATGAGGAGTGGCTGGTGTCGGCCGAGCGGGTCTTCGATGAGGCCCGGCAGGCCGCACGGGAGGCGGGCGTGGAGCTGACGCTCCCGGGCATGGCGCCGCGCAACACGAGGAAGTGCGAGTTCGTCGAAGGGAACGGCGCCTTCGTTTCCTGGGACGGCGACATCCATCCCTGCTATTTCCTGTGGCACCGCTGCGCCTGCTATGTCGGCGGCGTCGCCAAACGGGTCAAGCCCTGGGTCTTCGGCAACGTCCGCGACCGGGACCTCCTTGCCATCTGGAACGACGCGGCCTCCCGTTCCTTCCGGGAGCGCGTGCTGGGTTACAAGTTCCCCTTCTGCTTCGACTGCGGCTTCGCGCTGTGCGACTATGTGAGCGAGGAGGAGTTCGAGCAGGACTGCTATCTCGGACAGGTCCCCTGCGGCGCCTGCCTCTGGTGCACCGGCCTGTTCCACTGCCTCCAATGAGCGAGTGAGCTGCCGCCGCACCATGCCGTGATATACTAAGGACAGGACGCCAGCGAGAAGGAGGTGTGCACCATGCCGGACACGCCGGAGGGAAAAGCAGGACGGGATGACCAGGAACGCTGCCTCGTTTTCTCTTTGCAGGCCGCGGCTTCGCGCCTGTTGGCGAGCGACGGGAGGGAGATACCCTTCACCAGGGCGGTTGTGACGGTCCGCAATGCGTGCACAGCGGAGCTGATCGATATGGTCCCGCACGCCACGCTC
The DNA here is from genome assembly GCA_964364055.1 of uncultured Nitrospiraceae bacterium. Taxonomy (GTDB): domain Bacteria; phylum Nitrospirota; class UBA9217; order UBA9217; family UBA9217; genus JAAXXJ01. The sequence goes on along the minus strand of CAYILT010000095.1, from coordinate 3,943 downwards.
GGCCAGGAGGGAGGCACGGTCCAGGATGTCTCCGGCGCATTCCCCGGCGGCGCTGCCGCATCGATCCCGCCGCGTGGTACCGTCAGCTGGGACGTGTACGACCTTCTGCTCCCTGCCCACCCCGGGACCGGGAGCAAGGTCCACATGTTCGGATATCGTGCGGCGCTGAACTGGAGGTTCGATCTTGCCGTTTGGGCGGAATACCGCCGTTCGGCCGAATCCCCACCTGTCCGGACGCCCGTATCTCGGTGGTCGTTGCGGTGGAGTGTTCCCGATCCCTCCACCGGTGCCGTGGTGCTTGCGATCGAGGAGGGGAATGACAACGAGGCGAAGCTGGGAAGGTAGGAAGTTAGGAAGGTGAGAAGGCTTGGCCTATAGAGCGTCACGATCTTAGTGCATTGATTTTTCTTGATCCCGTTGTCTTCGCGTCCCCGCGTTTTCGCGTCAGTATCTCCTACCCTCCAATGATGCTCCGGTACAATCTCCTCGTCTGGTCATCCGGTTCGATGTCCAGTTCTTTTCGCAGCGCCAGCTGACACCGCTCGTAAAATCTCACCGCATCGCTCCGCTGCCCCGCGGTAAGGTGCCAGGCCATGAGCCAGCGGCACGCCTTTTCGTTGCAGGGGTCGAGGGAGAACATCCGTTCATAATAGGTGAACGACCGGGTCGTGTCATTCCGGGCCTCGGTCAGGCTTGCCGCATGCGTGAGCATTTCGGCGTGGATCTTCCTGATATGCTCGCGGTGGCCCTGCGCCCAGTCATGGTACAGGTCCCCGGGCAGGATGTCGCCCTGATACAGGCCGAACGCCTGGTCGTAGAGCGCAAGGGTCTTTCCTGCGTCCTGTTCCCGGGAAGCGCGTTTCTGCCGGACGGCCGCGTGGAGCGCGGAAAATTCCTTGATATCCGTCCATATCTTGCGCGGGTTCAGGGAGAGCAGGCCTCCGTCCTGGATGATGCAGGAATCGCCCCGCGTCGCGGTCCCGTCAGGCTCCAGGACCTTTCTTGTTCGATGGAGGAGGCTGTTCAGCAGAAGAGGGTGCTGCGCAGGGTCGGCATCAGGCCAGAGCGTTTCCGCGACCTCATCGCGCGTTAGCTTCTGACTGCCGCGCACAGCCAAAAGCTTGACCAGCGTTTTTGCCAGCCTGCTCTTCCATTCCCCGTCGCGGATGGGGACCCCATTCCGCAGGACCCGGAATTCGCCGAGGCAGAAGATCCTGATGCGCGGACTTGTCTGCAGCGGGGCGGGTCCCGCAATAAGGCGCCGGCAGTAGTCCGGTTCGATGTCACGGTCGATCGCCGCCGCTGCCAGGGAGGAAAGCTCCTCCTGCTTCAGCAGCGCGTAATAGGTGAAGCCGCGCTCCTCGCCGATGGAAAAGGCCGCGGCGAGATGCTTCCGTGCCGACTCTTCCCGTTTGCGCCGCAGGTTCAGGGACGCGAGCAGGAGGTGGGCGTTGGCTTCCTGCTGCACGGCATGGCATTGACGGAGCAGCCTGAGCGCGGCTGTCAACTGCCGCTCCGCCCGGCCGGTCTTTCCCAGCTTCAGATGGATCGCGCCGCCCGCTATAAGATAGATCCCGTGGAACAGCGGGCTCTCTGTCCGCTTCTGGAGCGCCAGGGCGTGGTCCGATTCGGCCTGTGCCCTGGCGAGCTTTCCCTGGAACAGATACGCGATCGCCAGCAGGTGCGCTGCCGACGCGCTGAAGAAGGGGTGGCGGGCCTCCTCGCCTTTCCGTTTGCACTCTTCGAGCAGGCGGACCGCGCCGGAGAAGTCGCCCTGGGCGATCTTGAGCCATCCGCCGATGTTCAGGGAGAGGAACCCGATCGATTCGAAGGAATGGTCGTCCGCGAGCTTCCGGCACTGCTCTATGCTCTGCTCCGCTTCGTTAAAGTTCCCTTCGAACAACGCCGTCATGGCACGGGTCAGGTAGAGTGCGGTCCGGCCGCCCGTCTCTTCGGGTATCGCGTCCGACGCCTCCAGACCGGCGCGGACCGTGTCCCGGGCAAGAGGGAAATCGCCCTGGTAGAGCGCGCAGGGGATGAGGTAGATGGCGCAGGTGACCTGGGAGAAGTGGTCCCCCTGCTTCCGGAAAAGGTCAAGGGCCTGCCTGAGCGCGCCCGCGCCCTGCTCGAGCCTGCCGATGAAGAACCATGCCATGCCGGTGGCGAGGAGCAGCCGGGCCTTGGATTCACGCGTGTCCTTCCTGCTCCGCGCGAGGAGCGCATGCGCCCGGGCTGCCGTGCTGCCCATCCGCGCGAAATCTCCGCCCGTATGGAAACATGCTTCGATGATGCCGCTCAGCGAAAGCATCTGACCGGGAACGCACCGGTCCCGGCAGAATCCCTTGTACGCCCGCTCATAAAGCATGAGCGCCACGTGCGGATCGGTGTAGCGGCATGCGACTGCGCGGGCGAACAGCAGCCACGACCCCTCGGCGGCGGCCTTCGGGAGAGCGTGCATCCACCGGAGAAGCGTCTGGGTCCGTCCTTGCGCGACAAGGTGCGGTGCGCACGACTCGATTTCGCGCAGGGCCTTTGCCGCCTGGCCTGACTCGAGCCAGAGATCGACGGCCCGCACCGGGTCTCCCGCGGCCTTGAAGTAGCGCGCGGCGACGGCATACCGCTTCCTGACCTCGCCGGAGGAGCGTTGCGCCTGGAACGTTTTCAGGAGGAACTCGCGGAAGAGGGCATGATAGCGGATGACCGAACCGTCGGCGTCAATGGAGGAGACGAAAAGGTTCCGTGTAGTAAGTTCCCGTACCAGGGAGGCCACCGACGGCCGGTTTTCCGGAGCTTGTTCCGGGAGTCCGGTCAGGGCCGCCATCAGGGGCGTGGTGAGGTGGTCCGCTACGGCGGTATGGAGCAGAAAGTCCCGCAGGCCGGGCGGGAGTCGCGAGAAGACCTCCTCGGCCAGGTAGTCGAAGATGTGCGCGTGGAATTCCGTCCGCGGCTGTCCGGTGAGCGCCGCGAGACGGTCGTTGCCGGGCACGTTCGCGAAAAAACCGTGCAACAGCACCAATCCGGCAGGCCATCCTTCCGCAGTGCGATTGACCGCAGCCGCTTCTGCGGCCGCAAGAGGCATCCCGAAGACCGCGCCGAAGAGTTCCTGAACTTCCTGATCGCTGAATTTGAGGTCGCCCCCCCGCAGTTCCGCGACGCTTCGCCGCGCCCGGAGCTTTGCGATATCGAGTTCCGGCCGGGTCCGGGAGAGAAGCAGGAAGCGCACGGAGGCAGGTGTGGCTTCGAAGAGTGCTTTGAGGATGGAACGGAGCGCAGGAGAATCAGCCGTACCGTGGTAGTCGTCGAACACGATGAGGCAGGGTCGGGTGAGGTTCCCGAACATCTGCCCGACCCACCGGCCGATGGCCGGATCGGAGCTGCGATAGCCGTAGCGGCTGCGAGGGAGCGGGGGGATCTTCGGGAACCGGTCCGGCAGGGCGGCCTGGAGGGCCTGCCCGAGGTACGAAAGGAACACCGCGGGATCGTCGTCCTCGGCGTCCATGGTATACCAGATGGCCGGCGCCGGTATCGATGCGGCGTATGATGCGGCGAGCGTGCTCTTGCCCTGGCCCGCCTGTGCATGGATGATCACCAGCTTTTTGTCATCCCACGCACCGAGCCTGCTGATGAGGCGCTCCCGTTCCAGGACATTGGCGGGCCGGGGAGCCAGAAACTTGGATTGGTTCATGCCGCGCTCCTGTTGGAGGATTGGGCAAAGTGGAAGGCAATTGTCGCGATTATAGGGTCCGTTTTCTAAAAAAGCAACACAATTTACCTGGTAACGCTCTGTTGCACATGCGGACCGCTGCCTCGGGCTGCGCTGTGTTTTCCGTCCGCCGCAGCGATGGCAGCCCGCGACGCCTTGCACGTCCTGTTGATCGCGAAGTATCTCAGGACTTTCCCCAAAATTTCTTTATTCCAGCAAGACGAAGGGAAACAGCATCTG
>CAYILT010000094.1:0-11631 GCA_964364055.1 uncultured Nitrospiraceae bacterium | reverse complement strand
AAAAATGTAAAAAAACTGCCAAAGAACTTAAAGCATTTTTTAAATAGATATAATGACGGGCAACTTTCCGATTAGAGCAAACTTACATAAGTGTTTCCTTCAGTTTGATAACCTGTAGCAGCACCTTTGCCCGCGTCGCACCGACGTAAAGGTTCGCGGGGCTGCATCCGGGCAACTTCCCGTCTATCCCGCAGAGGATTACCACGTCGGCCTCCATTCCTTTGAACGACTGGATAGTACCGATCCGCACCTTATCGCCGCTGTAGTCTTTATTCAGTGGGGATAACAGTCCTTCCTTCTCCACAAGGTCTTTGATCATCAAATGTTCACTCGTGTACTTGTATGGTGACAGGACGACGATATTCTCAGGACTAACCTTGCCTTTGCCGGTCAGCTCCTGAATCGCATTGCGTAGAAGCGGAGCGATCTCAATAACATCTTTGTACGTCTTGATGACCGGAGCCGGACCCATATCAACGGCATACGTTCCAGAACCGGCGATATTGCCGAGCTTTAACGCATAATCGCCTACAGGTTTCGTGTTTCGCACGTTGACATCGAGGACGACCGGGTCTGCGGAAAAGGGCGGGGACCATGATCCATCGCCTGCAAATATCCCCTGGTTTCTGTCATAGAATACGTAAAACGACTTGTCATCCTTGCCGAGAGATTCAAGAGCCACCCACCAGTCCGGCTTAAAGTCAAAGGCTTCATCCACGATCAGGGTATCGTAACGGTCCTCAACGAACTGCGATGCCTGGTACAAGAGGTCAGGACAGGTATTGTTGAAGAATTCCACCTGTGCATCCCGGGCAGCCGGCACTTCAAAAGCAATTCCGTGTTTGTTACAGTATGTCTCCACGAGCTTGTGAAAGTTCAGCACATCAACTGGCAGCGAACCGTCAAACTCCGCTGCAATATGCTCGGCCAGGTTCTTGTTGAAGCAGGTGAAGAGAACCTTCTTTCCGGCAAGGGCATGTTCACGGGCAAGCTGGACAGCGAGGACGGTTTTGCCTGATCCGGCGCACCCCTCAACAAGCAGTCTTTTCTGCTTCCGCAGAGCGTTGATGATGCTGATCTGCTCTTTGATCGGCTTGATGAAGCGGTCTCGAAGATCGCCTATCTTTACTCCGAGCGGGACGATCAGGTTCACATCCGGCGCGAGCGTTCTGACAAGGATCTCAGCCTGCTGGGGTGACCAGGGCGTTGCATGAGGCTTGGCTTGCGTGAGAATTGACCGTAGGTGATGGGTGGTATTGCGGAGATGCCGGGAGTCCAAAATAAATGACCCGTTCGGCGCATCAGGTGGGAGAGAGGCTGTCCAGGTGATATCCGGGAACCAGACTGTATAGGTGAGCGCGGTATTCTTCAACGCATCCCGGCCGATGGCTGTTCTGGCCAGCTTATCGCGCAGCGCGATTGAATTTCTGCGTGCCTGGGAGAAGGGCGACAGCCTCATCGGCATGCGCGTACCGTCCATGAAACTCTCATGAAACCACTGCCCGTTCTCGCATACAATGCCGCCGCTCTTGATCTCTATGCAGAGCAACCCAAAATCTGGATGGAATACAATTACATCGGTTTCGCCGATCCGCTCGCCAACGGAGCGGTCCAACTCCCTCCACTCAAGACCATGAAACGCGATCCATTTATCATCAAGATTTCCGAGGGCATCGAGGACGGCACATTCAGCCTTCCGGCCTTCTGTGCCCGGTTCTTCATCGTCCGGATAGTATGGGGGAATAAATTTTGCCATGGTTAAGAGGTGAAGCCAGCTTGGAGAAGTGTAGGGCAATTATTCTAAGGCGTCAATAGGATAACTGACATTAAGCACTCGTATAATTTGTAACACCGCTCTTGAGGTTTCACCTCATTTATGGTACAGTACAGCCTTAATTTCAGCCTGTGTCGCTTGAGAAACGCCAATTTTTGGTCATCCGCGGTTTTTCAATCATTGATAAGGAGAACCACATGGTCGTTGGTCCCATTCGCGAAGCACTGACATTCGATGACGTTCTGCTGCTCCCGGCAAAGTCCGATGTTCTGCCCAAGGACACCGATATTTCGACGCAGCTGACCAAAAAGATCACGCTGAACATCCCGCTTGTCAGCGCGGCCATGGACACGGTGACCGAGGCGAAGATGGCCATTGCCCTTGCCCAGGAAGGGGGGCTCGGTTTCATTCACAAGGCCCTGCCCATCGAGCTGCAGGCCGAGGAAGTGGACAAGGTGAAAAAATCCGAGAGCGGCATGATCATCGACCCCATCACCATTTCGCCGGACGCCAATATCTCCGACGCCCTGGACATCATGAAAAAGTACCGCATCTCGGGCGTGCCGGTCACGAAAGGGCACAAGCTCGTCGGCATCCTTACCAACCGCGACCTTCGGTTCGAGAAGCGCATGAACCTCAAGGTCTCCGAGGTGATGACGAAGGACAAACTTATCACCGCGCCCCTCGGGACCACGCTCGAAAAGGCCATGGTAATCCTCCAAAAGTACAAGATCGAGAAGCTCCTGATCGTGGACAAGGACTTCAGCCTGAGGGGGCTCATCACCATCAAGGACATCGAAAAGAAGATCAAGTATCCCTTTGCCTGCAAGGACAAGCTGGGGAGGCTCAGGGTGGGAGCGGCCGTCGGTGTCGGCGATTACAGTGAACGGGTGCCGGAGCTCCTGAAGGCGGGCGTGGACATCATTGTGGTTGACACGGCCCACGGCCATTCCCAGGGTGTGATCGACGCGGTGAAGATGATCAAACAGAAATACCCCGACCTCGACGTCGTTGCCGGAAACATCGCGACGGCTGAAGCAACGCGGGACCTGATCCGCGCCGGCGCGGACGCCGTCAAGGTCGGCATCGGGCCCGGTTCCATTTGCACGACCCGGGTCGTCTCCGGGGCCGGCGTGCCGCAGATCACGGCCGTTCTGGATTGCTTCAGCGTGGCGGAAAAGGCAAAGATCCCGGTCATCGCGGACGGGGGCATCAAGTTCTCGGGCGACATCACCAAGGCGCTGGCGGCCGGCGCGTCCTGCGTCATGATCGGAGGCCTGTTCGCGGGCACGGACGAAAGCCCGGGCGAGACCATACTCTTTCAGGGCCGCACCTATAAGCTGTACCGCGGCATGGGTTCCATCGGCGCCATGGAGCGGGGAAGCAAGGACCGGTATTTCCAGTCGCATGAACTGGAAAAGTCCAAACTCGTGCCGGAGGGCGTGGAAGGCCGCGTGCCGTCCAAGGGCCCCCTCGCTGAGAGCGTTCATCAGCTCATGGGCGGCGTCAAGGCGGGCATGGGATATTGCGGATGTGAGGACCTTAAGGCGCTCAGGTCCAAGGCCCAGTTCGTGAAGATCTCGAGTGCCGGATTGCGCGAGTCCCATGTTCACGACGTGGTGATCACGAAGGAAGCGCCGAATTACCGGCTCGAATAATTGCGGAATGCGGATTGCGGATTGCGGAATGTTTTGTAGGGGCGGCCCGATGTGGCCGCCCGTTCTATCAATAGTAGTCGCAGGACTTCGGCGTGAGCCCTTCGATGGTGAGCCCACTCAGGGTCGAACCACTCAGTCGAACGCTTCAGCCTGCGTGGTCAGGAACGATGTCCAAGGTCACAAGCATCAGCAAAGCGCGCGAGACGAGAAAGCAGAGGGCCGAAACGGCATCACGCCGCGAGGGTTTCCTGCCCTGCAGTCCGGACATGACCATCTGCGGCGACTGCGAGGACAGCCGGGAGAAGAACAAATGTCCCCGGCTCAGAGAGTTGCGAGCAAAACGAAGATCATGAACCAGGAAGGATAACGGGGGCGCGGATGCCGCGTCCCCCGCGGTGAATGTATGGAAGAGAGATTACAAAAGATACTATCGGCAGCAGGGATCTCGTCGCGCAGGGCGGCGGAGGACATCATCCTCGAAGGCAGGGTGCGGGTGAACGGCAAGGTCGTGACCGAACTCGGCGCCAAGGCCGACCCGGACCATGATCACGTCAAGGTCGACGGCAAACTGATCAACCCGAAGCAGCCCAAGGCCTACATCATGCTGAACAAACCGGCCGGTTTCGTCACGACCATGTCGGACCCCGAGGGCCGCCCGATCGTCGCGCATCTCCTGAAAGGCGTCAAGGTCCGTGTCTATCCCGTGGGCAGGCTCGATTACGACACCGAAGGCCTGCTCCTGCTGACCAACGACGGCGATTTCGCCCACCTGGTGACCCACCCCCGTCACGAGCTTCCGAAGACCTACCTGGTGAAGGTCAAGGGATTTCTGGAGGACCGGAACGTTGAAAATCTGGAACAGGGCGTTTTCCTCAAGGACGGCAGGACGGCGCCCGCCAAGGTCAGAAAGCTCCGCAAGGAAGAGTCCAACTCCTGGGTCGAGATCACGATCCACGAAGGCAGAAAACGCCAGGTACGGCGCATGATCGACTTCACCGGCCATTCCGTGATCAAGCTCAAGCGGACCAAGGTCGGCAGTCTGAACCTCGGAGACCTTCCAATCGGCGCCTATCGTCACCTGACCCTCGACGAGGTGCGGGGAATGCGCGAAATGGCGACGCAGGAGGAAGCGAAGCGGCCGGCGCCGAGGTTCACGGCGCAGAAGAAGAGCGAAGAGACGCGGGTCAAGACCGTACGACGCGAGGCCGGAGATGCGCTGAAGCGGGAGCCCGGACACGATGACACGGAGATGTGGGGCCGCGGTGAAGAAAAGCGAAGGTCCCGCGTGAATATTCCCCGCGGCGTGTCAGGCGTGAGAGGAAGCACAGGCGAACGTCCAGCCGCGATAACCGGCGGAGAGAAGACGATGTGGCAGGGAAAAGAAAAAGAGCGCAGCACTCGCGGGGGAGCCGCAGACCATCGTCAGCGCGGCGCAGGCGACCGGAGACCGGCGTTCGCTGCGCAGCGACCAGCAACGAGGCCTCCGTGGAAAGAACAGCGGGATTCGTCACGAGGCCCGGGACGTCCGTCCGGAGAAAGACCGCGAACATCCGGGGCGCGGGCGACGGATCAAAGAGGTCCCCGGCAGGACGAGCGGGGGACGAGGGTAGGCGGCAGAGAACCGGGACGTGACGAAAAGCGCGCCTCGCGGCCGGCGTTCGTGGGCAAGGTGTACGGTACACGGAAACGGGGGCCGGTCAATACGCCGGGCTTTAAACCGACAGGTCAGAAGAGAACCGGATCGCGGCCTTCTGGTCCGCGGCCGTCGAACACACGGGGCCGCGGCGGCCGCAGATCGTAAATTTGGGTTCATTTGTAATAAAGTTGAAAAGTCAAGGTATGACCGCAGAAACAAAGGCTCAGAGGAAAAACTTGTCCACAGATTTCGCAGATTGACGCAGATTTAGTCTTTAAACACGAATCAGGACGGTCGTTTTTAATCTGTGTAATCTGTGTAATCTGCGGAAGAATCTTAGCCTTTCTCGGTTTCTGGTTTGTTCAGTTTTTTTTGAACTAAAATACGAAAGACCCTAAATTTGCGGGAATATCTTCTTCCTAACATGACAAGCAACAGGGAACAACTTCGCGCACATGTCACCGTCCACGGTCTTGTGCAGGGCGTCTGGTTCCGCGCAAGCACCAAGGATGAGGCGGACCGCCTCGGCGTCACCGGCTGGGTGAGTAACCTGCCGGACGGGTCCGTGGAAGCGGTGTTCGAAGGGGAAAAGAAGAAGGTCGAGGAAATTGTCGGGTGGTGCCACCGGGGCCCCTCGGGTGCGAAAGTGAGCAAGGTGAAAATTGTCTGGGAGCCCACTAGAAGAGAGCTCAGTCATTTCGATATCCGCTATGGCAGGTAGACATCTCGTCATAATCGTTTTGGTCCTCCTCACCGCTGTATCCTGCTCGAACGGGGAGAAACCATCCGTGACGGGCAAGAAGGCCGCGCCCACGGTCATTCTGAGGCCCAAACCCAGGGTAATGACCGCGGAGCAGAGGACAGAGCTGGGGTTTCTCCCGGACATTATCGCCCGGGTAGAGACCGCGGGAAGCGCTCAGGCGGAACCGTTCTTTGATGAAGTGATGATCCGTTCCTCAAATCTCAAGGGCGATGTCATGATCGCGACCGCACGGCTGTCGGGATTCAGCGTCCGTTCTTCGAAAGCCGATCAGATCATCATGGACCTTTCTCCTTCCTTCCGGACGAAGGGATTCCTCATTTTCAGAAGCCAGCAGAATTTCGGAAACGTCCCCGATGTGGTTACGGTGGTAAGGGGCAATAATTCCTATGATATCCTCCTGATCCAGAGGACCGAGGCGCCCCGGCATCATCTGGACACGAAAAAGATCATCAAATGGCTCAAGGAACAGCAGAAGCTGGCGCCCTTCGTCATCACGGGCGCCGGGTCCGACTGGCTGGAGGCCCGTTTCATCAAGCCGCCGAAGAACATGAAGGCCTTCGCCCGAAAGGTCGCGGCGTTTTCGCCTGATGTGCTTGCCGAGAACAAAGGTACTCTTGAGAGGCTCGTGGACACGATGGAACGGACCAATGGTTTCTCCCTGTGGTGGGACTAGTGCGGCAGTGTCGAGTGCGGAATGCGGAGTGCGAAAAGTAAGGGTCAAGGGTCAAGGGTCAAGGGTCAAGGAACAGCTCATCGATCGTGAAGCGATTTATAGCAAACGCATTTAATATTGAGGTCCTTCCGGAACGAGTGTGGGTAGCACCAAAATACAGTATAGGGAAAAGTGCATAAACCCCTGCAGTTAAAGGGGAAAGCCTGCATTCTCCGGCGGTTATGCCTTACAGTGCGAAAACAGTTGATTTCAACATATAGGGGTATCCCACACTAAACCCGGAAGCGGCAATATTGATACGCCACATTCAACTCTGAGGAGTCTATTCATTTTAAATCCCCCTTAATCCCCCTTTTTCAAAGGGGGAGATCCTCTTTATTCCCCTCTTTGGCAAAGAGGGGTTGGGGAGATTTATGTAACATGAATTAAGTGCGTTTGTAATAGTATGGAATACAATCCCTATATCTGCGACAGTAAAGCATGAAAACCGCCTTGAATATTCTACTCGGAATAGTCCTCCTCGTCATCGCGTTATCGTTCATCCTCGTTTACGCCAATACCCATCCTCCGCGTTATCCTTTACACGTACCACCGTCCGACTATCAGGTCGAATATGAAGATGTCTCCTTTATCACGAAGGACGGGCTGACGCTGGCGGGCTGGCTGATAAAGCCGGACCGCTCCGGCAAGAGAACGCCCACGATCATCATTTGTCACGGTCTTGGGGCGAACAAGTCGGACTTTACCGATCTTGCCGTCTTCCTGGCGCGGCGTGGTTATCTTGTCCTTACGTTCGATTTTCGCGCACACGGGGATAGTGAAGGGTCCAGGACATCGCTGGGATATCACGAGCAGAAAGATGTGAGTGCCGCGCTCCACTATCTTTCTTCGCGGCCCGAGGTCGACCAGGGACGCATCGGCATCTTCGGGTTCTCCCTCGGCGGTTCGACCGCCATCCTGGCCGCCGCCGAAACGCGGAAGTTCAGGGCCGTTGCGGCCGACAGCGCTTTCACCAGCCTCAGGGACCAGGCTCGTCAGGCGATCACCGGTTACTATCATCTGCCCGCGTTCCCCTTTGTCAATCTCTCAGTCCTGGGCTACGAGCTCTATTTTCAGACGAGGGTTGGAAGCATCGATCCTGAGTCCGTCATTGGTGCGATCTCTCCGGATCCCGTTCTTATCATAGCCGGCGAGGGCGACGACATGATCCCCGCCGAGAACGGAAGGAGACTCTACCAGGCGGCGCGGGAGCCGAAGGAACTCTGGGTCATCCCGGTCGGAGGCCATGGGGGCACCGTTGCCGCGGCGGGAAGCGAATATAACAAAAGGGTCGGCGACTTTTTCGATAAGCATATGAAGTAGTGAGCATGAACAGCAGGTGTTTTGTTTGACAGGGAGGGGTTTTTTCGCTAAGGTACGATCTATGTATATCCTCGGCATCGAAACAGCCACCAAGACCGGAGGGGTCTCCATCGTATCTGAGAACGGGAAGGAAATGGATCGACTGGAAAATTCGGAGGAAGCCATGAAGCTGTTTGAGAAATGCCCTGTGTGCGGCGGAGAATTAGCGGAGAAAAGTGTAGAAAAAATTCTGATGGGTGGCGGCAATACCGCTGTCGTCACGGTCCTGGCCGAAGTCTGCCTCCACTGCGGTGAGCGGCTTTACTCCCCTGAGGTTGTTTCGCGCTTTGATGAAATCAGGAAGAAGCTGCGAGAGGATAACGTGGGAAAATTTATCCAGATCGGGAAGACCTTCAAGGTCGCGTGAGCAAGGGCGATATATGGTAAGTCAGCCTGGGACACAATGCCTCCCAGATTTTTTCTCTACCTTTGATTCACATTAACTTTCTGAGCACTCGTTTTCAGCGATGAATGCCGAAAGTGAAACAATATAGACCTGACCCCTGCGCCTCTTGACCCCTGCGCCTCTTTCGGCTGTCCAGCCGGGTGGTGGGGTCTATGAAGTCTAAGTCGTGGAAGGTGGTGATCAGGAAGGTTTAGCGTTAGGTGTTAATCGGGCCTCCATTTCAACAAGCCACCGGAGCATTGATGCGCCAGAACTAATAATGTAGACAGTGAAATCCAGAGGAGGAGTTACAGGTTCTTCTTTGCCCTGCCCATGCCGATAGTTGTGCAAGGCATCCACCCAAAGCGCAAAACCTTCGAATACACGATCGATGGTAATTTGAGCAACTGCATCGGCTGGGTATGCTTTTAGTACAAGCGGTTTTAGGCTATTTTCGACAATTTTCTTAGTGAGCCGTTGTGCCGATGGGTCTAATAGTTTTGTCATTATCTCAATAGATTCAAACATTGATCGAACGGCAGCTTTTGTGTCGGAGGGTATATTGTCAAGATGTCTATGCGCGTCTTCAAAGGCTGCTCTAACACCAGCATGTTTTTGATTTTCAAGGCAATGCAATAATGATATTCGATTCCGTTCGAATTCTTCGTCTACGAAGTAATGTACGCCACCAAAATCATCAACGGAATAGCCTATATTTTCTTCACGAAGCACTCTTCGCACAAATTTGTCTGCGACTCCGCCGCACGCCGGCTTTTCGGTTGACTTTTGTAAAATGTGCTGCAATAATGGAATCACCGTGAAGCACAAGTGAGTCACGCGGAGGCGAAAATCATGAAGCAGATTACCATCCGGAGCATTCCCGACGAGGTTAAAAAGACGGTGCAGAAAGAGGCCGCACGGAAGGGCGTGAGCCTGAACAAGGCGATCATTTCTCTTCTCGAAGGGGCGGTGGGGTCGAAGGCCCCGGAAAAGAAGAAACGGGTCCTCTACCATGACCTTGACCATCTGGCGGGTCTCTGGTCCCGTGAGGAAGCGGCGGAGTTCGACAGGAACCTGAAATCGCAAAGAAAAGTGGATGCGGAGCTATGGAAAAAATCAAAGTAATGCTCGATACTTCGGCTTACTCCGCGTATCTAAGGGGAAACGCGGAGGTGAAGCAGGCGCTCCGGGAGGCGGATGAAATTTACCTGAATCCAGTGGTGCTTGGCGAGCTCTATGCCGGGTTTGCACACGGCGGCAGGGAAAAGAAGAACAGGGATATCCTCAGGGATTTTTTCGCATCGCCGCGCGTGCAGGTCGCGGTCATCGACGAAGAAACAGCCGAGCGGTACACGGCGATCATCACCTATCTCTGGTCGAAGGGAACGCCCATACCGACAAGCGACCTCTGGATCGCGGCCACGGCCATGCAGTACGGCCTCAAACTGATTACGACGGACGGACACTATCGGAATGTGCCTCAGATCATCGTTGAATGTTGTAATGTATGAAAAAAAGGCGGGAAAATTGCGTCGTCACAAAACTACCCGGATATTAGTTCTATTTTTACTTGCCATTTCTTTTCTCCGCCTCCTTTCTCCCTCCCTAAAATCCGACGTAAGTATTTCCCAGGCAATCTATGACCGGAATGGAAAACTGCTTCGCCTGACGCTATCGCGGGATGATAAGTACCGCTTGTGGCTGCCGCTGAAGGCGATATCTCCGGTCCTCGTCAATGCAACGCTCCTGCACGAGGACAAGTGGTTCCGGTTCCATCCGGGGGTGAGCCCAACATCACTTGTCAGCGCAATATGGCACACCTATATCAAGAAGGACCGGAAGATCGGCGGTTCCACGATCACGATGCAGCTTGCCCGCATCAAATACGACATCAACTCGCGCCCCATCCCGGGCAAGACCATACAGATCCTGGCTTCCTTCTGGCTTGAGCTTCTGCATTCCAAGGACGAAATCCTCGAAGGCTATCTCGACTCGTGTCCTATGGCCTTATCATCGAGGGAACAGGCCGGGTCGGCGGTTTTGTGCTTGAAAAGCTTGCCTGCTTAAGATATTATTCTATTACTGTTTCTATGGAGGCACATATGGGAACGAGCGCCGCATTCATGGCTGAATTTCTGCAAGACGGGCATCTGTCCATTCCCGAAAAAGCGGTGAAGGAATTGGCCCTCAAGAAAGGCAGCAAGGTAAAGGCCACCATTGAGACCCGGGCATGTGACCGGGAAGGGTTCCTGCGGCTCTGCGGCATCTGGAAGGACAGGTCGATTGAGGAAATCGGCGTCTTCCGGGATCTTCTGAAAGAACGCTCCAACTTCGGACGGGGCGAGGTCAAACTTTGATCTTCTGCCTCGATACCGATATCCTCATTGAATCCAGGAGCGAGCGCATTCCCCGTAGCTTGCTGCAGGGAGCTTCAATATTTTCGAGGCAACACGAAGATCCAGACCCGGATCCGATCGCTCGGGGAAGAGGACAGCATCGGAGCGACGTGGTTGTCGTATTATGAATTCTTCAAAGGCATCTTTGCAAGCGGCACGAACATACGGCGTTGCTTCCTCAATTTAGATGTGCTATACATTGAGCGGAAATAAAGGGCGGGCTTGACCATGACGACTACTTTGGAAATAGACCAGAAACTTTACGACGCGCTCGTGGAGTCCTTCGGTGCAGAGGCGCTGAAGGGCAAAATCGACGATATCCTGCTGTCCGCGATGGAGAACCTCCTGGAGCAATACACGAAACGGATTCTGGCGCTTGAAGAAAAGTACGGCGTTCCCTTCGCCGACTTTGAAAAGCTGTGGGACGAGGACAGGGTGAAGGACAAGCACGGCCACGAGGTTGAAGGCGACTTCATGGACTGGGAAATGCTTGAAATGGAAAAACGCGACCTGCTTTCAGCCTTGGCGCGCCTCAGGGGCGTTAGAAAAAAATGACCCCGCCCGAGGTCGAATCCTTCCTTGCGGAAATCTCCGCTTCCCTGATACGCTCATTCCCTTCATATACCCTTGAGTTCCTCCTCAGGACCCCGAAAGCCCTGAAGGTCAATATCCGGCTCAGAGAAGGGCTTTTCATTGCTGTCAGATACAACGTCCGGAACGGGAGAATGGATTTTGCGCTGATCAGGGACGGCAAGCGCGTCTTCGGTTATGACAACCTGAAGGAATGGCACTGTCATCCGAGCGCCGATCCTTCACAACACATCACCTGCGAAAAGCCTTCGGTCGATCAAATTATTTCTGAAATATGCCGGCTCTGCACCGGTCTTTAGTTAGAGTCTGTATTTTAACATTCAACTTGCTGATTCTGTACGGAAAAAGTATATT
>CAYILT010000093.1:0-11668 GCA_964364055.1 uncultured Nitrospiraceae bacterium | reverse complement strand
GTCCAACCAGCGGGTCCACAGCGACGCGCCAAGGGCGGCGCGTGACCCGCGCGTTGTATTTTCAAATATCCTTGTTTAGCCTATCGAAGGAGGTACTTCAAATGTTTGGACTTGGCGTTCCTGAATTAGTAGTGCTTTTGTTGGTAATCGGCATCCCCTACGTCATTATCTCCCAACGAAAAAACCGCAGCCAATCTAGAATCAACATGCCATCGTCTGTCAATTCCACGGTAACAGGCACTGCCACAGTTCAAAGCAAGTATTGCCATGCTTGTGGCGGACAACTTGACGTTCGCGCTGAAATTTGCCCTAAATGCGGTGTACGGCAGGCTCAACTTGTGAGTAGAAGTGAACGCAGCCGAGTAGCTGCGGGGCTATTTGCACTTTTGCTTGGTGGTCTCGGTGTCCATAAATTTTATCTTGGTAGTGGTGGGATAGGTATCGTCTACCTTCTTTTTTGCTGGACATTCATTCCAGCGATTATAGGCTTTATCGAAGGCTTGGTCATACTCACGATGTCTGACGCAACTTTTAATGAAAAATACAATGCATAGGGTTTGTAAAAAGGGCGCGACAAAAAAACCGCGCCCTTTTTTGCAATTGACTATGTTATCGTGCATCTGTAAAATAACTATAGGATTGTTTCCGGTTGTCTTGAATCCGTAATATAAAAGGAGTTAATTATGAGATTAACCGTCGAACAAATTGCAGAAGAAGCTCTTTCTCTTCCCAGTGACGCACGTGCCCTTCTTGCTGACAGATTAGTCGAGAGCCTGGATCCAGCTGAAGACGAGGAGATACGCCAACTCTGGATTAATGAAGCATGTCGGCGACGAGATGATGTTCGTAGTGGCCGCGTCAAAACAATTCCCGGCGATGTCGCTCTGGCGCAAGTCAGGAAAGCCATCAAAAAATGAGATATGAATTTCATCCCGAGGCTTTGGAAGAATACCAAGATGCGGCCCGATATTATGAGGCTTGCCAACTCGGTCTCGGGCAGCGTTTTATCGACGCGGTTGAACACGCAATTCAGCGTATTACCGAAAAACCTGAACAATGGAAACCTCTTGAAAAGGATGTACGGCGCTATCTGACGCGCGTATTTCCTTATGCCATTCTCTACTCCATCGAACCAGATTACATTCTTATCATGGCTGTGATGCACTGCCATCGTGAACCAGGATACTGGAAAAATCGCATTCCAAAAACCGAATAATATTTCTGTCAAAAGAAGTCCAGTAGCCAGGATCATTCATTTCTTTTCCGCATTCTATAAAGACACTTGCGTTGTGTCGTCTGTAGCATGTCCATACCAACCAGTGGCTCGACACCAACCGGGCTTCGCCCGTGGGTCAGCCACGCGTTATCGTGTTTTGCGCCGATTCCATCTCGTTATAGCGCCTGTGCGCGTTTTTTTTGGATAGGTTCGCACTAAGCATTTGAGACATTCGATTTGCCACCACTTATGAGTGGTCATCGAACTTTCATAGTTATCGACCCGCGCTTTACCGCCGCAGAATGGACACGATAACAAAACGGTCAAATCAGATTTCGCTTTGCTCAACTGTTTACCTCGGTCGTTGATCACGTAAAATCATGAAAATAATTAACTTTACTATCCTCCATTCTATTTGGTATGATGATCTACGAATGATGCGGGCATACCATGTCGAAAATAAAAAAATACGGTAAAGCCAAAAAGGACATCCCTCTCGTTGCTGAAGAAGAAGCTGTTTATCTGGCACGGGTAGACGGTACATTACAGGATGTAAAACTACGCCCTAAACTAATCGATCTTTTTGCCGGTGCCGGCGGTATGACGCTCGGATTCACTAAGTTGACCGGTCATAGCTTCGAACCTGTATGGGCGAACGATTTTAATGATTATGCAGCACAGACTTACAATGCTAACTTCGGCGATCATTGTACTGTCGGCGATATAGTTGACATCCTCGAAAATCCTCAAACAAAATCCCCAAAGCCGACGTAGTGATCGGCGGACCCCCATGTCAAGGTTTCAGTCTTCTCAACAAAAACCGCGAGGACGACCCCCGTAAACAGCTCTGGCGACCTTTTATGGATATTGTCGAACGATCAGGTGCTTCCGTATTCGTAATGGAAAACGTTCCGCAGCTTCTTGATTCATTCGAACATGGTGAAATAATCGGAATTGCGGAATCGCTCGGCTTTAAACTGCGCTGGGCAAAGTTATGTGCCGCTGATTACGGGGTACCGCAAGTCAGGTGGCGTGCTTTCATTGTTGGGTGTAAATTCGCAGACCCCGGAGAAGTTTTCCCGCCCAAGAAAACGAACTATAACATCAACAACGGGCATCGAAGAGCCTTTACGGAAGAATTCGATGAATATGTCGCCAATCCTTCGCCGTGGAGAACCGTCCGCGATGCCAAAGCCGATTTGCCGCCACCTATTGATACGGAAATCCGCAACGTCCCGCCTCCGCTTGATCTTCACTTCGGGCGCACGCCTACATCGACGAGTATGAGATGTCATTAACTTGTATACTGGAATAAATCGTAGGAGGTAAACGCTATGTCAAATAAATCTGCTAAATTAACACTGGGCTCCGGGGTATCTGTCGAAATACCGTTGACAATCGAAGGCAATCGAGAAGTGGCCCGGCTCCTGATCGACAATGTTCCATACCATTTTGAGCGACTTAAAAAGGGCGAATTGGTGGGGCAATATCGCGTTGATGCTGATCCGAGTTATCAGCCTCGAAGTGATTCGAACGGTTACTGCTGCATTTTATCGCCTTACTCCAAATAATGACTGAAAGCCAATCTAAATATGGGGTTCTTTGGTCAAGAGACGAACTGGTTTTATCTCTATATCTCTATTGCCAAATCCCTTTCGCACAAACTAAGGCCAATAACCCCGAGGTAATACGGCTTGCAAAACTACTTGGGAGGACTCATAGCTCTGTTGCGCGTAAGCTAGGTAATTTCGGAGCCTTCGATCCATTGTTAGCAAAACAAGGCATAAGTGGTTTGACTCACGCGAGCAAGTTGGATAAAGAAATTTGGAATGAATTCTATGGCCGGTGGGAATCATTAGTTCAAGAAAGTCAACGGTTGCTGACGAAAGCACGGGTTTTTTCTACAAAGATGGAGGATCAATATCCCATCATCGCACGCATTCCACGACCCACGGGACCGTCTGAAAAACCGACCACGGTCATGGCCCGTTTATATCAGTCCTTTTTCAGAAGAGCAATTTTATCCAGCTATGAATCATCATGCTGTATATGCGGGAACGATCTTCCGCAGCTCTTAGTTGCAAGCCACATTATACCTTGGGCGTCAAATGAAGAGAGCCGAACTGATCCTGAAAACGGATTATGCCTATGTGTATTACACGACAAAGCTTTTGACCGTGGCCTAATATCACTGAATAAATCTTATACGATAGTCCTGTCCTCCGCTCTCAATAAATCCAAATCAAACGCAGTCCAAATAACCTTACGAGATTATCAGAATCATACAATAAGTATGCCACGTCGATTTCCTCCAAAGGATACTTTTTTAAAATGGCATTTCGAGAATGTTTTTGTCAAGTAGCGGACTACGTTATTCTGAATAGTACCGAGGAAGGCATGCAGATTCGCACCCATATCGATAGACACGACCTCAAGCCCGGCGAATACGTGCTCGAAAGTCTAAAGAGAATTCCGATGCTGGGACGTGGGATATCACCTCAGCTACGCAATGAAATTCTTGAACGCAACGGTTTCACCTGCCAATTATGCGGTGCCGGCCCTACCGACCCCGATCCATTCAATCCGTCTCGGAAAATTCGTCTGCATATTGACCATATCATTCCCCTGAGCCAAGGCGGCTCAAACGATAAGAATAATCTGCGAGTTCTTTGCTCGGCGTGCAATCAGGGCCGATCAAATCTTCAGCCGCTCACAGAATCTGCTCGAAATGTTTTGGCCCGTATCCGTCGTCTCCCTCGTGCATCCCAGAAAGAAGTTTATGAGGCATTGAAAAAATCTTTTGAAGAACAAAGTTCTGACTGATATAACCATCTTTTCAATACTCATGGACTTCCAACCAGCGGCGCGACACCGACCGGGCAAAAACCACCCTGCGGGTCACGGCCCAGGCCCGCATTCATGTGCAAGGTACAACCCATATTCGATGATAATTTTGTCTAATTGAATTTGCACGCTCGTAGGTATAGCTTGCGGCTTCCGGTTCATTGATTTCTCGTAGTTTGTAAGATGAAGCGCCCACTTATACCCCGAAACGCCATGCTTCCTAGTCGATAGAGGAGACGCGAACTCATGAACACCACCGAGGTAAAGATCTACTATGAGGACACGGACTGCGGCAACGTGGTCTACTACGCCAACTACCTGAAGTACATGGAGCGCGGCCGCACGGAGTACCTGGCAGACCATGGCTTCAATGTGGCCGAAATTGCCGCACAGGGAACGGTCTTCGTTGTTGCCCGCGCCGAGATCGACTACCGCTCTTCCGCCCGTCTGGGAGAGACCATCGTAGTCAAGACCTGGATCGCCGAAGTGACACGCACATCCCTCCTCTTCAGCCACACGATGACCGACAAGGCCTCGGGACGTCTCATCACCGAGGCACAGGCCCGGCTCGTGTGCGTTGATCCCGCGGGAAAGATCAAACGCATCCCCGCCGACATGGGAGAAAAGCTCCTGTGACGGAAGTCACCCGGGACTCTATCTTCCTCCGCGGTGCCGGCGTTGTACAGATCGCTCAGCCGGCGAAGGGTCACCGTTTCACCCTCGACAGCATCCTCCTCGCTGACTTCTGCCGCATCAAGCCGAAAGAGCGCGTACTCGAACCCGGAGCGGGAACCGGGGTCATCTCCCTCCTCCTCGCGAAGAAACATCCCCGGTCCCTGTTCTATCCCGTCGAGATACAGGACACCCTGTATGACCTCTGCAAAGAGAACTATAAGGCCAACAAGCTTGAAAACGTCATCCCCGTGCACCGGGACATTCGCAGGCTGTACCAATCCATCGATCCCGGAGGTTTCGACGTCGTTGTCACCAATCCTCCGTACTTGAAGACCGGCGCGGGACGCTCAAGCTCTGATGCGGGGCGCCGGATCGCAAGACAGGACTTGCTCGGAAGAATAGAGTTCTGGCTGGCCCTGCAAAAGTTCCTGAAGCAAGGCGGCCGATACAATTTCGTCTTTCCCGCTGCGCGGCTGACCGAGATGTTCGCCATGATGAAAAAACAGCCGCTGGAGCCGAAGCGCTTGAGACTCGTCCATCCTTATGCGGACCGGCCTGCCTCGCTGTTCCTCATCGAGGCAGTTAAGGACGGAGGAAGTGGTTTGGAGGTCCTGCCACCTTTGATCGTCCATGAGCCGGGCGGAGGGTATACGAAAGAGATGCGGGAGATATACGGAAGGAAGGAATGACCACAGAAACAAAGGCACGGAGGAAAATACTTATCCACAGATTTCGCAGATTGACGCAGATTTAGTCTTTGAACACCATTCAGGACGGTTGTTTTTAATCCGCGTAATCTGCGTAATCTGCGGACAGATTTTTGCCTTTCTCGGCTCTGGTTTGAACAGCTTTCTTCAATTAAAATACGATAGACCCTTTTATTTCCGTTTCAGCTTCTTGTTCAGAAAGTCCTTTTCCATCAGGTGACGCAGTGAGTCCCGCGTTTGCAGGTCGGCAATGCCGGCGACGCATTCTTCGATCCTTGTCTGCTCCTCCGGTCCCAGTGTCCCGGCAGCGGGCCGGTACTCATCGCGCTGGACAGCGGACGGTTCGAACTCGCCAAGCTTGAGCGTGATGCTCTCAACGGCGTCCTCGCCGAGGCGGTCGTTCACCTTCCCCAGGATCTCCGGTTTCAACAGCGAAAGCTGCTGCATCCAGGCGCTGCTGTCCACCATGACCGTGAGCTTCTTCCCCCGCATGCCCGCGGGCCGGGCGTGCCGGGCAATGCCCTGGCCCACGGCCTTCTCCCACACACCGTAGATGCGGTACTCTTTGAGCTTTGCCCCCCATCCCCGGTCGCGCAGGATCTTCTCGATCGTCGATGAGAGCTTTTCTACCTTTCTTGGCGGCATAGGGGGATAGTATCGCAAATCCATGCAAAAGCAAACGGAAAAATATCCCGCCTCGGAACGGTAAGTTGTTTTGACAAGCAGGGGCCGGAACGTTATAATTAGTTCTGTTCCTGCGTAAGGATCAGCTGCAAGAAAAGATTCGAGGAGCGTACATGCCTGAATTGCGGAAAGACCCCATCACCGGCCGCTGGGTGATCATCTCATCGGACCGCGGCAAGCGGCCGACGGAATTCGCCGACCAGCGCGCCAGGAAGCGGGGAGGGTTCTGCCCCTTCTGCGCCGGTAATGAGCGCACCACTCCCCGCGAGGTCCTCGCCTATCGCGAGAACGGCCAGCCCGACGGGCCGGGGTGGCGCCTCCGCGTCGTGCCGAACAAGTTCCCGGCGCTCCAGATCGAGGGCGACCTGAACAAGCAGGGAGAGGGCATCTTCGACAAGATGAACGGCCTGGGCGCCCACGAGGTCATCATCGAGAACCCGGACCACAACGCCACGCTGGCGACCCTGCCGGGGAAGGCCATGGAGGAAGTGCTCTGGGCATATCGCGACCGCATGGAGGACCTCAAGAAGGACAAGCGCTTCCAGTACACCCTCATCTTCAAGAACGAAGGCCTCATCGCGGGCGCGACCCTGGAGCACAGCCACTCCCAGCTCATCGCGCTGCCCATCGTGCCCATCCAGGTGCAGGAGGAGATCGACGGCTGCCGGAGGCACTATGACCTGAAAGAGCGGTGCATCTTCTGCGACATCATCCGGCAGGAGACGCAGTCCCGGAACCGCATCGTGATGGAGACGCAGGCCTTCATCGCCCTGGCGCCGTTCGCCCCCCGCTTCCCCTTCGAGACGTGGATCATGCCGAAGCGGCACATCTCGTGCTACGCCTGCTCCACCAACGACGACTTCAAGGACCTGGCCTTCCTCCTGCAGGACACGCTCCGGCGGCTCGACAAGGCCCTCTCGTTCCCGCCCTACAACTACGTCATCCACACCTCTCCCTTCAAGGAGGAGATCAACGATTACTATCACTGGCACATCGAGCTCATGCCCAAGCTCACCAACGTGGCGGGGTTCGAATGGGGGTCCGGGTTCTATATCAACCCCACCCCGCCGGAGGAAGCCGCGAAGTTCCTGCGGGAAATGAAGCTATAACGGAAGTGATTTTATCTTCACGGAACGAATGCAGGCGGAAGCATGAACCGCAAAGGCGCAAGGGACGCGAAGGTTTTGAATGTTGTAGGGGCGGCCCTGCGTGGCCGCCCTGACCAGGGGTAACCACATAGGGTTTTACCCCTACGGGTAATGAATTTTCTTCGCACTCTCGCTTAGAAGCGCCTACTCTTGGTCGCGACTTCGCGGTAAACGTGCTGTTCTATTTTTCTCTAACAAGTCTTTAATTATGGTAATTGAATCATGAAAATCCTGTTCGCGGCCTCTGAGGTTACCCCGTTCGCGATGACCGGCGGCCTCGCCGATGTCGCGGGCAGTCTTCCCCTTGCCCTTGCCGCCCTGGGCCACGATGTCCGGGTCGTCCTGCCCCGGTACCGGCAGGTCGACAGGGAAACGTTCGGTCTCAAGCATGTCGCCACATTCACCGTTCCCCTCTCCTCCTGGAAAGAGCGGTGCGATATTCTCACCGGAAAGCTCGGGAAGAACGTCACCGTGTATTTCATCAACAAGGACATCTACTTTAACCGGCCCGAGCTCTACGGAACGCCCAAGGGTGATTACTCCGACAACGCGGAGCGGTTCATTTTTTTCTCGCGCGCCATCCCGGAGCTCTGCCGTGTCCTGAACTTCAAGCCTGATATCATCCACTGCAACGACTGGCAGACCGGCCTCGTCCCTCTCTACGTGAGAACGCTTGCTGCGAACGTCGAGGAGCTGCGCGGCGCCCGGACGGTGTTCACCGTCCACAATCTCGGTTACCAGGGCGTTTTCTGGCACTGGGACATGCGCCTCACCGGCCTGAGCTGGGACGTGTTCACGCCTGAGGGCATCGAGTTCTGGGGGAAGATGAACCTCCTCAAGGCCGGGCTCGTGTATTCCGATGTCGTCAGCACGGTAAGCGCCACTTACAGCAGGGAGATCCAGACCCCCGAGTACGGCCACGGCCTGGACGGCGTCCTGCGCAAACGTTCCCCCGACCTCTATGGCATTGTGAACGGCATCGACTATGATGAGTGGGACCCCGCGAAGGACCCGGCCCTCCCGAAGACCTACAGCGCCGCGCGGCCCTCGGGAAAGCAGGCGTGCAAGGAGACGCTCCGGAAGCGGCTGAAGCTCCCCCGGGTCCCCGCGCCGGTCCTCGGCATGGTGACACGCCTCTCCGACCAGAAGGGCCTTGACATCCTCATGGACGCCTTGCCGCGGATCCTTGCCCGGAACTGCCAGCTCATCATCCTCGGCACGGGCGACGAACGGTACCACCGCATGCTGACCGAAGCGGGCGAAGGTCACCGGGACCGGATGCGCGTCCTGCTTAAATACAATGATATCCTCGCCCGGAGGATCTACGCCGGCTCGGACCTGTTCCTGATGCCGTCGCGGTACGAGCCCTGCGGCCTGGGCCAGATGCACGCCCTTCGCTACGGCACGGTCCCCGTTGTGCGGAGGACCGGCGGTCTCGCCGACACGGTCGTCAACTTCAACCCCCGGACCGGCAAAGGCACCGGTTTTGTGTTCGACGAGTACTCACCGGACGCGCTCGCCGCCTGTGTGGAACGGGCCCTGACGGAATACCGCCGTCCCGCTGTTTGGAAGCGCATCGTCCATGCCGGGATGGAGGTGGACTTTTCGTGGACGAGGTCCGCGAAGGAATATGAGAAACTGTACCGGAAGGCGATGAAAAAAAAGTAGGCAGCAAACAGTAGACAGTAAACAGGAAAATCCAATCCTTCCCCGTTTGCAGTATGCCGTATGCCGTCTACCGTTTACCGTCTACCGTCTACCCGATTACTATGGAACCCGTCGAAAAAACAGAACTCAGCATCCTGAGCGAGATCGGCCGGATATCCACGTCCGCCGACGACCTCCACCGCAAGCTCCAGCGCATCATCGAGGTCGTTATGCGGGGGATAGGCAGGGACGGCGCATCGGTTTTCCTCCTGGACCGCTCCGGGAAGAACGTGATCCTCGAAGCGGCAGCGGGGCTGAACCAGGAGGCCGTCGGCAAGCTCACGTTCCCCCTCGGCAAGGGCATCGCCGGATGGGTTGCCGAGCAGAAGGTCCCGCTCGCCCTCGCGGACCCCTACTCCGATCCGCGCTTCCAGTATGTGCCGGAGACCGGCATTGAGCGCTTCAAGTCGCTCGTGGCCGCGCCCATCATGGACGAGGACCGCTGTTTCGGCGTCATCTTCGTGCTCTCAGGCCAGACCTGGAACGCCACTTCATCGGAGGTCACGGTCCTCACGACGACGGCGAACCAGATCAGCGGGGTCATCCGGAGCACCCTGCTGTTCCAGGATATTGAGGACCGCCTGGCCAAGCTTGCCACCATCTACGAGATCGGCATGGCGCTCACCTCGACCCTCGATCTGAACCAGCTCCTGTCGCTCATTGCCAGGAACACCACCCCTTCCCTGCGTGCCCGGGGTTGCACCATCCATCTCCTGGACCTTCCCGCCGTGGACGGTGAGAACCGCGAGCTCCGTCTTAAGTTCATTGACGAAGCGGTCCGGGACCTCGACGCCGTGTTCGGCGACCGGATGCTGGCCGGTATCATCCAGGACAAGCGCCCCCTGCTTATCGCGGACACTTCTCAGGACACAAGGCTCCAGGATATTTCCGGCCTGCATAGGGTGTCCATCATCAGCGTCCCGCTCATCTTTCACGACCGGGCAACCGGCGTCATCACGCTCTACAGCATGGAGCAGGGACAGCCCTTTACCGATGACGACCTCCAGTTCCTGACCACCATCGCCAGCGGCGCCGCCGTGGCCGTTGAGAACGCCGCCCTGTTCGAGCGCGAGGAACGCCTGGCCAGCGACGCGCGGGTCCGGGCCCAGGAATTCTCCATTCTCTATGACGTCGGTACGGCCATGAGCGCCACACTGAACCTTGACCGCCTGCTCAGGATCATCCTGACCGCGGCAACCATGGGCGGGACCGGTCTCGGCTTTAACCGCGCCATCCTGCTCCTCACGAACGAGCGTTCCAACGTCCTCCAGGGCATGATGGGCGTGGGTCCCACGTCCTGGGACGAGGCGAACCGGGCCTGGACCGAGGTCGCCCGGAAACACAAGAGCCTCATGGAATGGATCCAGACCGGCGAGCTCTTCGAATCGAGGGACTCGGAGATCAACGCAACGGCCAGGCGCATCCGTGTGCGCATGGACCCGGAAGAAGGAGTTCTGGCCAAAACGGTCCTGGAAAAACGGTCCTTCAATGTTCTCGACGCGGCTTCGGATCCTCTGGTAACAAAGGAGCTTCGCGAGACCCTCAAGGTCAACAGCTTCGCGACGGTCCCCCTCGTTGCCAAAGGCCGGGCCATCGGCGCCATCCTGGTGGACAACCTGTTCACCCGGCGGCCGATCACCGGCCACGATATCCGGTTTCTGACCATGTTCGCCCACCAGGCGGCCCTGGCGATCGACAATGCCGTCATCCACTCGAACATGGAGACCATGAACCGCGACATCCGCGTCATACACGAGCAGTTGGCGCAGTCCGAGAAGATGGCGGCCCTCGGCGCCATGATGGCCGAGATCACCCACGAGATCCGGAACCCCCTGGTCTCCATCGGCGGATTCACGCGGCGGCTCGCGCGCAAGGTGACGGACCCCGACGCGAAGAAGTACATCGACATCATCATGAGCGAAGTAGGCCGCCTCGAGGGGATCATCCATGACAATCTTGCCTATATCAAGAACGTCGGCCCGCAGTTCTCCCGGACGCCCCTGAACAACGTCATTGAGGAAGTGCTCCTGGTATATGAGGATGAGCTCCGGCAACGCGGCATCAGCATCGAGCGGGACCTTTCACCGGAGGTCCGCGGTCTCGATATCGACCCGCAGCAGATAAAGCAGGCCGTGGTCAACCTTGTCGCCAACGCCATGGAAGCCATGGAAAAGGGCGGGGCCCTCACGGTCAGGACGTATCCGGGCGCCGACAGCCGGGAGGCTGTCATGGAGATCGGAGACACAGGCCCCGGCATCTCACCGGAGTCAATGCATAACCTGTTTAACCCCTACTACACGACAAAGGTCCGCGGGACGGGCCTGGGCCTCCCCATTACGCACCGCATCGTCCAGGCGCACAAGGGGAACATAGTGTTTCGCAACAAGGAAACCGGAGGCGCCGTGTTCAGCATCCGCCTCCCCGTGCCGCAGGAAAAATAGTAACACCTGCCATGACGGTGCTGCTGATATGCTATACTAATTTTGACGCAGTCGTAAAAAGTCGAGAATGCCGTCTTTGCGAGCGTAGCGAAGCAATCTCGTAGTTCGTAACTGTCTGAAAAAACGAGATTGCCGCGTCGCTTCGCTCCTCGCAATGACAGCGTGGGGGACTTTTTACGATATCCTCAATTTTGATCGTCTCGTAAAAAGTCGTCTCCCCGGTTCACCCCGTTAGACCTTCTTGCA
>CAYILT010000092.1:0-11727 GCA_964364055.1 uncultured Nitrospiraceae bacterium | reverse complement strand
GCGGGGGCACGGCGTTCCAGGGATCGTCAGGCCAGGGATGCTTGGGGTAGCGGCCCTTCAGGTCTTTTTTCACCAGCAGGTAGCCGCTGTTCCAGAACCCTTTGAGGTCCTGGGTGACCTGGACCGGCCGGCCTGCGGGCGATAACAGGTGCAGCAGGACCTTCACCCTGCCTCCCGCTATCACCGGCGTGTCCGCAAGACCGAACATCTCCTGCAGCTTCACGGCAAGGACCGGGATATCTCCCGAAGTATAATCGAGCGCCACGCGGCTGCCGCTCGGCACCGTGATCGCGAGAGGCGCCCGTTTCTCCAGGAGCCGCTGCTGTTCCCGGCCCAGTTTCGCCTTGAGGCCAGGAAGGACATTCAGCGCACCGAGGCCTTGAGCGCTGCGGATGTTGGTGAGCCAGGGGAGAAGCCACGCCTCCGGATGGGACAGGAGCTGTTCATCAGACAGATCGGGCCAATTTTCCTCAGGGAACGCTTTCTTCATCAAGGCTGCCTGTGCCTGGAGCTGGCGCGCCTCCCTGCTGAAGTTCAGGATCCCGGGCATCGTCCGTATCGCTTCGCACAGGATCGGCGCCGCCTCTTCGTCAGACGGTTTGAACGGACGCTGCGACAGGAGCAGGGCCCCGATCCGCTCTTCAAGGGCTGCCGCGATCCTGCCTGCTTTGTCATCCCACGCAACGCTCCTGACGGTCTCGATGCGGCCTGCGCATTCGCTCCGGATAAGCTCCTCCGTGACCGGCGCTGCCACATGGACAAAGCCCTCCGTCTTTTCACCTGCGTCCAGGTTCACCGCGATGATGTAGGGGCTTGCGCCGAGACCGCTGTCCGGAGAAAGGCGCACGCCCCTTCCCTGGACCAGGACGAACCGTCCGCCCCCCTCCTCCCGGCGTTTGCAGATCCTGTCCGGAAAGGCGCAGAGCAGGAGGCGGCTGATCATTTCGGTTTCATCGCCAACGCGATCGGCGGCTTCCGGTCTTCCGGGGACCAGGGACAGGAGCTGTCTTGCCGTCCGTTCCACGGTCCGGAGCGCCTGCGGATTTGCCGCTCCGCTCGCTTCCGTTCCTTTCCGCCATCGCCGCAGCATATCGAGCCGCTCCGAGACGTCGCGTTCATTATGGATCCGGTCAGTTCCGCTCTGCCGGAAGATGTCCCGCTCCGAGAGGATGGCGGCAAGGTCGGCGCCCAGGCGCTGGCACCCCAGTTCCCCCGCCCTCACCATCAGCCGGGACAGCCTCGGATGGAGCGGAAGACGGGCCATCGCCCGTCCCTGCGGCGTGACCGATCCCGTCCGATCGATGGCGCCGAGGTCCTTGAGCAGCCCGATGCCGGACTCCCACGCGGCCACGGGAGGCACATCGAGCCAGATCAGCGCTACGCGGTCCTTGACCCCCCAGGCCGCAAGCTCCAGGGCAAGCGGCGCGAGGTCGGACACGAGGATCTCCGGCTGTGCGAACGGGGGCATGCCCTGCAGGTCATGGCGGCTGTAGAGCCGGTAACAGACGCCCGGTCCGAGACGCCCTGCCCGGCCCTTGCGCTGTTCAGCGGCCGCGCGGGACACGGGCATCGTCACCAGCCGGTTCATGCCGGTGGAAGGATCGTACCGGAGGCTGCGGGTCAGGCCGCTGTCGATGACGACGTGCACGCCCTCGATGGTAAGGCTTGTCTCGGCGATGTTGGTGGCAAGCACGATCTTTCTCCGCTCGCGGGAAGGCAGAATGGCCCGTTCCTGCTCCTCGAACGGCAGATCGCCGTAGAGCGGGTGAAGGGCGATGCGCTCCTCGGTGAGGTCCAGCCCTTCCTGCAGCTCGCGGGCGCAGGACCGTATCTCGCCGGAGCCGGGAAGGAACGCGAGGATGTCGCCGCTGGTCTCCCGGAGCGCGGTCCGGACCGCAGCAGCGACACGCCGGTGGACCGGCAGCGTGCTTTCCGCGGCATAGCGCTCTTCAACAGGAAAGGCCTTTCCTACGGAGGTGATGACACGCGCATCGCCGAGAAGCGAGGCGATGGGCCCGGTGTCCATGGTCGCGGACATGATGAGGAGCTTCAGGTCAGGACGCAGTCCCTTTCGGACATCGAGGGCAAGCGCCAGCGCCAGGTCGGCATGGAGGCTTCGTTCATGGAACTCGTCGAAGATGACCATGGCCACGCCGGTGAGGCCCGGATCTGCCTGGATGCGGCGGGTCAGGATGCCCTCGGTGACGACCTCGATGCGGGTCTTCGCGGAGCTTCTGCTGTCGAACCGGATGGTGTAGCCGACGGTCCCGCCCACTTCCTCGCCAAGCGTCCGCGCCATCCATCGCGCCGCGGAGACCGCCGCGATCCTCCGCGGCTCGAGCATGACGATGCGGCCCAGGCCGGCGGGGATAATGTCGAGGAGCGCCAGCGGGACGCGGGTTGTCTTCCCCGCGCCGGGCGGCGCATGCACGATGACCGAGGGGCCGCTCTGCACGGCCTCCTTCAGCTCGGGAAGGATGGTATCGATGGGATAGGAGGTCATGTCGTTCAAATTCTGATGCAATGCGTGGATTATCGCGACAGCAGGAAGAGCGTACTATATCCGGGGGATGTTGACAAGGAATATGACGGGATGCCCGATATTGTCTATTATTGAGTATTGCAAAAATAAAGGAAAGTTACATTGTGCCAATACTCCCTCCCCCTTGATGGGGGAGGGCTGGGGTGGGGGTGAAATGAGCGGCTAATTTCACCCTCCCCTAACCCCTCCCATCGAGGGAGGGGGAAAACTTTTTCCATTAATTATGCAATGCTCGATAATGCGTGTGTTATTGTCCTCGTTCCTTTTCACTCGTTCGTTTACTCCGGTCCTGAATGCCGGGATGGTCATCAACGTATGCTTTGATCTCAGCAACAAATTCATTGCCATACCGCTCCAGCTTGACGTCGCCGACCCCGTGAACCCGCCTCATTTCGGCGGGAGTGACGGGATAGTGCCTGGACATTTCATGAAGGGTCTTATCTGAAAAGATAACATACGGGGGCACGTGGTTGGCCTCGGCAAGGCGTTTTCGGACGGTCCGAAGCTTCTCAAAAAGCGCGGCATCGAATGGACCGGCCTCGGCGCTTTTCCTGCGCCGCTCGCTGACGGGCCTCTCTTCGCGTTTCAGCCCGAACACCTGATCCGTTCCCGTGAGCGCGGCCCTGCCCCTGGGCGTAAGTTTCAGCACCGGGTACCGATCGCCGTCCTGGACGATCAGTTCCTGCGCAAGCAGTTCGTCGATAATGAACCGCCAGTGGTGTTTATCACCGTGCCTTCCCGCTCCGAAGGTCTTGATGGCGTGATGCCCGAGTTCCCGCACGCGCTTCGTGTCCGCGCCCATGACGACATCCATGACATGGTTGATGCCGAAGCGTTCATTCGTCCGCGCCATGGCGGACATCAGTATCTTCGCGTCGGTCGTGATGTCCGTGCGATTGACGTTGCCGGTGCAGATATCGCAGGCGCCGCAGTTGTCCGCCGGATAGGCTTCGCCGAAAAAAGCGAGAAGCTGTTTTCGTCTGCATGCATTATGGGAGGCGAAGCGCACGGTCTGGTTCAGTTTTTGAAGGGAGATCGACCGTTCTGCTTCATCCTCCATCTTGTCGATGAAATAGCGTATCCTCGGGATGTCGCCGCGGCTGAACAACAGCAGGCAGTGCGCCGGTTCTCCGTCGCGTCCGGCGCGGCCCGTCTCCTGATAATAGGCCTCGATGTGCCTCGGAAGGTCGGCGTGCACCACAAACCGGACATTGGACTTGTCAATGCCCATACCGAAAGCGATGGTCGCGACAATAACCGGGACCTCATCCCTGTTGAACGCTTCCTGGTTCCTGTCTCGTACCTCCGCAGGCAATCCGGCGTGGTAGGGAAGCGCCTGTATGCCGTGGGTCGAGAGAAGTTCAGCGGCCGCTTCGACCGAGTCTCGTGTGGTACGGTAAATAATGCCGGATTCGCCCTCATGGCCCTTTAGAAATTCGAGGAGCTGCTGAGAGAGTTCCGTTTTCGGGGCAACCTGATAAAAGAGGTTGGGACGATTGAAGGATGCCCTCACGCAGTAAGGGTCCTTCAGTCCGATCTTCCGGATGATGTCCTGCTGCACCTTTTCCGAGGCCGTGGCCGTAAAGGCGGCGACGGGAACGCCGGGGAAGCCGGCGGGGATGGCCGACAGGGAGAGGTAGTCGGGCCGGAAGTCATGGCCCCACTCCGATATGCAGTGCGCCTCGTCGATGGCAAAAAGCGACAGGGGAAGTTCCCGCAGCAGCTCCACGAACTGCGGCATGGCAAACCGCTCCGGCGCGATATAGAGGAGCTTGAGCTGATTGCCCTTGAGCCTGCGGATAACGCCTGACATCTCATCCGCGTCGAGCGAGCTGTTCAGGTAAGCGGCCGCGATGCCGTTTTCCTTTGCCGCGTCCACCTGGTCCTTCATCAGGGAGATCAACGGGCTGATGACCACAGCCGTCCCCTGCATCAGCACCGCCGGAAGCTGGTAGCAGATGGATTTCCCGCCGCCCGTCGGCATGACCGCGAAGACATCCCGCTTCTCCAGGACCGCTCTGATGATGTCCTCCTGATTAGGCCGGAAGGAATCGAACCCGAAAACCGTCTGGAGGGCATGATGGATCGAGGGAGTGGGATGTGATTGCGTCATAGTTGCCACGAAGCCGTCGCTGATTACTTCAAGTACAGGATGTGAGGGCGCATGTATGATATAGTTCGGCGTGTATCCCCTGATTACCCTGTTTTGTTCGTATAGTATACGTTAAGTTTTTCGTCAAGTTAATTCAATACTTTCTATGAGCGAATTATCATCAAGGGATCAGCAATCACGGAAAACGTCCGACTGAAATTACGTGTGGTCTAAGGTGTGTTGTAAGCCGACATCAAAAGTCAAGACGCGACCCTATGGGTTCTGCCGATTATTTCACATACAGGATGTGAGGGCGCTCGAATGATATAGTTCGGCGTGTATCCCCTGATTACCCTGTTTTGTTCGTATAGTATACGTTAAGTTTTTCGTCAAGTTAATTCAATACTTTCTATGAGCGAATTATCATCAAGGGATCAGCAATCACGGAAAACGTCCGACTGAAATTACGTGTGGTCTAAGGTGTGTTGTAAGCCGACATCAAAAGTCAAGACGCGACCCTATGGGTTCTGGTTGGAATTATTCAGGCGAGTTTAGTTTGACTATGCTGCTTGCAGTTCAATGCCGTTTTTTCTGATCTCGTAAATGATCGGGATCCAGGTATCGTTCTCATAGGATGACAACGAAATCGGGACAGGTTCGATTCGGGGATCAATGGCGCAGGCGATTTCAAAAAGATCCGCTCCTTCTCGGTAGCGGTCTTTTCCAAAATCGGGCGATACTACCGCCACATCGATATCGCTGTATTCGTGTGCCCGCCCTGAGGCGCGCGAGCCAAAAAGGACAACCTTGGCTATTTTTATTTTTTTCCTTTTCAATTCCTTGATAAAGGCGTTTATTGTTTGCCGGATTGCTTTTTCAATCATAAGAACACCTCATTCACTACGATGCTTTCGCAACCACCTTGCGTGATTCCCTTTTGGAAACCAAACGCTTCGTATGTTTAAGCTCCTTTTTTTGAAGTTTCTTGATATATGCGTCAAATCCCCCAGCTTCTTCCTGGAGCCGCGCCCTGGTTTTCCTTACCTCGGCGACAATCGGATCTTCCCATTTCATGTCTATCTCCTTTCCATTAACTCCGACGGTGTAACGATCATGGGTTCGAACAATCCATTCCTCATATTGTATTGGTGGATCTTTGTTCTCACCTCGCCATGTGCAAGATGCCTGCAATTCCACGTAAGCAGATAATCCATTTCATGATAAACGGCAAGGGCCAGATGAACGGCGTCCGTTTTCGACTTATCCGGGATAGCAAGCAGTTTCCCATAAATTATCGCAATCTGCACGACTTCCTTAGATATCTTGAGTATCGGCAAATTCCTGATAAATTTCAGACGTCGACCTGCGACCTCATGATCACCGGCAGCACATTCATCTATCACCGCCTCGGAGATATATAAATCATACTTGCTGTGCGACTCGTTCCACCATTCAGCGGTAACCTGCTGCTGCGCCGCCACTATTATTTCTCGGCTCGGTTTTGCCGCCAGATAACTGGGGATCGTTGTTTCTATATAGGCCTTGGACACTGTCGAAACCTCGACGAACAGACATCTTTCATAGCCGCTTGAAAATTTCCAAAGAACTGCATAAATAATAACATAAATCCGGAATAAAAGGAAAGCGCCATTTATGAACCGGATTGCCGGTGCGCTACGGTGATGCGATGATACAACGAAACTTCAGTGCAGAGTCTCAATATGGTAATTTCTTTATCCTTGTCATCCTTGTCAAGATCAAAGAAGCACCCCAATATCTGCGCTGGTGTAGGGTGTATTGTAAGCAGATATCAAAAGGCAAGACGCGACCCTATGGGCTTCACGTCATAGTTACCACGAAGCCGTCGCTGATTACTTCAAGTACAGGATGTGAGGGCGCATGAATGATATAGTTCGGCGCACAGCGATATTCCTTGATCCTCTACAGGATATCTTCCGCCCGCCTGGGACTGAGTTTGATTTAGAGTAAGCCGTAAGCCAACATCAAAATACAAGACGCGACCCTATGGTCTCTACGACCCTATGGTCTCTATGGTCTCCTCAAAATACAAGACGCGACCCTATGGTCTCCTGTGCGCCGGTTCTCCGTCGCGGCCGGCGCGGCCCGTCTCCTGATAATAGGCCTCGATGTGCTTCGGAAGATCGGCGTGCACCACAAACCGGACATTGGACTTGTCGATGCCCATCCCGAATGCGATCGTTGCGACAATAACGGGGACCTCATCCTTGTTGAACGCTTCCTGGTTCCTGTCGCGTACCTCCGCAGGCAATCCGGCGTGGTAGGGAAGCGCCTTTATGTCGTGGGTCGTGAGAAAATCAGCGGTCGCTTCGACCGAGTCCCGCGTCGTGCGGTAAATAATGCCGGATTCGCCGTCTCATGGCCCTTCAGAAATTCGAGGAGCTGCTGATGTATCTCCGTTTTCGTAGAACATCTCGGGGACATCTCGGGGACGTTGTTGCTATATGATACTTTCAACAGTAACAGGAACACATGAGGAGCGTTCATGTCTTTGGGGCATTCCGCATTCCTATCCACTCTTCCCCACAAGAGATTCTGATTATCTTGGCATAGCCTGTCGTCATCAATTGCGGGATGAAATCTGAACTTCTCAATATCCTCAGCTAACGCCATAGTACAGGAAGAACTATTGCGTGAAAACTATATCATAAAATGCGTGATACAAACAGTACTATGTGATCATCTGAAGTGGCGATCCTCCTTGTAAGGGTTAGCCTGAATGGTTAGTAGCTTTATCGGATTGGGTAGAAAGTTTCCATCGGAACAGGTAGAAGGATAGGCCGGATTAAACATTGCGCGCGCTTCGGGCCTTGTCGCGCCGCTAGGGCCTTGTGAAAAAGGCCGCGTGGTTGGAGGTGAACACCGGGGGGTCGTTCTTCAGAATGGCCGATACGGCCGGGTGCTTCTTGAACTCCTTGTCCAGGAACCGGCGCACCACGTTCCGGTCCCAGCCGCGGGGATGGGTGAACCCGGTATAGAGCGAAAGGTCGCCATACCGTCTGGTGTCAGACCTGAAATTCAGAAAATATCCAATTGCAGCTTGATCGTCTCTCCGATTTTGACCAAGTCTTCCTCTGAGAGATCGCCGGCACGTTTAAACAGTCGCAGCTTGCTTACCGTTGCCAACTGGTCGGCCATTGCCTTGCTTTCTTTTCCTTTGAAGAGAACTAACGCCTCACTCGGATAGAGACGATCTGTTTTGCTGGTGAGAGGGATAACCTGGACTCGGTTGAGAAATTTGTTTGATGCGTCATTGCTGACGATGACGGCAGGGCATTTCTTTCTGATTTCACCGCCAACGGAAGGATCAAAATTAACCCACCAGACCTCACCTCTTTTCATGTGCTGTGTCCTTAAAGATGACCTCTGCCCATTCCAAGGCTTCTGATTCCCGCATCTTGTCCTTGGACATCTGCGAATATGCCAGTTCCAGGTTGGGGCGAACGACGTGCGGGCGTACCAGCTCCTCAACGAATTTACTGATTTTGCGGGGGCCGATATTTTTGGGGGTATGAGGGTATGAGAGGGTATGAGGGTCAGCCTTGATTATTGCTATTCATCGCAGCCTGCATTAGCCTGGTCAATTTCTCTGCCTCTGGTTTATTGGCCTCACCTCGAGTATATTTCGTTACCGATGATGGTTCTTTTAATTTGAGTCTTCGCCCAATCAGCGTTAGTGTTTCCTGAAGCTGGTCCTCCGTGAAACCGGAGACAGCGTTTAGTGGGGCACTTGAGTAAAGCTTCGAAGACATCTGAGCAAATGATCATCGATGCTTTATTGCGGAGGGAGCAGTTACCGTTTCTTCCTTATTTCGGATATGATCTCCTGTGTATCGGCATTTTTAAGCCACTGGTCTCGCTCCTTAGTATAGTCCCCTCGTCCCGTTTCGAACTGTTGCAGGAAACGCACCATGCCGAGTGGTCCCAGTTTCTTTGCGACTGCTTCCAGACCGACCTTTCGTATGACAGCCGGGCTCATCGTCACCGTACTCATTTAAGCACCTCCATCACCCACCGCAACGGGTTTTCTACTTTCACTTTCAGCGTTCTTTTGCTTTTAAAAGACTTGTTCAACAAATTATCGTCTGTTGTAAGAAGGATTTCCGCCTTTGCTTTTTCCGCGCAGGCTACGTGCAGCGCGTCCAGAGGTTTCAGTCCCGCTATCTTGAGTTCAAGAGCGCGCTTTTCAACTCCTGCATCGACTCCAACATGCGTATCATGCGCGGTTGAAAGAATCTGCACCATGAGCCGTTTGTCATTATCGGGCATTTTCGATATTTCGTAATCTATCGCATCGCTTCCTATCACGCTCCAACCAGCCGCTCGACTGTGATTAAGGATAGAAAGAATTGCTTCTGCCTCAAGATGTATCCTGTCCTGAGTCTGATCATCGAAAGGGCGATTGAGACAGCATACATCAAGATATATTTTCATGTGATCAATATTATCAAATGTCTTTTAGAATTGCAAGGAATCCTGAATGACGGTAGCGTTAACAAGATACAGCGCTCAGTTCCGAAAGGGTGACTTACAGGGGTTGATTGTTTGAAAACTATATCACAAAATGCTTGATACAAACAGCATTATGTCATCACCTGAAGGGTCGATCTTCCTTGTAAGGATTGACCAGATTAACTGTTGCGCGCGCTTCGGGCCTTGTCGCGCCGCTAGGGCCTTGTGAAAAAGGCCGCGTGGTTGGAGGTGAACACCGGGGGGTCGTTCTTCAGAATGGCCGATACGGCCGGGTGCTTCTTGAACTCCTTGTCCAGGAACCGGCGCACCACGTTCCGGTCCCAGCCGCGGGGATGGGTGAACCCGGTATAGAGCGAAAGGTCGCCGTCGTAGAACTTCTCCGTATCATATCCTTTCACTTCCTGAGAACATACCGGCATGTTGAACACGGCAAGGTTCAAGAATCCGATCGCGTCGGCGTGCCGGACGGTGAACTCCAGTGTTTTCCTCGCCTCGGCCTCCGACTCCTCCGGCGTACCGAAGAGAAGATAAACATACGCCGCGATGCCTGCTTTCTTGAGGGTCTTGAGTACCCGTGACGCCATGTCGAGGTCGATCCCCTTCTGCAGCCGGTCGAGCACTCCCTGGTCGCCGGATTCCAGTCCCAGCTTCAGCATCACGCAGCCGGAGCGTTTGAGCGCCTTGCAGTGGTCGAGGTCCGTCAGGTCCTGCCCGATCCTCGCGAACCCATACCACGGAACGCCGGGCGGGTCAGCGGCGAGGGCTCGCATGAGCGCCGGGCTTACCGAGTTGTCGAGCAAGTGGAGCAGGACCGGCCTCGTTCCCGCGACGAGCGAACGGATATCTTCCATCGCGCGATGTGCGGGGACCGAATGATAGGGGTTGTCTTCCGCCGTTTCAGGACAGAAGGAACATTTGTTCCAGTAGCATCCGCTCGATCCGCTGTAGGGAAGGATGAAGCCGGGAGATAGATATTCATCACGTGGCAGGGACCCGTAGTCAGGCACATAGTGCTCTCCTCGACCTTCCTCGACGCCAAGCAGGGAGAGCAGCGGCGCCTCTCCCGGGCCCGCGACCAGGTGATCGACCAGACCGGTGAACGGGTCATTCCAATCGGGCCGCTTCATCCACGAGCTTACCAAGCCTCCGCCCAGGACGATCTTCAACCCGGGGAATTCCTTCCTTATAAATCCGATCATGGCGAATGCGCAGAGCGCCTGGCTCAGATAGTTGAGAGAGATGCCGACAAACCGCGTCGGCCCTTCAGAAAGAAGCTCCGGCAACCGTTTACTGAACCACGGATAATAGGGATTCTGCTCCGGATGTTCCGCTGCCGCGATCAGGTCGGCGCTTCGGAGGGGAGACCAGTGCTGGTGCTGATAGTCGGCCAGTCCCGGGACCGCGCCGCTATTGCTACGCGACACCGCGAGCACGCGGTTGATGTCCCGGACCGCGCGCTTGTACCGGTCAAGGGACCGGTAGGTCGCGGGGTCGCGGAGAGAGGCGATGTTCTTCGGGAGGCCCTTGATCGCGCGGCGGGTCCAGGTATCGGCCGCAGCGCAGGGCTGGTCCAGCAGATAGAATAGTCCTTCAAGGTTCGCGTCGAGGATCCTGCAGGGGATCGCGTGGGCACTGAGTGCGCCAGCAAGCTTGGCGATGCCGGCCGGCGGCTCGGATGGTTTAGCGACTGGTGGGTTGATGAGGAGCATAATATATTAAGGAATCAACGTCTATTCAAAATGGAAACAACTAAAGCAGTGCAAGACTTTGACAGGATAACAGGATTGAAAGGATTGACAGGATATTCTACCTGGCGTTTAAATACTAATTTCGCAGGCTAAAGCCTGCGGCTACCAAATCGTATCGTTTTAATTTATCGCAAGGTAGCCGCACCCTTTAGGGTGCGTTTTCAGACTTACAATCCACCTTTCAACAGTTTTTATCCGATTTTATCCGCCGTTATCCTGTAATCCTGTCAAAATATTTTTCCGTTCCGGCTCAGCAGCAGACGCTGCCCGCCGTACCGTCGCAGCCGCAGGAAGGCGCCCCGCCGGTGATCATGCCGTTGATCAGGGCGGCTGCGCATCCGACGCCGGTGTTGACGGCAATCGCGCCGAACTCGCAGTTCAAGGCGCAGGCCCCGCACTCCATGCACAGGTCCTTGTCCGTGACCACTGCCCGAAGAACACCCCCCCGCCTTATTCCCTCCCGAGGATAAAGCCCCCTCTCCCTTTGTCCCTCTCCCTCCAGGGGAGAGGGGAAGGGGTGAGGGGAGTTTATGTATCGGGCAGGGGTGAGGGTGCTGTTTCCTTCCGCAAGCGCGAAGACGCCGCGCGGGCAGACCTCAACACATCTGCCGCACCCTGTGCACTTGTTCGTCAAATACTCAAGAGTCGTTACATTTGCAAGGTACTTCATATCACACTCCATTCCCTGAGTTTGAAAACTACCATCAGGATCAATGATACGCTTGCCGCCCCGACATAGAGCGGGATGCCGATCTTGAGCTCTTTTTTCACGCCTGACATGCCGGTAAAGGTCGTCGAGCCCGTGAACTGAAGCGCGATGTAGGAGCTCAATG